>JBOGEB010000010.1:14841-38126 GCA_050743125.1 Egibacteraceae bacterium
GCCCACCGCTCCACCTGCCTGGCCAGATCCCCCAGTCGGGGGGTCCTGTCGCTCCAGGCGGACTCGGAGACCTCAAAGCGGACCAACTCGTCGAGGAGCTCCGCGCACTGGTGGGCGAGCTCGTAGTCGCGCTTGTCCCACTCCGCGAAGAACTCATTCCATGCGCTTCCCTCGTTCTTCGACGGCTCGTCGAGCGTCGCCCGCACCCGCTTCCAGCCATCCTCGCGGAAGCGGGTCAGGCGGTCGGTCGCGCAGCTGGCGAGGAATTCCTGGAGCTGTTTGTGGTGCGGCCTGAATCGCGCCGACCCGAGGGTGCGGAGCCTTCGCATCCGCCAGAGCACCATGGACCCTAAAATTCCAAACCCGACTATCCCGACTGTGGTCAGAAGGGCGAGCAGGGTGGGGTCCCACCAGTCAAATATCACGTTCAGGGCCTCGGGAACAAACCCGAACACCACCACGAGGACGGCGAGCACGAGACCGACGTGCTGCAGCACGTCGATCCCGCGGACCCGCTGCTCATCGAACGCACGCGTGATTCCGTTCAGCAACGTTCTGTAGCTGGACTGGACCTGGGCCGCGTGGCTCAAGACGCGCTTCGCCAGCAGAGCGGCCTTCTCGAAGTACCCGGTCTTGATCAGCGAAACGCTGATTGGGTCCGCTCCTGGCAGGCAGGTCAGGGGTCGCTCGGTGAACGTCCTACCGAATCGATCTTTCAGGTCGCTCGCCGACCGCTCGACCCTCCACTCCCTCTCCTTCGTCTGGATCGCGACCTGGTCGAGGTCGGCGATGCCCTGGAGCAAGGTCTGGTGGACCAACTCAATCAGGGGGTGGACGTGGCGACCCTTCTTCATCGGCAGGTACAACGCGAGCTGATCCCACAGTTCCTCGGCCTCGTGGACAACCGCCTCGTACACCCGTAGATGGCTGGCGTAGATGTCCAGGCTCGTCACGACTTCGAACAGCTGCGCGGCGGCGGAAGCCTCCAGATCTGTCAGCTCCCACGCCACCAGCCGGGCCTCGTTCTCCCGCTCGGCCCGCTCTCCGCGGTACGGATAGATCAGGTAGCAGGGGAGCTCTCCCTCGTCGTCCGGGACGAA
Organism: Egibacteraceae bacterium; assembly: GCA_050743125.1. Taxonomy (GTDB): domain Bacteria; phylum Actinomycetota; class Nitriliruptoria; order Euzebyales; family Egibacteraceae; genus JBOGEB01. The sequence continues at coordinate 15,942 of JBOGEB010000010.1, forward strand.
GCGCCGCAGCACAAGGATCCCTTCGTCGATCACGCCGGCTGCCACCCCGGCGCTGCGGACGTCGGGTGCGCAGGGCAGCGCGTTGACGAGCGTGTTGAGGCGGTCGACGGTGAGGTCGTCAATGGTTCTGGGTGTCGCCAAAGGCTTGGTGTTTCTCGTGTACCAGAACCGCGGCGGCCGGTGTTCGCGGTCGAGGATCGTCATCTCCGCGAGGCGGAAGTGCTCGCGGACGCGTTCCTTGAACCCCACGCGCAGCGCCTGATGCCAGTTGTGGAGGTCGGCAACGTCGCTGGGCGACAGCCGCAGAGCTGTTCTCGTTGCGGGCGTGGATGGGGGCGCGTGCTCGTCACTCGAGGGCTTGTACGTCCAGACCGACAGCGTCGCGTAGAGCCAGTAGCGGCCGAGGTGCTCCTGGAAGCGGAAGTCGATGCAGACGTGGATGTGGTCGGGAATGGGACAGGTCGAGGGGTCCGGCTGTGTGATCAGCTTTGTCGCCAACGCCATGGCCCGCTCCGGGGCGAGGTAGATCCGGCAACCGGACAGGTTCATTTGCGTGGCAAGCAGCTTCTGCTCGTGCTCCATCCAGGCGCGAGTCGAGGCCAGCTCGCACTGCCTCAACCCCTGTGCGATGAGCCCGACCGTCCGCTGGGCGTCGACTCCGCTGCGCCATTCGGGGACCTCGCCCTCCTGCTGCGGGTCGTGGAGGATCCACGCGCCTGGCGAACCGGGATCGTCTTCGTGGAGGACGAGTAGTCCGTTCAGGAGGTTCCTGTACTGATTCCAGACCTGCTCCTCAGGCCCTTCCCGTTCGGCGAAGCGGCAGTACGCCCAAGTGACGTCGACCATCACGAGGCGCTCCACCGTAGGGTCACGACTGTCCAGCCTTTCCGTTAATGTGCGCTTCTGCGGGTTGAGCGCGACACGCTGTCTCCTCTTCGTGCGGAGGTCTGTCGCTCCTTATCACCCACGAGCTGGAAATTCCTTACAGCCGGAGCGCGGATTGTTTCGTCGGCAAGTACCGTGGGATGGGAGGATCGGCGCTGGCGGTGCGGGTATGGACGAACGCGAGGCGTGGGAGGGCTACTACCGTGACTACTCCCGCCAGCTGTTCCGCTACGTCCGTGGCCGTGTTGGCAACCACCACGACGCAGAAGACATCGTCGCCGACTCGTTTGTGCGCGCGGCCAAGCACCTCGACCGGCTCGAGGGCGACCCCGCCTACCTGTACAGGACCGCCCGCAACCTCGTCATCAACAGGCTCAGCCGGGCTCACCCTGAAACGCCCAGCTCAGACGCTCCTGAGCCGGCGGTGCTCCAGACCTACCCGCCGCTCGAGGAAGACCCGGAGCGGACTGCGCTGCTGGCCCAGGACCGGACAGAGGTCCGTCCGGCGCTCGAGCAGCTCACGGCTGACCAGCGTGAGGCGCTGGAGCTGCGCTACTTCGGTGAGCTGGACTCCGCCGCGATCGGTGCGGTTCTAGGAAAAACGCCGGGTGCCGTTGATGTGCTCACGTGCCGCGCCCGCTTCAAGTTGGGCCACTGGCTCCGGCTGGCTCAGGTGGACACCGCCACGCTTCCCGCCCAGTGTTGGAACGACTACATCCCCCGGCTGTCCGCTCACATCGACGGCAAGCTGAAAAGCCCCGAGCGTGAACAGACGCTCGCGCACCTCGACGGCTGCGAGCCCTGCCAGACGGCCTATGCGGCAATGCAAGAGGCAGGACGCCGCCTGCGTGTGCTCGTCCCTCCGGTGCTCGCACTCCCGAGCTTGACCGAACGCATCGGGGCGGAGCTGGCCGCCAGCGCCGCCGCTGAGGCGCACCGTTCGGCGACGTCGACCGCCCGGCATCGGCGGCATCGGCGGCTCGACACGCAGACGCTGGTGGGCGCGGCGGTCGGGGTCGTGGTCGTCGTGATCATGGCCTTCGCCGTCCCTCCGCTGCTGGCACGCCCGGTACTCGACATGGCTCCTGATCCACTCAACTTCGGGCAACAGACACCGCTCGGCCAGTCCTCTGAGCAGACCATCACCCTGACGAACCGGGGCACGCAGCCCGTCAAGATCACCGAGCTGGGCATCGAGAGTCCGAACACGGGCGAATTCGTGGTTACCCGCACGACCTGTACGCAGGAACCGGTTCCGGTTGGCGGCACCTGCTCCGCGACCATCCGGTTCACCCGGGTCGCTGAAGGCTCCAGCACCGTCGCGCTGAACATCTCCGCGCGGCCCAAGCCGTGGTGGCTCCCTGGCTGAGGCGCGTGTGAGCCTGCCCGCCCGGTCGTCACCCGGCTCCCCGCTGTCCCTGCGGCGGGCTCCGGAGGAGCGCGGTGGGGCACAGGGCCGGGCGGTTGACGGATGCGTCGGCGTCGCCAGCTCCGTAGCCTCATGCTCATGGCAGCAGTCGTGACGGCAGATCGTTGGGTGCAGGCCCGCGGGGCGCTCGAAGCCGTGGTCCCCCGGGTGACGGCCCTGCTGCGGTCGGTCCGTGACCCCGGCGCCCCCGCGCTGGGGGTGTGGAGCGTGGCCGAGGTGGCGACCCACCTGACCCAGGCATGGGAGGTGATACCCCGCCTGGCGGCGAGGCAGCCCAGCCTGCTGGGGGACCAGGTTCTCCCGCTGGGGGACATGGGGGAGTTCGCCGACGCCACCACCGCCGCGGTCGCCCAGGAGCCCGAGCGGGATCTGGGGGCTCTGGCCGACCGCATCGAGGCGAGCGCCGCCCGATTCCTGCGGGCGTGCGCGACCGCGCGTGCCGACGACCGCAGTCCCTGGCTGGTGGAGGGCACCAAGGTCTCGCGGGCGACGTTCGTCTGCCATCTGCTCAACGAGTCGCTCGTCCACGGCCACGACATCGCCCAGGCGGAGGGAAAGCCGTGGGAGATCGACCGCTCGCATGCCGCCCTGGTCGTGCTCGGGTTCTTGGTCCCCGTGCTCCAGGCGTTCGACTCGCGCAGCATGGTCGACCAGAGCGAAGCTGCCGGCCTGCGTGCCTGCTTCGAGGTTCGCGTCCGCGGGGCGGCAGAGCGCGTCTACTTCGTCTTCGAGGACGGAACGCTCGCCATCGACGCCCGCCGCCCTGCCCGCAAGGTCGACTGCCACCTGTCGGTCGACCCCACCGCCTTCCTGCTGGTGGCGTGGGCGCGCACGAGCGAGTGGGGGCCGATCGCCAAGGGCCAGCTGCTGACCTGGGGCCGCAAGCCCTGGCTGGGCCTCAAGTTCCGGAGCCTGCTCCGCAACCCGTAACGGGGCTGACGCCCCCAGCCCGACGAGGCGTGGACGGTGGGGCGGTGACGTCCGAGCCCTCGGGCGGCGTGGGCGGAGGGGACCCGGGGACGAGGCGCCTACCATGAGTTCGTGAACCCACCACGGCGTCATGGTGCGCGTGGCGCCGCGCGCCCTGCCGGCCTGTGACCGGCGAGCTCGACGCGGAGCGGCGGCGGCTGCTCGAGGCTCGGGCGGGCACGGTCGACTGGAAGCGCTGGGGGCCTTACGTCTCGGCCCGTCAGTGGGGCACGGTGCGGGAGGACTACAGCCCCGACGGCGACGCCTGGTCCTACTTTCCCCACGACCATGCCCGCTCGCGGGCTTACCGCTGGGGAGAGGACGGGCTGGCCGGCGTCTGCGACCGCTGGCAGCACCTGTGCCTCGCCCTCGCCCTGTGGAACGGGCGGGACCCGATCCTCAAGGAGCGGCTCTTCGGCCTGGCCAACGGGGAGGGCAACCACGGCGAGGACGTGAAGGAGTACTGGTGGCCGCTCGACTCCACCCCCACCCACTCCTGGATGCGCTGGCTCTACCGCTACCCCCAGGCCGAGTTCCCCTACGCCCGCCTGGTGGAGGAGAACCGCCGGCGAGGCCTCCACGACCCCGAGTTCGAGCTGGCCGACACCGGGGTCTTCGACGGGAACCGTTTCTTCGACGTCGAGGTCACCTACGCCAAGGCCGGCCCGAACGACCTCTGCGTCGAGTTCGCCTGCACCAACCACGGTCCCGCCGCCGCCCGGCTCCACCTGCTGCCCACGGTGTGGCTCCGCAACACCTGGGCCTGGGGCCGCGACGACCGGCGCGCGCAGCTGTGGGCGACGGGCGAGAGCGGGGGCGAGGCCCTCGTCGAGATCAGTCACGGCGCCCTGGGGCAGTTCTTCCTGGCGGCCGAAGGGTCGCCCGAGCTGCTGTTCACCGAGAACGAGACCAACGCCGAGCGGCTCTTCGGGGCGCCCAACCGCACCCCGTACACAAAGGACGGAATCAACGACCACGTCGTCTCCGGCGCCCCGACGGTGAACCCCCAGCGACGGGGGACCAAGGCGGCGGCCTGGTACCGCCTCGACGTCCTCCCCGGCGCCACCGTCACCCGCCGGGTGCGGCTCGTTGCCCGGCCCCCCGGCCTCGGGACGCTGGGCGTGTCGTTCACCCGGGTCCTGGAGGCCCGCCGGGCTGAGGCCGACGAGTTCTACGCCACCCTGGCGCCCCCGAAGGTGGGGGATGAGGCCCGGCGGGTGCAGCGGCGCGCACTGGCCGGGCTGCTGTGGTCGAAGAAGTACTACCGCTACCACGTGGGGGAGTGGCTGGAGGGCGACCCGGCCGGCCCCCCGCCCCTCCCCGGGCGGGCCGGCGGGCGCAACAGCGGCTGGGCGCACCTGGCCAACACCGACGTCATCTCCATGCCCGACGAGTGGGAGTACCCCTGGTACGCGGCGTGGGACCTCGCCTTCCACGCCATCCCCCTCGCCCTGGTCGACCCCGACTTCGCCAAAGACCAACTGATACTGCTGTGCCGGGAGTGGTACATGCACCCCAACGGCCAGCTCCCCGCCTACGAGTGGGCGCTCTCCGACGTCAACCCCCCGGTGCACGCCTGGGCCACCTGGCGGGTCTACAAGATCGACGCCCGGGCCAGCGGGCGACCTGACCGCGAGTTCCTTGCCCGGGTGTTCCAGAAGCTGCTCCTCAACTTCACCTGGTGGGTCAACCGGAAGGACACCTACGGCCGCAACGTGTTCCAGGGCGGCTTCCTGGGGCTCGACAACGTCAGCGTCTTCGACCGCTCCCAGACCCTGGCCGACGGCGAGCTGGAGCAGGCCGACGCCACCAGCTGGATGGCGATGTTCTGCCTCAACATGCTGGCCATCGCCCTCGAGTTGGCCCGCCACGACCGCAGCTACGAGGACGTGGCCACCAAGTTCTTCGAGCACTTCCTTTCGATCGCCCATGCCATGAACACCATGGGCGAGGGCGGGATCTCGCTTTGGGACGAGCAGGACGGCTTCTTCTACGACGTGCTCCTCTGCAAGGGGGCCGACGGCCTTCCCCTGCGTGTGCGCTCCGCCGTGGGCGTCATCCCCCTGTTCGCCGTGGAGATCCTCGAGCCCGAGGTGCTCGACGCGCTGCCGGACTTCCGGGACCGCATGCGCTGGTTCCGCCGGCACCGGCCTCAGCTGTCCGACAGCGTCTTCACCGTGGCCCCCACCGAGGCCGGGGAACGGCACCTGCTCTCGCTCGTCAGCCCGAGGCGGCTGCGCCGGGTCCTGGGGCGGGTGCTCGACCCCGGGGAGTTCCTCTCCCCTTACGGAGTCCGCTCGATGTCCCGCGTCCACGCTGGGCACCCCGTCAGCGTCGAGCTCAGCGGGCGGCGCCACGAGGTGGCTTACGAGCCTGGGGAGTCCACGACGGGCACGTTCGGGGGGAACTCGAACTGGCGGGGGCCGGTGTGGTTCCCGATCAACTACCTGCTGGTGGAGTCGCTCCAGAAGTTCCACCACTTCATGGGGGACGGGTACACGGTCGAGTTCCCCACCGGGTCGGGCCGTCAGGCCCATCTGGCCGAGGTGGCGGCGGAGCTGTCCCGCCGGCTCGTCGCCCTGTTTCTGCCCGACGGCGAGGGCCGCCGGCCGGTCAACGGCGGGCGCGGCCTGTTCGACCGCGACCCCCGTTGGCGGGAGCACGTCGTCTTCAACGAGTACTTCCACGGCGAGACCGGCGCCGGTCTGGGCGCCACCCACCAGACGGGCTGGACAGCCCTTGTGGCCAAGCTCATCCGCCAGAGCGGGGGTTGACGCCCCCAGCCGCCGGCTCCCCGAGCTGTCGGTGTGCGGGGTCATCCGGCTCGTCGTCGGTGTGGCCGGGCGAGCGGGTCAGGCGGGTGCATGCTGAACCTGCCGGTGTCCGGGTCGCGGACGACGAGCCACCCGTCCTCGTGGATCCTGTGATGACACGTCCAGCAGGTTAAGCAGAGGTTGTCCTCGTCAGTGGGCCCCAGGTCGCGTGTCCACCGGTCAGGCTGCGCGTGGCCGGCGCGGGCTGGTGGGGGCGTGGGGGTGTCCCCGACCTGGCCGGACCCAGGTCGGGGCACGGGTCATCCGGCTCGTCGTCGGTGCGGCCGGGCGAGCGGGTCCGGCGGGTGCACGCTGAACCTGCCGGTGTCCGGGTCGCGGACGACGAGCCAGCCGTCGTGGTGGATCTTCCCGTGGCAGTCCCAGCAGGTCAAGCAGAGGTTGTCCTCGTCTGTCGGCCCCAAGTCCCGTGTCCACCAGCGCACGTGATGCACCTGGCAGCGGGAAGCCGGCGCGCCGCACCCGACGCAGGTCTGGTCTCTGGCGATGACCGCGACCCGCTGCTGCCTCGTCGGCTGGCGTTGCGTGCGGCCCGCGTCCAAAACCTCCCCGTTACGGGTCATCCACACCGTCGTCACCTCGGCGTCGCAGCAGACCATCTGCGCGGTCGCGGCGCTGACCGGGCCCACCCCGTCCAACCTGGCCGCCGGCGCCCCCGCCTTGCCCTCCAGCGCCTCCGCGGTGGCGATCAGGATCACGTGCGGGCGCTGGACCGCGACCTGCGGCAGGTCGCCGGCGTCGAGCGACCGCCGGGCCAGCTCGACGAGCGCGTCGGCCATCCGCTGCGGGTAGGTGCGGTCGTCGGCGTGGCTGGTTTTGCGGGCCAGCGGGTCCAGCGCGGTCCTCAGCGTGGCGGTGCCGACCGGGTCCAGCCTGGCGTCCACACGCCCGGACCCGTCCGCGCCGTCGGCGGTGACCGACGCCCGCCGGTTCGCCCACGCGCGGCGCTCCCTTCCGGCCAGCGCCTCAGGGTCGACGGTGTGCGTCCAGGCGTCCACATGCTCGCGGAGCCGGCGGCGGTCCATCCCGCCGCCGTCGCCGGCGACCAGACGGTCCAAATCCTCCCGCACGTCCGGGCGCAGCTCCTTCGCGGTCTGCACCGCGACCTGCGCCTGCCCCAGCCCGATCGTGCCCGCGCGGACCGCCGCGGCGGTCTCGGGCAGACCCTCCAGCCCGACCGCCGTGTCGGCCTGCGCCCGGGCCTCCCCCCGCGTCAGCCGCAGCCGCCGCGCCAGCAGGTCCGCCGTGGACCGGGCGCCTTCGGCTCTCCACGCCCCGCGCGCGTCGACCTCGGCGACGCAGCGCAGCTTCTCGGCGGCGACGACGGTTTCTACCCGGTGCAGCCGCTCGACGCGCTCGGCGAGGTCGGTGTCTTCCACCGCGGCGTCCAACGGCCGCGCGCCCAACACGGCCAGTCCCTGTTCGATCAGGTCGAGGAGGGCGTGGTCGTCGAGGGTCTCGACCGTCGCCCTCTGGACTTGGTTCGTACGCATGTTCGTAGTATGCCATCTTATTATGGGGTTCGCAAGGATCTCTACGGATCTTATGGGCAGCAACAGCCAGGACCTGCCAGTCGTCGAACATCGGAAGACACGGGGCAGATCAGTGCGCGTAGGCGTCGGCGCCAGGTACCAGCGCGTCTGGCGAGCGCAGCATCCCCGTTTGCCGCGAGCCGCCCGATCTCGATCTCGCACCCTGCGGCTGGGAGACCACCATCCGCCAGCGCAAAGTCGCCGGGATGTGAGCAAGCGGCTCATCGGTCGTGCCCAGACCACTGCTCGCGCGCACGCAGCACAGTGCTGAGCAGACACAGCGCAGCCCAGGCGAGGGACCTATTCCAGCTGCTCAGTACTTGAGCCTTGATTCCCGCTCATCACTGTGGTTCATTAGCGATAGTCGTCATCTGGCTCCCAATCGATAATGATCAGGCATCTCAGCGACTTGGCAGGCGCAGTGAAGCCTTGACAGGAGGATCGAGATCAGCCGCAACAGGCGGAGAAGGGCTGCCGTCGGCAGAAAGTGGAGCTTCGAGGAACTCCGGGAGGCTACTCCTCCGAGGGCCTCCGCACAATGTGGAGAGTAGACAATTCCGAACAAACACAAGATCCTAACCTAAAGGAGTGAGTAGATGCCTCTCATTGCTGACTATGTCATCCTGAGCGACGATTTTTTCGTACTCGAGAAAGCCGAGGCTAAGGAAAATCTGCCCTTTACCCTCCCGTCAAGTGCCCATCTGGACTCACCGGCCATTCTCTTCTTTAAGGTGGTCTCCCTCGACCCGGTTGATCTCAAGTTTCGAGTCTTTGTCAACGGTTCTGAACAGCAGTGGGCAAAGTATTCAGCTGGTGCAGTATGCTCGCTCCATGAAGTCGTGGAGGGTTTAAATGCCGGGGACAACACAGTAACCTTCGAGTTCCAAGGCGGCGATGGCACACTGCGGATAGGAGATGTTGTCCTCTGGTTCAAACGTGAACAATAGCTGCTGTCACGGCTGCAGCTCGGCCGGAGATCCCTTGGCCCTTGAGGAGCGGCTGGCCAATCTCATCACCGACGATGTGCGCCCGCTCCCCTGACGCCGCCTACAGCTGCTCGCAGCCCCAGGTGCATCCAAGCCCTGCCTCAGCGGCTGGACCAGACGAGGCAGTCTCCGTGCGCGTCGGCTCACCAACCGCCGTGCCGACGCCCAGCTCATCGACGAGTTGCGCCGCTTCTCCCGTCACGAGTCGTTCGACGAGCAGGCGATGCCGGAACTCGGCTCCGAGGCGATCGACCTTTCCGGCGCGATGGAGGCATTCGCTGGTAGGGAACCCTCCGGAATGAGGATCTGCATACGCTGCGCAATCTGACCCCCTACCACGGACGGGAGGTGCCAACGGTCAGCGGTGTCCTGCTCGTTGGCAAGGACCGCGCGTCGCATGTTCCCGACGCATGAATCCAGGTGGAAGACCCGCGAGGAGTGACCGTCATCGCATCCTTGATTCCGTCGAATGCGCGGCTTGCCGGTACGCACCGTGGAGGACGCGACCGGTGCCGTCCGCCGCAACATTGCCAGGCAGGCAGTGATCGAAGCCGAGGTCCCATTCGGTCGCGATCTTTGACCATCGGCTGAAGATAGCCCCCCGGGCTGCTGCCGTTCGGGTAACCATCGACGAGATCAGACGCGGCGTCTCCCGTCTCCCGCAACCGTTGCCTGTGTCGATACGGTCCTGGACGAGCCGCTGGGGATGCGCTTCCGGACGCTCTCCGGCGTACGTCGGCGTGCCACATCCCTGGACGAGACCGATCAGGCGATCGCCAAACCTGCTCGCGAGCGGCCCTGGGTTCTCCACGCGCCAGGTCACGGACGCCATCGGTCGTTCGCCGCGGGCAACCCGCAACGGCTGGCCTCACTCGTCGAGCGTGGTGTCGTGGTCGAAGTGGGCTCCGGTCCCAACGATCCTCGGCGAGTCACCGACCGGCCGACCGAGGCGGGGCGGGGAGTTGCGCACCCATCTTGTTCAGCATTGCCTTGAAGTCCCTGCGGGTCATACCGGCCTTGAGGCCCACATCCTTCAGCGCCTTGACGAAATGGGTCGCCGGACCCCACTTGAACCTTGACTGCTCGATCTGGTGCCGGGCCCAGCGCTTGATCAGGCCGATCTCCTCAGGTCGACCGCTGCACTGGTTGATGACGGTGAACCTAAGATCGGCATCCGACACGACATCTGCCTCCGCGTTCTCAATGGAGCTCGACAGCAACACACTGCCCATCGTTGGGTAAAAGCGGTAGAGAAATGTCAGGCGCGGCAAGGGGAACTGCGAGAACTCCAGGGGCCGTTCGCTGACCAGAAGGCTCTTCAAGGCCCACCGCTCCACCCGTCTGGCCAAATTTTTGAGTGCAGGAGTCAGGCTCCAGAGAGGCGTATAGTACTTATCGTAGATCTCATCGTGCGCCAGCTCATCGAATAGCTCCGCACACTGACGGGCGAGCATGTAGTCGCGTTTGTCCCATTCGTCGATGAACCTGTCCCACGCCCGCTCTTCGTCCCTCGAACGATGGTCAAGCGTCTTCTGCACCCGCTCCCAGCCTTCCTCGCGGAGGCGGGTCAGGCGGTCGGTCTTGCAGTCGGTGAGGAATTCCCTGAGCTGCTTATGGCGCTTCCTGAACCGCCGCGACCCGAGGATGCCGAGCTGCCACCTACGCAGGAGCACCCAGAGCCCTGCCAGCACCAATCCGGCGATCCCCACTACCGTCAGGTTGTTCAGCCTATTCCGGTTGACGGGTACGTTGGGGTTGGAGCTTTGAGGATCGATCGAAACCGCGAATATGGCGTTCAGGGCCTCGGGGAGAAAACTGAACACCACCACGAGGAGGGCGAGCGCGAAACCGACGTGCTCCAGCACGTCGGTCCCGCGGACCCGCCGCTCGTCGAACGCGAGCGCGATCCCTTCCAACAATGCCTTGTAGCTGTGCTGGACCTGCTCCGCCTGCTTGACGACGAGCTTCGCCTTCCGAGTCGCATCGTCGAGGTACCCCGTCTGGATGAGCGAAAGACCGACGGACTGCGCTTCTGGAAGGAGCCGTTCGGTCAGTTTCTCGTCAAACCGGTCTTTCAGGTCGGTCGCCGACTGTTCGGCATCCTGCAGCGCCTTGTTCGCAAGGATCGCGACCTGGTCGAGGTCCGCGATGCCCTGGAGCAGAGTCTGGTGGACCAACTCGATGACCTTGTGGACGCGGATCAAGCGCCGCCAGTGGGGCAGGTAGAGGGCGAGCTGGTCCCAGAACACATCGGCTTGAGCGGCGACGGCCTCGTACACCTCCAGATGGCTGATCTGTACCTCAAGGGCGGTCGCGACATCGAATAGCTGCGCGGCGGTGGACGCCTCGAGATCCGTGAGAATTTGCGTCAGCCGCCAGACGTCCTCCTCTGCGATCGCCTCTTGGGCGAGCGGGATGACCACGTAGCAGGGAAGCCCCTCGCGGTCGCTAAGGACGAAGCGCCGCAGTGTGAGCATCTGGCGCTCCATCATGCTCACCGCCACCCCGATGCTGCGGATGTCGGGTGTGCGCAGTAGCACGCCCCCTCGCGCGTTGAGGTCTTCGGTGTCGAGGTCGTCGGCGGTTTTAAGCGTCACGGGAAGCCCCGGATTTTCCACGAGCCAGAACTGCGGCGGCCGGTACTCGCGATCGAGGATCTCCATCTCCGCCAGATCGAAATGGTCCTGGACGCGCTTCTCGAACTTCTCGCCCAGCTTCCCGTCGTAGTGCTCGTGAAGCTTCTTTAGCTTCCAAGGACCCTCTGCCGGGTCGTCTGGGGGCAGGTCGGAGCTATTCGGAGCGAGGTCGGTACTTGAGGGCTTGTGCGTCCAGATCGACAGCGTCGCGTAGAGCCAATAGCGGCGGCAGTGCTCCTCGAAGCGGAAGTCGATGCAGACGTGGGGCCACGGCACCGAAGGGTCATTCGGCTTGCCCAGCGTTGCGGCGGCACGCGCCGGAGTGAGGTAAAGCCGGCAGGCGAACAAGTTCATCTGTGCAACGAGCGTCTGCTCCTGGTGCTCCATCCAGGCGCGGGTCGAGTTCTTCTCGCACTGCCGTAACCCTTTCGCGATGTGCTCGACCACCTGCTCGGCGTCCGCCCCTTTGCGCCAGTCTCCGGTGGGCTGCCCCTCCTTGATCTGGAGGATCCACGCGCCGGCCGCCGAGTCGGGATCGTCTTCGGGGAGGCCGAGCAGGCCGGTCAGCAGGCTGCGGTACTGATTCCAGACCTGCTCCTCTGGCCGTTCCCGCGGGACGAACCGGCAGTACGCCCAAGTGACGTCGATCATCGCGAGGCGCGAGACGGTGGGGCCGTCAGCGTCCAGCGTTCCCCTCATGCGCATCTCCCCCAACGCGGCACTGTTTCCGCTGGTCAGCGCACCTTTCAGCATAGCGTGTGCAGGGAACTGCCGGCGTTTCCCGAATTCAGCGGCTCGGGCGGGTGGCCCGGAGGGGACGGGGAGCCGGACGATCAGGACCACGCGGGCTCGACGACGTGGACGCCTGACCTCACCCTCACCCGCTCTACAGGTCTTCGTGCCCGCCGATCAGCCACACGCCGTGCTCCACCGCCTCGACGGCGATTGGGTTGTGGCGCGCGAGCTGGGCATGCCACTCGGTGGGGGTCCACGCCACCGGCTGCACCCCTGGTGGGGTCGGGCCGAGCAGGTCGAGCCGCTGCAGCGGGCTGTCCGGCAGGGAATCGACCACGACGAGCACGTCGATGTCGCTCCACACGTTGAAGTCGCCGCGCGCGACCGAGCCGAACACGGCCACGGCCCGGACCCCGAGCGCGGGGTCGAGCCCGCCCGCGAAGCCGGCCGCACGGTCGAGCAGCGCCGCGCGCTCCGCCCGCCGCCTGGCGAGCACCGCCTCCACGTTCACTCCGCCTCCTCGGCGAGCTGCGCCCAGCATGACGACACGAACTCGACCACCGCCTTCGCCTGGGCGATCGCGGTGTCTGCATCCTCGGTCCCGTAATGCTCTCCGGGCGTGCCGACCGGGTATGCGTCAGGGTAGCGCGTCGCGATGTAGTGGCGTGACAGACCCCGCAGCCCAGCCTGCAGGTCCTCGGGAAGCTCGCCACCGATCGCGTCAGCGAGCGCCCTGCCGAGCCCCATCAGATCGTGGCCCCACCTGCCCGCGCCCGCCCCGATCCCGTGGAGCAGCCCTTTGATCACCAGTTGGGCGGCCATCCCGGCATGGAAGCAGGCCAAGTCGTGTGACCCGGCATCGGCGAGAACTCGGGCGCTGGTGAGATTGTGCTCGGCGGTGCGGTGCCACCGGTCGTACTCGTCATCGTCGAGCACGGGTCAGCGGCCCAGAAAGGCGTCGAAGGGGTCGGCGGCCCCGGCCCTCACGACAGGAGCGGCTTCGCTCGCGCGGGTGGCCCAGGAGGGGAAAGGGAACTGGACGACCAGGGGGACGGGCAGCTCGGGCTGGGACAGGATCATCGTGCCGGGCTTGACGATGGTGGCGCGTTGGCGTTGGGTGGGGGGCAGGAAGCCGTACTCCTCGCGGACGGCCTCGGCGGTGTCGAGCCGGCCGACGACGCGGATCGCGGAGTTGGCGATCACGCGGCGCTCGACCTCGGAGGCGGTCTGCTGGGCGCCGACGAGGATGATGCCCAGCGACCGGCCGCGCTCGGCGACGTCGAGGAGGATCTCCTTGATCGGGCTGGACCCGTCGCGCGGCGCGTACTTGTTCAGCTCGTCGAGCACGACGAACAGCAGCGGCCGGGCCTGCCCGGAGCGCTCCTTCTCGTCGAACTCCCGGCGGAGCGTGACCCCGACGACGAAGCGTTTCGCCCGGTCGTGGAGGTTGTGCAGGTCGACGACGGTCACCTGGCGCTCCAGCTCCACCCGGTGCCGGTCGGGGCTCGTCACGTCGGCGCGGACGAGGTGCGCGATGTGCGGCACGGCGGCGTACAGGCGGCGCACGAACGCGTTCACCGTGCCCTGGCCGATCGCCCGGCCGGCCCACTCCCAGCGCGCGTCGTCGTCCTGCACGCGGTCGGCGATCAGGTCGACGAGGTCGCCGAACGTGCGCACCTCGTGCCCGTCGACCCGCACGCCGCCGTCGGCGAGCGCGTCGGCGTCGCGCAGCCGGGCCATGACGTTGCCGATCACGATCGTGTACTGCGCCCGGCCGTCCTCGGCGTCCGCGAACAGGAACGGCAGCAGGTCCTGCGCGCAGAAGTCCGCGAGCGTCCAGAAGAACGAGGTCACGCCCTCCGCCCGGCTCGCCACGTCGGGCACGGGTGTCTTCGCGCCCCGCCGGGGCGGCGCGAACACCGCCACGCTCCGGAACGGCCCCGGCTCGAGCCCGAGCGCCCGGTAGCGGGCACGCGCGTCCTCGTCGAGCTGGGTGTTGTCGTGGTCCAAGAAGAGCAGGTCCTCGCCCTTGACGTTGAAGATCAGCGCCTTCGTGTTCAGCGCGTCGGCGCCGAGCGCGGCGGAGTTGAACAGGCTGTAGAGCAGGAACGTCGCGTACGTCGTTTTGGTCGCGACGCCCGACACGCCGCTGATGTTCACGTGCGCGCCGCGTGTGCCGTCGAGGAACTCCAGGTTGACGTAGGCAGGCTCGTCGTCGCGTGACAGCCCCGCCGCCAGCTTGTGGCGCATCCCGTCGAAGCACAGCGCGACCTCGCGCTCGGCGCCCGCCGCGCGGCGGACCGGGCAGCCGGGTGTGGGCGGGACGAACACCTCCGGCTCGAAGCGGGTGGCCACGACCTGCGCCGCCTCGCACACCTCGGCGGGCAGCACGCCGTCGGCGATCAGGAACACGTCGCTGTCGAAGCGCGCCCCTTCGTGCCGCGCCCGCACCTGCGCGACCACCCCGAAGATCCGCACGAGCCCCCGTCCGGGCGGTGTCCGCTCCAACGCGACCACGTCGTCGAGCTGCAGGAACTGCCCTTCGGCCACCCCGACCCAGAACTCCAGCGGGGTCGCGTCCTCCGTCCCGATGACCCGTCCCACCAGAGGCTGCGCGTCCATGGCTCACGAGGCTACAACCCGGGTCGTAACGGGCCGGAGCCAGGCGCTGACCTTGCTATTGCGCTGAGTTGAGGTCTCTCTGTCGATCTGTGCCCACTCGCGTTTCCTGCGCCTCCTCGTCGCCTAGGCTTCGCAGCGAACGTTCATACTCGTCATGGAGGCCATGGGTTGGCGGGTAGCCCGCCCAGCGGAGCATGGGCTCCATGACGGGGTAGTGGCGCAGCTGCGCGTCTACACGCTCGCGTCGGCGCGGATCGCTCGCCCAGCGGCCGATCCCACGGCTGTCGATGGCGCGCACTCCGCTCAGGTCGTCCACTGATGTGTGGCTCAGGTCTGCAGGCACCATTGCCGGGAACGCGGTGAACGGCCGGTCCACCGAGAGGCCGAGCATGTCGGCAAGATCTCGCTGCGCCTGGTTCGGGTCGGCAACCAGCTCCTCGTAGCGCAATTGAAGCAGCCGAAGGTGTCGCCCGGCGAGCTGCTGCCTCGTAAGCACGTCCCGCCGCCACCGGGAGAAATCACAGTAGAAGCGTCCATCAACCTCGCTCGTCACCACGTCGCGGGGATCACGCAGGATGTCGATGATCCACACGTCCCGAAATCCTGCGGTGTCCTGGTTGAGGTGGGTAGCGCAAGTACGAATCCGCTTGGCGACGATGATGCCGTCACCTGGGTCGGTGGCCAGGGTGTTGATGCAGTGCTCGCCATCCCACACGGTCACGTCCGCAAATGCTCGGAACAGATTCAGCAGAAGTGTGGTTCCAGAGCGGGCGCAGCCGAAGATAAAGATACGCCGTCCCGCGGAACGCTCGATTTGGCGTCGCGGAACGCAGGGCGTCGATACGCCGAGAGACATGGCGATAGTCATAGGGACCCCGTGGGTAAGCGCGTGATGCTTCTCGACTTGGACCTGGACGACATCTTACTGCCCTACAGAAGCACCGATCAAGACGGTGGGTTCGCTCATCTGTGGGATCGCGACCGCAGCCTGAAAGACCGAAAGCCACCCCAGAAAATGGACTGACCAAGGTCGGATCGGTATTGTGAAGTCAGAAGCAAAGACAAGAGCGGCGGCCAGGTACGAACTCATTTGACTGGTAAGAATGACACAGCTTTGCTATGGTGGATTTGGCCCATGGAGCACGCGAGTATTCGGGGGACAAACGTGGCGAAGCTGGAGGATATCGAGGGAATTGGGTCGGCGTACGCCGCGAAGCTGCGGGCTGCCGGCGTTGCATCGGTTGAGGGACTCCTGAAAGCCGGCGGCAGGCGTGCCGGGCGCTCGGAGCTGGCCGAGAAAGCCGGACTTGCGTCGGACCTCATCCTGCGCTGGGTCAATCACGCGGACCTGTTTCGGATCCGTGGAGTGGCCGGCGAGTACGCGGAGCTGCTGGAGGCCGCTGGGGTCGACAGCGTTCCTGAGCTCGCTCAGCGCAACCCGGACAAGCTGGCTGAGGCCTTGGCGCAGGTCAACGCTGAGCGCAAGCTCGTGCGTCAGATCCCCAGCGCCAAGCAGGTGGCTGACTGGGTCAGCCAGGCCACGACCCTGGAGCGGGCGGTCCACCATTAGCCCGATGTCGCCCAACAACGCCCAACAACGCCCAACGTCGCAATGACGGCATGACCGAGGACCTTGCGGGAGTACCGCGTTTGAGAGTGCTTTCGTTCGGGCTGCGCATAACCTCCACTCCTTGAGCGCGGCGCCGTCGTAGCATCGCGGGGTATGGAGCCCCCGGTGGAGCGCTGGGACGCCGCGACGGTCGCGGTTGCGGCTGGGCGGGGACGCGGAGCGCCAGGCGATCCGCTGAGCGTGCCGCCAGTGCTCTCGTCGGTCTACCACGCTGGCGTGCCGCGGGAGTACGGGCGCGAGACGAACCCGACGTGGGAGGCGCTGGAGGAGGTGCTCGGCGCCCTGGAGGGTGGGCAGGCGTTGTCGTTCGGGTCCGGGATGGGCGCGATCAGCGCGGTTCTCGACACGCTGCCCGAGGGCAGCGCGGTCGTCTGCGCCGCCGACGCCTACCTCGGCACACGGGATCATCTCGCTGATCTGCACGCCCGCGGGCGGCTGAAGGTCCGCCTGGTCGACAGCACCGACACCGACGCGACGATCGCCGCCTGTCAGGGGGTCGGGTTGCTCTGGCTCGAGTCCCCGACGAACCCGCTCATGGCCATCCCTGACCTGGCCGAGCTGTCCCGGCGGGCCAGCGCGATGGGCGTGCCGGTCGTCGTCGACAACACGTTCGCCACGCCGCTCCTCCAGCGCCCGCTCGACCTGGGCGCTGCCGTCGTCGTGCACAGCCTGTCGAAGTTCCTCGCCGGCCACTCCGACGTCGTGCTGGGGGCGGTCGTGTCCCGCGACGACGAGCTCATGGCGCGGGTTCGCCGCCGTCGGCTGCGCTTCGGGGCGATCGCCGGCCCTCTGGAGGCGTGGCTGGCGCTTCGGGGCATCCGCACCCTGCCGGTCCGGATGGAGCGCGCCCAGGCGAACGCCGCGGAGCTCGCGCGTCGCCTTGCCGCCCATCCGGCCGTTGCGCGCGTCCGCTACCCGGGCCTGCCCGACGACCCGGGACACGGCCGCGCGGCGGTCCAGATGCGCGGGTTCGGAGCAATGCTTTCGTTCGAGTGTGCGGGCGGGCGGGCCGCTGCGGACGCCGTGTGCGCCTCGGTTCGCGTCGCGGTCTACGCGACCAGCCTCGGTGGCGTCGAGACGACGCTCGAGCGCCGTAACCGCCATCCCGGCGAGGAGGCTGTCCCACCGTCGCTCATCCGCCTGAGCGTCGGCTGTGAGCACGTCGAGGATCTGTGGGATGACCTGGACCAGGCCCTCCAGAATGCAGGGACGGTCACGTGACCATCCTTGCCTGGCAGCGCGGCGGCGACGGCCCGTCCGTGGTGGCTGTCCACACGTGGGCGAGCGACGGGACGGCGGACTGGGATCGGACCGGCATCGCCGCCGCCCTCACCAAGGCCGGCCTGTCGGTGCTCGCGCCGGACCTGCCGGGTCACGCGGAGTCGGCGGACGTCCTCGTCCCACCCGACGCCGAGCCCGCCAGATGGACCGCGCACGCCTGCCTGGCCGACCTCGACCGCATCGGGGTCGACACGGTCGCGGTCATGGCGTACGCCGACGGCGGGCCGGTGGCGGGCCATCTGGTGGCGAGCGCCCCCGACCGCGTCGACCGGCTCGTGCTGATCGGCTGCGACGACGTCGTGGAGGTCCCACACGCCGCCGAGATCGCTGCGGCGCTCAGCGACCCGGGCGCGACGGTGTGGCATCCGGAGGCTGCCGAGATCGTCGCCCGCGCCCGCATCGACCGCCGGCACCACCTCCCGACGCTCGCGCAGTGGATCGAGCGGCGCCGGTGGCCTGCGGCGCCACGCCTCGGCGCGCTGCGCCTGCCGGTCCTCCTCGCGGTCGGCGCCCGCGACCCGCACCGCGCCCGGGCGCCGCGGCTCGGGCAGCTGTTCCACGACGCCCGGCTCGTGACCGTGCCCGGCGACCAGCGCGGCGCGCTGTCCTCACCCCAGCTGGCCAGGCAGGTGACGGACTTCCTGGTCGCAGTCTCGCAACCGCGGTGACGGCAAAGATCGCTCTGACGGGGCTTCCGCTCGTGTTCCTCGCCGTCCTCAGCGTCGAGGCCTACCTCGCCATGACCGCCACGTACCTGCAGGACGATCCGGCCCTCCTCGCCCAGGCAACCGTCGGCCCGCCCAGCGCAACTGGGCAGCCTCTCGAGCTCGTCGTCCTCGGCGACTCGACGGCTGCGGGGATTGGATCGCCGACGGCGGCGCAGTCGCTCGCGGTGCTGGTCGCGGACCGGGTCGCGCACCGTGTCCGCCGCCCGGTCCACGTGGTCTCCAAGGGGGTGGCGGGCGCGCGGACCGCGACGGTGCTCGGGCGTCAGGTCCCACTGCTCGAGGCAGCCAAGCCCGATGTCGTGCTGATCGTGGTCGGGTCCAACGACGTCACCCATGTCACCGCGCCGTGGACGATGCGGCGCCAGACCGCGGCGCTCGTCGAGGCTGCCCGCAACGTCGGTCACGCGCCCGTCGTGATCGGCGGGATCCCGCAGTTCCGTACGGTGCCGGCGTTCTCCCAGCCGCTCCGCTGGGTCACCGGCCGGTACGCGAGCGTGCTCCGCGAGGCTCAGCGCGCCGCCGCCGCCGAGACCCGTGCCGCCTACGTCGACATCGCCGCCCTGGCCAGTCCCCGGTTCCTCGGCCGGCCCGAGTCGATGTCCTCCGACGGCTTCCACCCGTCCTCGGTCGGCTACGGCTTCTGGGCCGACGCCCTCGCCCCCGCCGTGGCCGACGCGGTGCGCTCAGCGGGCTGAGGGACCGGCGTCTTTGTGCAGCGTGCGGCGGCGACGCAGCTCGCGGGTTGAGACCGTCAAGGACCCGGCCATAGGGCTCACCGCTGCGACCAGTGCGAGGAGCAGCTGCCACTCCGGCGCGTCGGCAATGGTGAAGGCAGCAGTGACGAGGCCGAAGGTCACGGCGATCATCGCGACGGCGCACGCGCTGACCCAGTTTGATCTGAGCAGCCGGAAGTATGCGACCGCTGCCACGCCAGCGAAGACGAGCACGACCGTCGCCGCCGACGCTCGCAGCGGCAACGACCAGCGCAGAGGCAGCAAGGCTGCGGCGAGAAACAGCGGGTAGGCGGTCGAAGCGCTCGTTGACCGAGCATCCGCAACGCTGGGCCACGTCCGGATGGAGTGGGCCTACGACGGGGCAACCGCCTGGATCCTTCAGTTGCACTGTTGGTCCGAGTTCATGACTCCCGGTGTCATCTCCCCAGGCGAGACCGATCGTTGGCGGAGGTTCGATCCTTCGGACGGTCTCGACGCCCTCCGCGAATTGATCACGACCGTGAGCCGGACAGGCGAGGGTGTCGAGATGACGCAGCCGGTTGGCATCACCTCCCACGTCGGCGATCTGCTCCGTAAGGCTGGCGTCCCTGGCCGGATCGCGGTCGTGGCAGAGCTGCGGTGACGCACCGAGCGCGGTCCTGCGCCGCGCTCGCAAGGCACACCGAGCGGCTGAGCGGCTTGTACTCCTGGACTTGGCGGGCGCGGGGGGGAGGGGTAGCCTGCTGGCTTCCACGGGCGGTCCATCCTCGAGGCCGTCTGTCCAACTCCAGATGATGAAAAGGGGGCGGGGCCATGTCAGAGGCCAACAACATGAGCAGCAGTCCTGATGACGGTGACTGGTTCGAGATCGCCGCGAAGGTGCGTGTGCAGGTCATGGATCGCGATCAGTTGACCACGGCGGCGATCACTGAGGCACGAAGTCGCCCCTACAACCACGAAGACGGCGAGTCCGCCACCCAGGCCCAGATCGCGGAAATCCAAAGCGACCTTGCTGAGGCCATCATGGAGCTCGTCGACCCGATCGCCCTGACGGGCAACCTCCCGGGTGCCGAGCCAAGCGACGCCCAGGTCTCAGTCGGCGTCTGCGCGCCGTTTCAGCGACCGGCGTAGCGAGCGGAACGACTTGACGCCGACCTCATCGAGGTCGGCGTCAAGGTTTCCGACGCCGCTAGGCGACCCTGCGGGAGCGGACGAGACGCAAGAGCAGCACCAAGATGACCGCGCCGACGATGCTGCCGATGATGCCCGAGGCGCTCAGCTCGAACTTCCCTCCGAAGATGAGCGCCCCGAGGAACCCCCCGACGAACGAACCGACGATGCCGAGGATGATCGTGGCAAGGATGCCCATTGGGTCAGGGCCCGGCACGAGCAGCCGCGCGACCGCACCCGCGATCAACCCGATGACGATGAACGTGATGATGGTGACGAACATGGCGGTCCTTCCCGAGATGGCGATCCATCAGGGATATCCAGGGTCAGCGGGCCTCCCCACTTGCTGGCAGAGCTGACCCCTGTAAGCGTACGATCACCCCCCTCCAATTGACAGCACAATCCGACGGAAGATCAAGAAGGGCAAATCATGCCCGTCATCAAGACGATCGACCTCGTTGGGGTCTCAACCAAGTCCTGGCGCGACGCCGCGAACAAGGCGCTCGAGGAGGCGGCCAAGACCCTGCGGGGCATCGAGGGCCTCGACGTCGTCGAGACCTCGGCCATCGTTGCGGACAACCAGATCGCCGAGTACCACACCCACGTGCGCATCCGCTTCCGCATCGAGCGTGAGGGGGTGCGGGGAAACGCCCCCGAGAGACTATAGGGCGCCGACATGCCTGCCGTAGACCGCGCCGACCGCCCCCAACCGACCGCGCGAACCTCCCCCACCCACCCACCCTTGCCTGGAGGCGGGCCTTGCCTGCCGTAATCCTTGTGGGCACCCAGTGGGGCGACGAGGGCAAGGGCAAGGCAACCGACCTGCTCGCCGACGACGTCGACCTGGTCGTCCGCTATCAGGGCGGGAACAACGCGGGTCACACGGTCATTGTCGGCGACCGTACCCTCAAGCTCCATCTCGTGCCGTCCGGTGTCTTGTACACACATGTCACTCCGGTCATTGCCGACGGCGTGGTCGTCGACCCGGGCGTTCTGCTTGACGAGCTCGACGAGCTCGTCGCCCAGGGCATCGACGTCTCGAAGCTCAAGATCAGCGGCAACGCGCATCTGATCATGCCGTACCACCTCGAGCTCGACCGGGTGACCGAGCGCTACCTGGGCCGGCAGAAGCTCGGCACGACGAAGCGCGGCATCGGCCCCGCCTACGCGGACAAGGCGGTGCGGGTGGGCTTACGGGTGCAGGACCTCTACGACATGAAGATCTTCCGCCAGAAGCTCGACGTCGTGCTGAAAGAGAAGAACGCGGTCCTGTCCCGGGTCTACAACCGCCTGCCGATGAAGGCCACCGACATCGAGACCGAGTACGCGGTGTACGCCGAGCGGCTGGGGCCGTACATCGTGGACACCTCCTCGCTCCTGCACGAGGCGCTGGAGGCGGGGAAGACGATCCTCCTCGAGGGCGCCCAAGGAACGCTGCTCGACCTCGACCACGGCACGTACCCGTTCGTGACCTCGTCGAACCCCGTCGCCGGCGGCGCGCTGACCGGCGCCGGGATCGGCCCGCGCCACGTCGACCGGGTCATCGGGATCACCAAGGCTTACGTCACACGGGTCGGCTCGGGGCCGTTCCCGACTGAGTTGGGCGGTGAGCTCGCCGAGCGCCTCGTCGAGCGCGGGCAGGAGTACGGCACGACCACGGGCCGCCGCCGCCGGGTCGGCTGGTTCGACGCGGTGCTCATCCGCTACGCCGCGCGGGTGAACGGCCTCGACGAGCACTTCCTGACCAAGCTCGACGTGTTGAGCGAGTTCGACCCGCTGCGGGTGTGCCGCGCTTACCGCTACCAGGGCCACGAGTACGAGCACTTTCCGCCGCACCAGTCGATCTTCCACCATGCCCAGCCCGTCTACTCCGAGCTGCCTGGCTGGTGGGAGCCCATCAGCCAGGTGACGGACTATCGGGACCTGCCGAAGAACGCGCAAGCGTTCGTCGACCGGCTGGAGGAGCTCTCGGGCGTCCCCATCCGCTGGGTCTCCGTCGGCCCGGACCGCCAGCAGACCCTGGAGCGGCTGCGGTGAA
>JBOGEB010000010.1:38226-50937 GCA_050743125.1 Egibacteraceae bacterium
GGAGCGGCTGCGGTGAACATGCGGGAGCGGCTGCGGTGAAGATGCGGGAGCGTGGCGGGTGAAGGTGCTCGTGCTGGGCGGCGGCGGCCGTGAGCACGCGCTGTGCTGGGCGCTGTCCCAGTCCGAGGCAGTGCACGAGGTGCTCTGCGCGCCCGGCAACGCCGGGATCGCCGAGGTCGCCGAGCTGCGGGACGTGGACCCGACCGACGTCGCGATGGTGCGGGAGCTGGCGGTGCGCGCGGGCGTCGACCTCGTCGTCGTGGGGCCGGAGGCGCCGCTGGTCGCGGGGGTGGCCGACACCCTGGCGGTCGCCGGCGTGCCGGTGTTCGGGCCGGGGAGGTCGGCGGCGCGCATCGAGAGCTCGAAGACGTTCGCGAAGGAGGTCATGGCCGCTGCGGGCGTGCCCACCAGCGCGTACTGGAGCGGGAGCGGTCCGATGCAGGCCCGGCAGGCGCTGGAGCGGTTCGAGCCGCCGTACGTCGTGAAGGCGGACGGCCTGGCCGCCGGCAAGGGCGTGCGGATCTGCGCAGACCACGCCGAGGCTGAGGATGCGATCGACGACGCGCTGGTCGGCGGGCGGTTCGGCGCGGCGGGCGAGACGATCGTGATCGAGGAGTTCCTCGACGGCCCGGAGCTGTCGGTGTTCGCGGCCTGCGGCTCGGCGTCCCCTACGGTGCTCGGCGCCGCGCAGGACTACAAGCGCGCGCTGGACGGCGACCGGGGCCTCAACACCGGTGGAATGGGCTCGTACACGCCGGTGCCAGCTTGGACGCCGGACCTCGCGGGAAAGGTCGAGGAGACGATCCTGGCGCCCACATTGGACGAGCTGGCGCGGCGCGGCCTGGCGTACTGCGGGGTGCTCTACGCCGGCCTCGTGCTCACCGCCAACGGGCCGAAGGTCCTCGAGTTCAACGCGCGCTTCGGCGACCCCGAGGCGCAGGCTCTGCTGCCGTGCCTGGCCGGCGGGCTCGCACAGCTGCTGGCCGCTTGCGCTGGCGCTTGCGCTGGCGCTGGCGCTGGCGCGAGCACCGACGGGTCGGCTGTGGTGCGCGTGAGAAGCGCGTGCGTGACCGTGGTGCTCGCCTCCGGCGGCTACCCCGGTGACTACGAGGTCGGCAAGCCGGTCAGTGGCCTGGACGAGGCCGCGGCGGTGCCCGGCGCGATCGTGTTCCATGCGGGAACCCGCAGCGAGGGCGGCCAAATCGTCACTGCTGGCGGGCGCGTCCTCACGGTCTCCGGACTGGGCCCGACCGTCGCCGAGGCCCGGGCCGTGGCGTACGCCGCCGCTGACCGGATCCACTTCGACGGCCTCCACCGCCGCTCCGACATCGCCGCGGGCGCCTGAGCCTGGTGGGCGGGTCGGAGGATCGCGGCCGTATTGGCCGGGATCCTTCGCGCAGTGGGGCCTGCGGTTGCCGGTAGCGGCCGGACACCGTTGTGCGTCATGCTCGCTGTAGCGTTGAAGGAGGTCACGATGGCCGTCCCGGTGGTCGGGGTGCTCGTGGGCAGCCTGATCGATCAGAAAGTCATGGACGAGGCATGCGTGATCCTCGAGAAGTTCGGGATCGCCTACGAGTTGGAGGTCATGAGCGCGCATCGTGACCCGGGGCGGGTCGCCCGTTACGCGTATGAGGCGGAGAGCCGTGGTCTGGAGGTGTTGATCGCTGGTGACAGCCGTGCGGCGCATCTGCCCGGGGTGGTTGCCGCGTACACGGTGTTGCCGGTGATCGGTGTGCCGATCTCGTCGCCGCCGCTGGGCGGCGTCGATGCGCTCTACTGCATCGTGCAGATGCCGAAGGGCGTGCCGGTCGCGACGGTCGCCGTGGACGGGGCCGCGAACGCGGCGGTGCTCGCCGCTCAGATCCTGTCCGTCGGCGACCTCGACCTGCGCGAGATGCTCCGCGACTTCAAGCAGCAGCTCGCGCAGGGGTCGCGCCTGTGATCGATCGTTACACGCTGCCCGAGATGGGGGCGCTGTGGACGGACGAGGCGAGGCTTGCGACCTGGGTCGAGGTCGAGGTGCTCGTGTGTGAGGCCCTCGCCGAGCTCGGGGTCGTCCCGGCCGCCGACCTCGCCGCGATCAAGCGGGGCCGGCCGCCTGCTCCCGAGCGTTGCGCGGAGATCGAGCGGGAGACGGACCATGACGTCATCGCGTTCCTCACCGCGTTCCGCGAGACGATCCCCTCGCCGGAGGCCGCCCGCTGGGTCCATCACGGGCTGACCTCGTCTGACCTGGTCGACACCGCGTTGGCGGTGCTGTTGGGCCGGGCGGCTGACCTTGTGCTCGTCGAGGCCACGGCGCTCGTGGCTGCGCTGAGGGCGCGGGCGCTCGGGCACTGGGACGACGTCTGCGTCGGGCGGACCCACGGTATGCACGCGGAGCCGACGACGTTCGGGCACAAGCTCGCCGCGCTCGCGTTCGCGGTCGACCGCGGCCGGAGCCGGCTTGGGGCCGCCCGCGAGGGCGTCGCGGTCGGGTCGATCTCGGGCGCGGTCGGCACCTATGCGCACCTGGACCCGTCGGTGGAGGCGTTCGTCTGCGCCCGGCTCGGCCTGGGGGTCGAGCCCGTGCCCACCCAGGTCGTGGCCCGTGACCGACACGCGCAGCTGCTGTGCGCGCTCGCGCTGCTCGGCGCGGGGGTCGAGCAGGTCGGTTTGGAGGTCCGCCACCTCCAGCGCACCGAGGTGCGCGAGGCCGCCGAGCCGTTCGGGGACGGCCAGAGGGGGTCCTCGGCGATGCCGCACAAGCGCAACCCGATCTACAGCGAGCGTATCTGTGGGCTCGCGCGGGTCCTGCGCGCGAACGCGCTGGTCGGGTTGGAGAACGTCGCGTTGTGGCACGAGCGTGACATCAGCCACTCGTCGGCTGAGCGGGTCGTCCTGCCCGACTCGCTGGCGGTCGCGCATTACCAGTTGCGGATCGCCAGGCGGGTGATCGACGGGCTGGAGGTCGACGCCGCGCGGATGCGCGCGAACCTCGACGCGACCGGCGGGCTGGTGTACTCCTCGCAGGTGCTGCTCGCTCTGGTCGAGCGGGGGATGGGCCGCGACGAGGCGTACAAGCTCGTCCAGTCGGCGGCGATGCGCGCGTGGGCCGCCGGTGTGCCGTTCCGCGAGGCTCTCGCCGAGGACGGCGTGGATGTTCCCGTCGAGGCGTTCGACCCCGCCCGGCTCCTCGCCCACCACGACGTGGTCCGCGCACGCCTGGAGGCCCTAGAGGTCTGAGGACGTGTTTGAGAAGGACTTGCGGGGGGGCCGCGTCCCGGAAAGAGGCGACCGGAACAGCTCTTCGCGAGCAGAACCCGACGCGACCCCCACAACAATGTTCAAACGCGTTCTACGGCTTCGCATCCGCCGGACCGACGCCAGCCGGACTCGCGCTCTGCGGACCTGCACCCTGGGGACCCACGCCCTGCGGTCCCACCCCTATTGGGCCTACGCCCTGCGGCCCCACGCCTATTGGACCCGCGCCTGCCGGGAGCCGGACGCACTCAGGAGGCGTGCCGCGTTTGATGGAGCAGAAGTCGAGCGTAAAGCCCTTGTTTTTGTGTGGGTCCTTGCTGGCAAAGCGGAGGACCGGCTCGCCGAAGCAGACGTTTTTCGACCGGAAGACGTTTTCAGGCGGAGGTTTCCGGTCAACGACGAGCTTCGCGTACACGCAGGCCCCGTCTTCCTTGTTGGTGTCCTCCAGCTTCATGTCCCAAGCAATGGCATTCGACTCCACCTCGACTATTCCGTCCAACTTTCCGAAGCCGGTTCGCATCTCGAGCTTGTAGGGAACCGGAGCGGCGTTGGCGGGCAGGGCGGCCACGAGCACCGTGGCCACTGCTACCTGTGCGGCCGTCGCCAGCGAGCGGACAGTTCGTTCATGCTTTGCCAACATCAGTTGCTACCCCCTTGGGTCAGTGGTCAGTGGAAGCCGATGCGGGGATGGTTTCGGGTGGGGTCGAACTCGGCCTGGACCTGCGCGTCCTTCTCCTTGACCTTGGCGGCCAGGTCGTCGCGGAACGCGTCCACCCGGGCGCGCAGGGCGTCGTCGCCCGCGGCGAGGATGCGCACCGCGAGCAGGCCCGCGTTGCGGGCGCCGTCGATGGCGACGCACGCGACCGGGACACCGGAGGGCATCTGGGCAATGGACAGGAGCGCGTCGAGGCCGTCGAGGTTGGTCGCCGAGACCGGGACGCCGATCACCGGCAACGACGTAACGGCGGCGAGTATCCCCGGCAGGTGAGCGGCGCCGCCCGCGCCGGCGATCAGGACGCGCAGCCCACGCCCGGCCGCCTCGCGTGCCCAGGCCAGGGTGTCGTCCGGAGTGCGGTGCGCGGACAGGACCCGCACCTCGGCGGCCAGATCGAACTCGCGCAGCGCCTTCACGGCGTCGCGCATGACCGGCAGGTCCGAGTCGCTGCCCATGACGATCCCGACGAGTGGGGCATTCACGGCGGGAGCATGCCGGTCCGCGCATGCCCAACGCAAATGGACTCGGCCACAGGCCCCACAACGAGCCGGTGCTCCGCTCGTCGCCGTGACGTCGGTAGTGATGCGCGCTTGCGGCCTGCTCGCGCTTAAAGCGCATATCTTCCCTCTCCGCACACCCGCCCCGGTCGTGTAGAGTTCTCTTATGAGCCAAATGCGACTTTTTTGGTGAAGCGAGCAGGGGGGACCCGTACGATCCTGCTTCGGATCGTGCTGGGAGCAGCGCTGTTCCTCAGCGTCGCCTGCGGGCAGCTCGCCAGTGCGCAAAGCTCCACCACGGTCGCGAAGAAACGCTTGCAATATATTGTGATACCGCATCCCGACGATGAGTTCTCGGCCTGGGCGCTGATCGAAAAGTCGGCCGGCAACTATCCGATCTTCATCCTGTTGACAGGAGGCGAAGCGACGCGGTATTGCGGCCCGGGCGGCGAGGCGTCGCTGCAGACGCATCTTGGTGAATACTCCCCGTCGCCCTATCCGTATGTCGGCAGGCGGACCAGCCAGTGCGAGCAGGCGCGCGTCAACTCCTGGCAGCGCTTCCTCAACGACATGGCTGGCGTCGACCCCTACTTGTCCTACCGACCGCCTTATAAGGGCGCGTTTGTCGGCAGTGGCTTCACGCTCCCCCCAACGACCGTTCGGTCTGCCGAGTTCAAGGTCTGGGCCGACGACAAGAGCGCCCGTGTGTCCTTCGACCTCGGCGACGGCCATCTGACGCCCGAGAAGGTCACGTGGGCGATTCAAACCGTGCGCTCCAAGCGCAGTGAGCTGTTTCCGAACCTGCCCGAATACGGAGTGGTCGATTCAGCGTATTTCAACACCGACGACAGCCGTTGTGTCATGTACGGTCATTCTGATCACCGGGCTGTCGCTGAGGCGCTTTTTGCTACCGACCAGGGCACGCCCGGTCCGCAGTGGGGCCGCACCTGCCGCTATGATCCCCGTGTGCGGCGGATTGACCAGGTGGATGACGACACCTACGAACATGCCATGTACGTTGACGGCCACGGGTATCGGCACGGCTTCTTTCAACGAGCGTACGGCTGGCTGGCGGATGTCTGGTCCCAAGGTGAGGACGCCACGACGATCTGGTCCCGCGATCAGGCATTTTGGCAACGTTTCTGACAACGTGTCGAGAGCCTCACGAAAGGTGCTCGACCCTCGTGTTGTTTGGTCAGCCGAGGCGGTTTCGCCACGGGGCAAGGCCGCGGCTCTCAAACACGTTCTCAGCGGACTTCGAAGCGCTGCTCCCCGGTGACCGGGTCGATCCGCTCGACGTCCACGTGGTTGACGTGGGCGTGCCGGGGGCCGGAGCGGCAGAACTCGAGCGCCCGCCTCACGGCGTCCGGCGTGCCCTGGAACTCGGCCTCGACTCGTCCGTCGGCCCGGTTACGCACCCAGCCAGTGAGGTTCAGCCGCGCGGCCACGTCACGGGTGCTGACGCGGAAGAACACTCCCTGCACCTGTCCGCCCACGACCACTCGAACGCGCTCATCCACCATCAGGGAGATTATGGAATGAGGAGTTCGGCGGCGCGGGTTACCCTGCGCGTATGAGCGATCCGCCCGCACTTGAGCATGCCGAGGGCGCAAGCCGCATCGGCTCAGGAAAGGTCCGCGAGCTCTACGGGGTGGGCGACGACCTCCTGTTGGTTGCCACCGACCGGATCAGCGCGTTCGACGTGGTCCTGCCGACGACGATCCCGGACAAGGGCAAGGTGCTGACCGGGCTGACGGTGTTCTGGCTCGACCTGCTGGAGGGCATCGTCGCCGACCACCTGATCACCACGGACGTCGATGGGTTTCCCGAGGCGCTCGCGCCGTACCGGGAGGCGCTCCGCGGCCGGGCGATGCTCTGCCGGCGGGCTGAGGTCCTGCCGGTCGAGTGCGTCGCGCGGGGGTACCTGGCTGGCTCGGGCTGGCAGGACTACCAGGCGACGGGCGCCGTCTGCGGGATCACGCTGCCTGCTGGCCTGCGCGAGTCCGAGCAGCTTGCGCGCCCAGTCTTCACACCCGCGTCCAAGGCGACCAGCGGCCATGACGAGAACATCGACTTCGACCTGGTCGTCGAGCTGCTCGGCGGCGAGCTCGCCGAGCAGGTGCGGGCACTCACCCTGAAGCTTTACGAGGCGGCGAACGACCATGCCGCCGAGTGTGGGATCCTCCTCGCGGACACGAAGTTCGAGTTCGGCTTGGTCGACGGGGAGCTCACGTTGATCGACGAGGTGCTCACGCCGGATTCGTCGCGCTTCTGGCCCGCGGATGAATACGAGCCGGGCCGGCCGCAGTCGTCGTTCGACAAGCAGTACGTCCGGGACTGGCTGTCCGAGCAGGGTTGGGACCGGAAACCACCGGGCCCGCCGCTGCCTCCGCTGATCGTCGAGCGCACCCGTGCGCGTTACCTCAGCGCGTATGAGCAGCTCGCCGGCCGGCCGTTCTCGGACTGGGCGGCCTGAAGCTCATGGTGCGTGTCCGCATCGACGTGATGCTGAAGGACGAGATCCTCGACCCGCAGGGTCAGGCGATCGAGCGCGCCCTGCCGGCGCTCGGGTTCTCCGGCGTCGACCGCGTGCGGGTCGGCAAGCACATCGAGTTGGAGGTCGACGACGCCGCAGACCTTGACGCCCGGATCGCCGAGCTGGCGACGAGGCTGCTCTCGAACCCCGTGATCGAGCGGTTCACCTACCGTATCGATGAACGGTAACGGGCGGGTCAGCGCGCGCGCCCGCAAGGGGAAGGACCCATGGCGCAAGGCGCCGACCAGCGAGTTGGCCGACCAGGTGCTGCCCCGTTGGTTCGTGCTCACCGCGATCGTGATGATCCCGATCGCGCTCGCGGCGGCGCTCGGGGCGTTCGCCGTGTTCGGGCCCGGCCGCGTTCCGCTGGCTGCGCGCCGCCCGCCGCCTGCGGGGGGGCTCACGACCGGGGTCGGCGACTTCCGCGTCGGGTCCAGCGAGCCGGTGCCGGCGGGCGGCATGTGCCCGACGCTGGGCGGTGTCCAGGTGGCGGGCACGGCGGCTGACCAGCGGGCGCTGACCAGCGGGCTCGACGCGCTGTGCGGCGTTCGCCTGGACGTCGAGGTCGCCACCCGCCTCCGCGAGTTCGCCCGGGCAGGCGGGGTGGTCCGGTTCGCGCAGTTCCAGGCCACGGGCGTGGACTCGACCGCCGACCTGCAGGCCAGACCGCCGCGCGTCCTCGTGAACGCGAAGTTCGCCCGTGCCGACCCGACCTGGATCGCGCCGCTGGTCGCCCATGAGGTCACGTTCGTCGAGCTCGATCCCACGCTTGCCAGCGCAGCGCTCGCCGCTCGGAAGGTCGAGGCGCAGGTCTGCGCGGCGCTGCTCGCCGGTGGCCGCCGCCCCAGCCGCGGCTGCCAGGACGCGAAGGCGCTGCTCGCGCTGCCCGACCCGCTCGCGGCGCTGCGCACCGCCGGTTTCCGCTGACGAGCGGTGAGGGGGACGCCCGCATGCGCGGTATGGAACGGCTTGCCGCCGGGCGGGTGACTTTCCTCCGGATGCGGAGGGACGTTGCGGTTCAGACCGGCAAGGCAACGGTTCGGGTCCCGCTTTCCTTCGCATCCGAAGCAAAGCTGCAACCGGCGCGGCGGGTCCACGTGGCCACTTTCCGTGGTAAAGTGTCCACATGGATGTGGGCGTACGCGAGTTGAAGCAGCACCTGTCCGAGTACCTCGAGCGGGCAGCGCGCGGGGAGATCATCCAGATCACGGACCGAGGCCGCCCCAAAGCCATCCTGGCCCCGCTGCCGGGTCGGCTCAGGCTGCGGGAGGGGATCGAGGAGGGTTGGGTGCGGCCACCGTTGACGGACCAGCCCCCGCAGCCGGCTCGCCGCTTCAAGATCGACCGATCGATCGCGGAGCTCATCGACGAGGATCGCGGCCCGTGAGTCTGTACGTCGATTCCAGCGCATTGCTGAAGCGGTACCTCGCAGAGCCAGACAGCCAGCGGTTCGAGGAGGCGCTGCTCAGCGATCCTGACTGGATCACCGCCCGGGTGACCGTCGTCGAGGTGCGCCGCAACCTCACCCGTCAGCTGCGTGGCCGCGAGGTGACCGACGCGCGCGGACAGTTCGAGCGGGACTGGCGTCGCTTCCACGTGGTCGAACTCGACGAGGCGACCTGCGACCGAGCCGCTGAGCTGGCGGAGTTGACGGGGGTTCGGACCCTCGACGCGCTGCACCTGGCGGCGCTGCAGCGCGTCGGTGCCGGCGCGCTGCCCCTGTTGACCGCCGACATCCGGCAGGCGCAGGCAGCTCGCTCCCTCGGCTGGGCTGTGCTGGGCGCTTGATCTGGCCAGGCGCCGCCCCCCGGACCCCCTCGGGCCACTAGCGTGGAGATGTTGCCCCACCCGGTGGGGCAACATCTCCACGCTCGCTGGCGGACGCGGCGAGTAGGCGAATGACGGGCAACGTGGTGGACTTCACGGTCCGAACGCCTCGCGCGACACGACCCGGACCGAGGATGGAGACTATGGACGGCACACCGATAGATCAGGAAGCGGTGAAGGCGGCCCGCCGGCTACTGGCCGCGCACCATCCCATCGGGGTCGCTGATCTGGCTGAGCTGCTGGCCAAGGAGGGGGTATGCGCTCCCGAGGGCCAGAATCCGCTGCGTTGGGTCTGCCGCCACCTGAGCGCCGCGTCGACACACCGGTCGGTCACGTGGGAGCTGCCGGACATGCGGCTGGTCGACATCGACAGGCTCTGCGAGGGCTTGGTGCTCACCCGGAATGTGCTGGCCACGGAGCTGAACACGGGGGTCGCCGAGATCGAGCCCGATCTGATCCCGCTGCTGTTGATCAGCCAGCTCGACGACCCTGAGGGCGACGACGCCTACGTGGCGCTGGCCGGAGGTGGTCGAGCCGAGCTCGGCCAATTCTTCACGCCCGACGACGAGCTGGGCCTGGCTGGGCCGCCCGGCTGGCTGGGCAATCCGGTCATCGGCGATGCGCTCGCCTTCACGATCACGAACGGCGAGGTGTCGGTCACCCACCTCGGGGAGGAGCCACCCTGGGCGGAGGAGCCTGTCGAGGCGCTGCGGTCCGCCTACGAACAAGCGTGCCAGACCGGAGCCGGGTACGAGGGGGCTGTGGAGATCCTCGACGTGTTCGTCATCGCGCTCGCCGAGCATCCAGGTCTGTTCCTCGAGCCGCTGCCACCGCTGCGCCGGTTGCTGGCGGCCGCCGGCCTGGCGTTCAAGGGGAAGTGGGTGCGCAGGCTGGCTGGCCCCTCCGAGGACCCATGCGCACCAGACGATCTGAGCCTGACCGCGCTGCAGATCGTGCTCGCGGTGTATCGGCTCGCCGTGTTGGGCCGGGCCTCGGCGTTGGAGGAGCTGGGTCTTCCCCCTGCCACGCTCGCCCGGATGTTGTCGTGTCGGTTGGTCGCCCCGACGTTCGCGAGCCAGATGATCCAGCTGGGTGATGAGCCACTGGTCGCCGCATTCGCTTGGTCGCTGCGGGGCGAGCATGCGTGGAACGCCGGGCCGAGCCTCGCGCTCGCGATGTGCGCTGAGGCACGCGGAGACGCGCTGTCCGGGGAGGCGTACTTGGCCGAGGCGTTGCGCGCCGACCCCTGCCACAAGGATTCGCTGCTCCAGGCTGCCTGGTATGCCGAGGACCGTGGGGATGCCGCCGGCGCGGTTGACTTCCTCCGCCAGGCTGGGGTGGGCGACCCGCCACAAGTCCGGTTTCTTCAGCGCTTCGCCGCCCCAGGACCCGTGATCGGCCCGCTGAAGGAGCCGTGCCTGTGCGGGTCTGGCCGCGCGCATGGGCACTGCTGTGCGCATCGGAACGGGCATCCGCTGCACGAGCGCGCGCAGTGGCTGTACCGCAAGGCCGTTCGTTACCTGCTGCAGCCGGTCACGGAGCTGGCCGTCCGCGGGATCGCCGAGGCCCGTACCCAGGGGGACGACCGGCCGTTGGCCTGGATGCGCGCGGCGCTCATCGATCCGTTCACCCAGGATCTCGCCCTGTTCGAGGGCGGCCTGTTGGAGGAGTTCCTGGACGTGCGCGGGGTGCTGCTGCCTGCCGACGAGCTCGCGCTCGGGCGCTCCTGGGTCGGGATCCGCCGGGGGCTGCACGAGGTCGTGAGCATCGACGCTGACGATCGCCGCCTCCGCCTGCGTGACCTTGCCACAGGTCGTCATGTCGATGTTCCCGCTGAGGCCGGCATCCGCTACGTTCCGGGCCTGCTTCTCTACGCCCGGATGGCACCGGACGGGCGGGCTCAGCGCATGCTCGACGTCCTGCCCGTCGCCGCCAACCTGCGCGACCCGCTGCTCGAGCTGCTCGACAAAGACCCCGACCCGGTCGAGATCATGACGTGGTTTCGACGCTCGGGCGACGCACCGGACCACGAATCCCCGTAGCCGGACGGACCAAGACCTCTGGTGCTCCGTAGCTCGCCGTCCTATGGCTTGGTGCCGCCCACGACGAACGCCAACTGTCCCCAGAAGAACCGGCCGGCCTGGTGGGCCTGGCTGAGGTCCTCCCACCAGCGCTTGACCTCGTCCGGGTCCAGAAGCCCGTCCCTTTGGGCCTGGGCGACATAGCCACCCCAGAGCAGCTCGAACATCTCGTAGTCCCCTACCACCGAGTGGACGGTCACGGTCACGTCGGCCAGCCCGTGCTCCCGGAGCAGCCGCGGGAGCTGCCGCCCGATCCAGCCGTGGCGGAAGCCGTCGGAGAACGAGCGCACGATCGCCCGGGTGAGGTCTCGGTAGGGGCTGTCGATGACGTGGGTGTCGTGGTCGACGTCGAAGGCCGCGACCCGGCCCCCGGGCTTCGTCACGCGCACCAGCTCGGCCAACGCCAGTTCGGCGTCGGGGACGTGCATGAGCATCCGCTCGGTGCGGCAGGCGTCGAACGTGGCGTCGGCGAAGCGCAGCGCCTGGGCGTCGCCGACCTCGAACTCCACCGGCAGGCCGGTGCCTGCCGTGCGCCGGCGGGCCTCGGCGACCATGGCCTCGCTGGCGTCGATGCCCACGACGTGACCGTGAGGGCCTACCCGTCGAGCGATCTCGACGACGTCGGCGCCGGTGCCGCAGCCAGCGTCGAGCACCACCTGCCCCTCCTGGAGTCGCAGCGCGTCGAGGGTGATCGGCTTGCTCGCCTGAATGGACGGCAACGCGTTGGCCCGGTCGACGAAGCGGACGAAGAAGCTCGGGTCGTCCGTCCGGTCGACGGCGGTGAACGAGGTGACGTTCCCTGGGGTGGTGGTCATCTCCGCAGCTTCGCCCAGGGGCACGAGCCGGGACAGTCAGGGAAATCCCTTAGTACTCCGCCGAATGCCAGCATAGTTATGCCGCGGGGTGCTTAGCCTCAGGCGCCGACCTCGCCGTCGGTGAGCTCGCGGAGGATGTCGGCGTGGCCGTTGTGGCGGGCGGTCTCCTCGATCATGTGGACGAGGATCCAGCGCAGGCTGTAGTTCGGCTCGTCGTGCCGGATAGCGGCCTGGGCGAGTTCGTCGAGCGAGGGCGCGGCGGCGACCGCCGCCCGAGCGGCCTCGCACTCCTCATCGTAGGCGGTGACCGCGTCGGCGAGCGTGTCGCCGGGCTCGACGTGCCAGTCGCGCTCGGGGTTCTCGTCGTCGCAGTAGCGCAAACCGATGGGCTCACCCGCGAAGACGATCCGAAACCACCACCGCTCGATCTCGCTGAGGTGGCGCACGAGGCCCATGAGGCTCGTGGGGGTCAGCAGCAGCTGCTGCCGCGCCTCGTTGTCGCTGAGTCCGGCAACCTTCATCAGGAGGGTGTGCCGCTGGAAATCGAGGAAGGCGCAGAGCGTCTCGCGCTCGTCGCCACGACGGATGGGCCTGGTGCGGAGATCTTCAGCCATAGCCGAAATAGTGCACCGTCCTGAACGTCATGTGGGCATTCTCTCCACGCGTCTGCATTCGCACCTCGCGGCATTGCCCGTCGCTCGAGTCCCTCCAATACGAGTCGCCTTAGGACCCGGGTCGAAATTACGTTGTCGTTTGGGCGGTGTTCGCCCTTGTGGCCAGGATTCGTCACGCATGCGTGACGAATCCTGGCCATATGACGATTCCTGGCCACAGCGCTGACATGCGTCACGCACGGTCGAAATGGGATGCTCGATGACGCTGGGTCTGCTGCAGGCGGACGCGGCGGGGGTCACTGCGACCAGCGGCCGGCACGCGCTCGAGGCGTGCGGCAGCGGCGCGCCGTGTCACTGCACATCGGGAAAACAGCAACGTTGTT
>JBOGEB010000011.1:0-47141 GCA_050743125.1 Egibacteraceae bacterium
CCGCGCGGAAAAACCCGTGGCATTCGGCTGCGTCTGCCTCCCGTCTCGCTGCGTTGCGGGTCGCTTGAGGACAACCAGTACACGGCGCGACCCGCGCGGAGCGCTTCGCCTTGCGAGACGGGCGCAGTCGCACCCTCGGTGCCGACGGAACTTTCCGCTTGGACCACCAGCGGTCCGCGCGGAAAAACCCGTGGCATTCGGCTGCGTCTGCCTCCCGTCTCGCTGCGTTGCGGGTCGCTTGAGGACAACCAGTACACGGCGCGACCCGCGCGGAGCGCTTCGCCTTGCGAGACGGGCGCAGTCGCACCCTCGGTGCCGACGGAACTTTCCGCTTGGACCACCAGCGTACGGCGATGCTGAGCCGCACGTATGCCGATACCGACGTTGTAGCAAGTTCGGCCGCCGAGGGGAACCGGCAATATTGCTCGTCCATCTCGCCGGGATGCGCCGGCCTGCTACAGGACGGCGAGCAGTCTGGTGGGATGTTCGACGCAGTCGGCGATCAGGGTGAGGAAGCCGGCGGCGTCGGCGCCGTCGGCCAGGCGGTGGTCGAAGGCGATCGACAGCTGCAGGACTTTGCGGGGTTTCACGACGCCTTGGTGCACCCACGGGCGGTCGGTGATCCGGCCCACGCCGAGGATCGCGGCCTCGGGGAAGTTGATCACCGGGCTGCCGCCGTCGATGCCGAGCGATCCGTAGTTCGAGACCGTGAACGTGCTCCCGACGAGCTCGGTTGGTGTGATGCTGCCGTCCCGGGCGATCCTGGTCAGCCTGCCCAGCTCGGCCGCGATCTGGAGCATCGACATCCGGTGGGCGTCCCTGATCACCGGCACGAGCAGGCCACGGTCGGTATGGGCGGCGACGCCGAGGTTGACGTGGCGGTACAGGACGATCTCGCCGCGCTCGGCGTCCAGGCTCGCGTTGAGGCTCGGGAACTCCCGCAGGCCGGCGACGCAGGCCCGCAGGATGATCGCGAGCGGTGAGACGCGAACCGTTGCGGGGACCGCTGACTGGTGGGCGTTCAGGCGGTCGCGGAGCTTGCACAGGCCGGTCGCGTCGCAGTCGACCCAGGCCGTGGCCTCGGGAATCTGTCGCCGCGAGGTCGCCATCCTCTCGGCGATCACCCTCCGTACCCCTTCCAGCGGGAGCCGCTCGGCGTCCTCGGACTGCGGGGGGTCGGCCGGCAGCGCGGGAGCGGGCACCCGCGCCGCGGCCTGGTTGACGTCGGCGCGGGTGACGAGACCCTCCGGGCCGCTGCCGCTCACCTCGCCGAGATCGACGCCGAGGTCTTTCGCGAGCTTGCGCACCGGCGGCTTGGCTCGGGGCTCCGCGGTGAGACGTCCTGGTGCGCCCTCGTCGGCGGTTCCGCGAGGCCGCCCTCCGGTGTTTCGACGTAGGTCCTCAGGCTCGGCGGCTGGGGGGGATCCAGCCTCGGCCCGGCGGGGACGGTGGCGCCGTGAGCGGCTGCCCCCGCCGGTGCCGTAGCCGACCAAGACGCTTCCCGACGGCGCCGCGCGTGCGGCGCCGTCCTCTTCAGAGGCGCCGTCCCCGGGCTCCGTGAGCGCGACGGACAGCAGCGGCGCGCCCACCGGCACCTGCGCCCCCGGGACGGCGTGGAGCGCGGTCACCGTGCCCGCGAACGGCGAGGACACCTCGACCACGGCCTTGGCGGTCTCGACCTCGGCGACGGGCTGGTCCAAGGCGACGGTGTCGCCGACCGCGACGAGCCAGCGGACGATCTCGGCCTCGGTCAGGCCCTCGCCGAGGTCCGGCAGCAGAAAGTCCTTGGTCACGGGCGTGTTTTTCCGTTAAGGGTGGGCGGGTGGGGGAGGTCGGCGTGGTCGGCCATGGCTAAAACCCCACGCAGCGCTCGACGGCGTCGAGGATGCGGTCGGTGTCGGGCAGGAAGAACTCCTCCAGCTTCGCCGGCGGGTAGGGGATGTCGAACCCGCCGACGCGCAGCACGGGTGCCTGGAGGTGGTAGAAGGCCCGCTCGGTGACCCGTGCGGCGACCTCCGCGCCGAAGCCGGCGAAGACCGACGCCTCGTGGACGACCACCGCGCGTCCTGTCTTCGCCACGCTGGCGGCCAACAGGTCGATGTCGAGCGGGCTCAGCGTGCGCAGGTCGACGACCTCGAGGTCCCAGCCCTCGTCCTCGGCGGCCTGGGCGGCGTCCAGGCACGTGCGGACCATGGGCCCGTAGGCGATGAGCGTCGCCGTGCGCCCTGGGCGGCGCACCAAGGCGCGGCCGAACGGCTCGGTGGCCACCGGCAGGGTCGCGTCCTCGGTCATCCAGTAGCGGCGCTTCGGCTCCAGGAAGATCACCGGGTCGGGGTGGCCGATCGCCTCGCGGAGCAGCGAGTACGCGTCGGTGGGCGTGGCGGGGGTGACGACCTTGAGGCCCGGGACGTGGGCGAAGAACGCCTCGGGGCTCTCGGAGTGGTGCTCGACCGCGCCGATGCCTCCGCCGTAGGGGATGCGCACGACGACGGACACCGTGACCGTCCCGCGCGAGCGGTTGCGGAGCTTCGCGAGGTGGCTCACGATCTGCTCGAAGGCGGGATAGGTGAAGCCGTCGAACTGCATCTCGACGACCGGTCTCCAGCCGTACAGCGCCATCCCGATCGCGCTGCCGACGATCCCCGACTCGGCGAGCGGGGTGTCGAAGCAGCGGTGATCGCCGAACCGTTCCGCCAGCTTGTCGGTGATCCGGAACACCCCGCCGAGCCGGCCGACGTCCTCGCCGAACACCACGACCCGGTCGTCGGCGGCCATCGCGTCGGCCAACGCGGTGTTGAGCGCCTGCGCCATCGTGATCGCCATCGCCCTACCTCTCCAGCTCCCAGCGGAGCTGCTCGCGCTGCTCGGCGAGGTGCTCGGGCGGGTCGACGTAGACGTGCTCGAACAGCTCGAGCGGGTCGCCGTGCGGCGCGTCGTAGAGCTCGGCGCGGACCCGGGCCGCGGTCGCGCGCGCCTCCTCCTCGATCTCGGCGCGCAGGGCGTCGTCGAGCAGGCCCTGCTGGGTGAGGAACGTCTCGAAGCGCGCGATCGGGTCACGGGCCTGCCACTGCGCGCGCTCCGCCTCGGTCCGGTAGCGGGTGGCGTCGTCGGCGGTGGTGTGGGCCTCCATGCGGTACGTGACGGCCTCGACCAGGCTGGGGCCCTCGCCGCGGCGGGCGCGGTCGACGGCCTGGCGGGCGACCGCGTACGTGGCGAGCACGTCGTTGCCGTCGCAGCGATAGCCCGGCATGCCGTAGCCGACCGCTTTGTGCGCGATCGTCGGCGCCTTCGTCTGCTTGGCCAGCGGCACGCTGATCGCGTACTGGTTGTTCTGCACCAGGAACACGCACGGCGCGTCGTAGACGGCGGCGAAGTTCATCGCCTCGTGGACGTCACCCTCGGAGGTCGCGCCGTCGCCGAAACAGCTCAGCGCGACGAGGTTGCTGCCGTCGAGCTTCGCGCCCATCGCGAACCCGACGGCGTGGAGCGCCTGCGTGCCGACCGGAATCGACAGGAGCATGAAGTGGTGCTCGTAGGGGTCGTGGTCGGACAGCCAGGTTCCGCGCCATAGGTGGAGGAGCCGCACGGGGTCGACACCGCGGACGAGCGCGGCGCCCAGCTCACGGTACGACGGGAAGATCCAGTCCTGCTCGTCGAGCGCGTAGGCGGCCCCGACCTGGGCGGCCTCCTGGCCGAGCAGGGACGGGTACACCGCGAGCTGGCCCTGGCGCTGGAGGTGGATCGCCTGCCGGTCGACGCGGCGCGTGAGCACCATGAGGCGGTAGAGCGCACGCAAGTCCTGCTCTTTGAGGTCGAGCGGGTACTCCTCGACCTCGTGCAGGACGCCCTGATCGTCGAGCAGCTGCACCGGCGCACGGGGTGGCAGCAGGTCGTCCGGGCTCGGGTGCAACCGGACGTGAGCGGCGCTGCCCATGCGATGCTCCCTCGTGCTCGCCGGTCCGGGATCACCGGTCCGGGGGAAGGTGCGTTTGCGACCGCTGCCGTCGTCGGATCACGACGGTGGTGGCGGTCAAGCTAAGGATACCGTGACGCGTTCCCCGATGCGGGGGTCCTTCGCTTCCCCTGGGATGCCTGGCGGGTGGGGTGAGCGCTCAGAAGCCGACGTGTTCCGCAACGCCGTCGAGTTTGCGCGTCCGGTAGGTCTGGAGCGCTCCAGTCAAGCTCCCGGGCACCACGAACGCGCTCGAGCGGTCGGTCGTTTTGATTCCCACGGTCTTGAAGCGTACGTCTTCACCGTCGTCAAGGTTGATGTTGGGCAGCAGCAGCGTAAACGTGACGATCTTTTCGTCAGGAACATGCTTCAAGGTCACCGTGACGAGTGTGCCGATTTTGGTCACCAGGACACCGATGCCGTCGCCGCTGAAGCTCAGGTCATCCTTCTCATCTTTATAGCGAAACTGCGGCTGGCCGGTGAAACTGGTCGTTGAGTAGGTGATCTCGAGGTCGTCGGGACCGGCGAGGTTGAACAGGTTCGGCTCCACAATGGCTCTTTCCATGGGTCGCTGTCCCCTTGCCCGCTACTGCCACGCTGTCCCTGAGCCTACCGCCGGCAGCGTGCCCGTGATAGGGGCAGGATGGTCGTCATGAGTGAGCGCCCTGCCCTGCTGCTCGTCGCGCACGGCACCCGCGACCCGCGTGGCGCCGAGGAGATGGACGTGCTCGCCGACCTGCTCCGCGACCGGCTCGGCGCCGCCGTCGCGCACGGCTGGCTGGAGGACTTCGCCGAGCCCGACGTCGGTGTCGCGGTGGACGCGCTGGTGGCGCAGGGCGTCGAGCGGATCGTGAGCCTCCCGCTGCTCACGCTGGGGGCGGGGCACGCGAAGACCGACGTCCCGACGCTCGTCGCCGAGGCTCGGGGTGCCCACCCGGCGATCACGATCACGCACGGGCGGGTGCTCGGCCTGCACCCCGCGCTGTTCGCGCTCGCGCGGGCCCGAGTCGATGCGGTCTGCCCGCGCGAGGGCAGGCACGACGAGGTGCTCGTCGTCGCCGCCTCAGGATCGTCCGATCCAGACGCGAACGGCGACCTCGCCAAGGCTGCCCGCTTCCTCGCCGAGGGCACCGGGCACCGCTGGGTCGAGCACTGCTTCGCCGGTGTGACCTGGCCGAGCCCGGAGGCCGTCCTGTGCCGCGTGGCCGCTGCCGGCGCGCGCAGGGCGGTGGTCTTCAGCTGGTCCCTGCTCGCCGGGCTGCTCGAGCAGCGGGTCGCCGAGGCCGCCGCCGAGGCTGCGGACGCCCTCGCCCTGGAGGTCGTCGAGGCCGGCCGCTTCGGCCCCGACCCGCTGCTCGTCGATGCGGTGACGGACCGCTACCAGGAGGCGCTGCGGGGCGACGTCCGGATGAACTGCGACCTGTGCGCTTACCGCGTGCCGCTGCCTGGCCTCGAGACCCGGGTCGCCGCACCCTCAGGCGGCGGCAGGCGCACGACGATCACCGCGTCGCCCGTGCCGACCAGCCCCTCCTCGAGCACGCGGAGGTAAACGCCGAAGCGTCCGGCGTCGAGGAACCGGCGCGGGAAGTCCGGGTCACCGAAACGGAGGCCGAGCTTGCGGCACGGGCCGCGGTGCTTCGTGACCTCCAACAGCGCGCCGCCGACGCGCCATTGCTGCCCGATCGCCTCCTCGGTGAGGTCGACCCCCTCGAGCGTCAGGTTCTCCCCCATGACGCCGTACCCCAGCGGCCGGCCGAGCTGGCCGGACCACCACCGCAGATCCTCGACGGCGTAGGCGTAGACCGCGTTGTGCGCCGCGCCGTGGACCTTCGGATCGCCACGGCCGTCACCCTCCAGCCGGTCCAAGTGGACCATCACCGGGCCCTGTACCGGCGACTTGAAGATCGCGGTCCGTGCCGGCCGGCCCTGCCAATCGTGCACGCGGACCGGCCCGACGCTGACGGCCATGACCGTCCCCACCGTCAGTAGCCCAGCTCGGGGTCCACCAGTCCGATCAGCTCCTGCCCTGCGGCGTACCGGCGGACGTTCTCACGTACCCGCTGGCTGAGCAGGGGTACGGTCATGGCTGCGGTGTTCGCGGTGTGCGGAGTGATGAGGCAGTTCGGCAGGGACCAGAGCGGGTGGCCCTCGGGGAGGGGCTCGGGGTCGGTGACGTCGAGCGCTGCGCCCCCGATCGCGTCCTCCCGCAACGCGATGACGAGGTCCTCGGTCAAGACGTGAGGGCCGCGGGCGACGTTGACGAGCCAGGCGTGGGGCTCCATGAGCTCGAACTCGACCTCGCCGATCAGCCCGCGGGTCTCCGGCACCAGCGGGAGCGCGAGGAACACGACGTCCGCACCTTTCAGCGCCGGGTAGCGCTCCCCGAAGGAGAGCACGGTCTCGACCCCGTCCAGCGGGTCCGGGTGCCGGCGGATGACGGTGATCGAGCACTTGAACGGGGTAAGCAGCTTGATCAGCTCCGTGGCGATTCCCCCGCCGCCGAAGATCGTGGCCCGACCGCCCAAAAGGCTGATGCCGTCCTGCTCTCCCCAGCTCCGCGCGGTCGCGAAGCGCTTGAGGCCGCGCAGGCCCGCGAGCGCCAGGCCAAGCGCATGCTCGGCCACCGGCTTCGCGTAGACGCCCTTGCCAGAGGTCCAGACGCGGCCGGTGTCGAGGACACCCGCCTCCGCGTAGGGCTCGACGCCGGCCCACGGAAGCTGGACCCACCGGATGCTCGGGTGGGCGTCGAGCAGCGCGCGCAGCCCGGCGGGGTCGCCCACCTCGGTGAACACGAGCGCCTCGGCCTCGCCCGGGTCGACGAGGGCGGCGCCACCCTCGCGAACGGCGTCGCGAATCCAGTCCCGGGTCCCGGCGGGGGCGACAGCGATCTTGGGAGCGCTCATAGGTCTACAGACTAACGGGGTGAAGCCCCGTGGTCGTTCGTGTCGGGTGGGTCACCGGGCGAGGCCGCAATCGATCCGGCGTGGATGCCCTGGGCGGGTTCCGTTGGCCATCCTTCGAACGTGTTGGGAAACGTGAGCCATGAGACGTGCCGAGCGCAGTTTCAGGCGGCCCGCCCAACACCGTTCTGACACGTCTCAGGTGAGGTCGATCGCGCGGGCGGCGGTGGCGCCGATCGCGGCGGTGATCTCCGGAAGGACCTCCGGGGGGACGCGGGAGTCGACGGTCATCGCGATGACCGCCTCGCCGCCAGCTTCGCGCCGGCCGACCTGCATGGTGGCGATGTTCACGCCGGCCTGGCCGAGTTTCGTGCCGATGGTCCCGACGATGCCGGGACGGTCCATGTAGCGGAAGAACAGCATGTGCTCGGCCGGCTCCATGTCGATGTCAAAGCCCCACACGTGCACGAGGCGCTCGCGGTTGGCCGGGCCGACGAGCGTCCCGGCGACGGAGACGTCCCCGGCGCGTAGGCAGACCAGCGAGACGTAGTCCCGGGCCGCGGTCGAGGCGAGGGTCGTGACCTTGATGCCGCGCTCGTCGGCGAGCAGGGGGGCGTTGACATAGGTGACCGGCTCGTGGACCACATCGGTGAGCAGGCCCTTGAGTGCCGAGAGGGTGACGGCCTGGGTGTCCTGCGCGGCGACCTTGCCTCGATACTCGATCGTCAGCTGGCCGGTGACGCCCTGGTGCAAAGCGGTGAACAGCCGCCCCAGCTTCTCCGCGAGCGGCATGAACGTCCGTACCACGTCGGCGATGACCGCACCGGCCTGCAGGTTGACCGCCGAGGCTACGAACTCGCCGTGCAGCGCAGCTGCCACCGCGTCGGCCACCATCGTGCCCGCCTTATCCTGCGCCTCGGTCGTCGATGCGCCCAGATGCGGAGTGACCACCACGTTGTCCAACTCGAACAGGGGCGACTGCGTGGCGGGCTCGTCGGTGAACACATCCAACGCGGCCCCGGCGATCCAGCCTTCGCGCAACGCCTGGTGCAGCGCCTGCTCGTCGATCAGCCCGCCGCGGGCGGTGTTGACGACCCGCGCGGTCGGTTTCATCGCGCGCAGCTCGGCCTCGCCGACGAGCCCGACGGTCTCCCGGGTCTTGGGCAGATGCACGCTCAGCACGTCCGCGACCGCGCACAGCTCGTGCACGCTGTCCACGAGGTCGACGCCGATACTCGCGGCGCGCTCAGGCGACACGTACGGGTCGTAGGCGAGCAGGCGCATGCCGAAGCTCGAGCAGCGCTGTGCGACCAGGGTTCCGACCCGACCCAGCCCCAGCACACCGAGGGTCTTCCCGTGGAGCTCCACTCCCTCCAGCTGCGCCCCTCGCCAGACGCCTTGGCGCAGACCAAGGTCGGCCTGGGGGATCTTTCGCACCAACGCGAGCAGCAGCGCGACGGTGTGCTCAGCCGCGCTGATGACGTTCGACTGCGGGGCGTTGCAGACCAGCACCCCGCGGGCGGTGGCCGCGGCCACGTCGATGTTGTCCAGCCCGATCCCCGCCCGAGCGATCACCTTCAGGTTCGCCCCGGCGGCGATCACGTCGGCATCGACCTGGGTGGCCGAGCGCACGACGATCGCGTCGTACGCGCCGACCACGTCCAGCAGCTCGGGCTTGCCCAGCCCGATGCACACATCGACGTCGAACTCGGCCGCCAGCTTGGCCACTCCAGCCTCGGCCAACGGATCCGCCACCAACACTCTCATGCGCTCAACCCTCCTGCTCCGGCCCGCCCACTCTAGGCGAACGCCCGACTGCGCAGGCGTCAAGCGCGTCCTCGCAGGTCAGCGAGGTTGGCGTAGATCTCGCGCGTCGCCGTGGAGCGGTTGAGGGTGTAGAAGTGGATGCCTGGGGCGCCACCGGTGAGGAGCTTGCGGCACAGATCGGTCGCGACCTCGACGCCGATCGCGCGGACGGCAGCGGGGTCGTCCTCGACCGCGTGGAGGCGGGCGGCGAGATCCGGGGGGAAGGCGGCGCCAGACAGCTGCGCGAACCGCTCGATCTGGCGCACGTTCGTGACCGGCATCACGCCTGGGATGATCGGCACGTGACAGCCGGTCTGGGTGGCGGCCTCGACGAGCGCGAAGTAGTCAGCGGGGTCGAAGAAGAACTGGGTGACGGCGAAGTCCGCGCCGGCCGCGCACTTCTGCGCGAGGTACTTCACGTCCGTCGCGCGGTCCGGCGACTCCGGGTGGCCTTCAGGGAACGCCGCCACCCCGACGCAGAAGTGACCCTCGTCGTGGAGCAGCCGGACGAGGTCCTCCGCGTGGCGGAGTCCGTCCGGGTGCGCCTCGAAGCGCAACGTCGGATCCCCGGGCATGTCCCCGCGCAGCGCGAGCACGTTGCGGATGCCCGCCTCCATGATCTGGCGGATTGTTGCCCGCAGCTCGTCACGACTCGCCGCGACGCAGGTGAGGTGCGCGACCGCCGTGATCGACGTCTCGGCGGCGATCCGTTGGACGATCCGCACTGTGCGGTCGCGGGTGGACCCTCCGGCCCCGTAGGTCACGGAGACGAACGTGGGCCCCAGCGGCTCCAGCTCGCGGATCGCCTGCCACAGCTGCGTCTCACCCTCGTCCGTCTTCGGCGGGAAGAACTCGAACGAGAACGACGGCTGGCCCGTCGCCAGCAGAGCCCGCACGGTCGAGGTCATCCATGCAAGGCTAGTGCGTTCCGCCAGCCGTGGGTGGGCGGGGGAGGTTGGCGTGGTCGGACGGGCGGGGGAAGCCCAGACGGGCGATCGTGGGCACGCTGCCGCCGGCTCGGCGAGAGCGACGACGATCGCATCGACCGATAAGCCACGCTGGGCATTGGCGCGCAGCAGCGCGCCCTGCGGGCCAGTGGGCGGGCACCTCGTCAGTCAGGTCACAGGTCTTCAGAAACCGATTCGTGAGTGCTCCGG
Organism: Egibacteraceae bacterium; assembly: GCA_050743125.1. Taxonomy (GTDB): domain Bacteria; phylum Actinomycetota; class Nitriliruptoria; order Euzebyales; family Egibacteraceae; genus JBOGEB01. The sequence goes on from JBOGEB010000011.1 coordinate 9,816, forward strand.
GCGGTGTGACCAGTGAGGCATTCGACGAGCACTATCGAAAGGCGGACACGCTCTCGGCCGGAAAGGACGGGAAGACCTTGGGTCACGCAGAGGCTACGCGGTGGCCTGGAGATCGTCGGGGATCCGCACCTCGATCGGCACGATGGCAGGGGTGTGGTCGATCTGTCGCCAGTCGGCCTGGTCCTCGAACAGCAGCTCGCTAGCCTCGACGAGGTTGGTCTTCGCCTCCTCGATCGTGTCGCCCTGGCTCACGACGTCCAGCTCCAGGCAGCGAGCGACGTAACCCGAACCTTCCTGAACCTTCCTGATAGATCGCGGCAGTCAAGCGCACGTTGCCCAGTGTTACGGTGACAACGCGGCGGGGGTTCGCAGTCGGAGTGCCGTGGGGACCTTTTGATCCGTAGTCGTCGGCGGATCGTTTCAGGTCCCCAACTGGACCCTTGCGCCCGGGCAGCCCGGTCTCTACGGCTGCTGTCGAGGGGCCGCTCCATCGTGGGAACCTGCCCCTGCCTGCCGTCGGCGAACGCCGGGCCTACGACTGGCGCGCGGCTTGTTCCACCTGTGGATCGGTCACCGCCCTGTATTCGAAGAGTGTCCACAAGTGTGGCCGGTCGTCGCGCGGGGCCTTATTACACTGGGAAGCCCTTACATGCAATAGCTCAACGCGGAAGGCAGGCCCGTTGCCTCAGCAGGACCGTGCAGGGCGGTTCGTGATGCAGCCGACTGGCTATCGCGCGTACATGCCCGCGCCGCTACCGCCGCAGCCTCCCCTCGACTTCACGCCCGAGTTGATTGCTGGTCTGTCGGAAGCCGCAGACGCCGTAGGGAGGCTGGATGGCGTGGCACAGACGCTGCCCAATCCGAATCTCTTCGTGGCCATGTACGTTCGTCGCGAGGCAGTTCTATCCTCTCAGATCGAAGGCACGCTGTCGACACTCGATGACGTCTTGGCTTTCGAGTTGGATCCGCAGTCGCGAGAGCTTCCGGAGGATGTCGAAGAGGTTGTCAACTATGTTCGCGCGATGAACTACGGCCTCACCCGCCTTTCACAGTTACCGCTTTCGTTGAGGCTGATACGCGAGATACATGCGGAACTTCTCAGCAGCGGTCGTGGTTCGAGTAAAGAGCCGGGCGAGTTTCGCGGAACGCAGAATTGGATTGGGCCAGGAGGCGTGTCATTGTCGGAAGCGACCTTTGTTCCTCCGCCTCCCCATGAGGTGGTTGTGACGATGGGGGCGCTGGAGACTTTTCTTCACCCCGAGCATACCCCTTATCTGCGTCTGTTCACCGATTCGGTTTCAGAGGAGCAGCCAGAGGTTCCTGTGGGGGGGTGACAGAGCCGGCGTGACAGGCTTCACGACAGCACCAGGATGCCTGTTTGAGTGGGGCGCAATACAGGGTCGAGGACCACGCCTGTGTTTCACAGAACGCGCCTAGCCTGCAACAACGGTACAGGAGCCAGCCCTTATTGAAGCCGCGCGCAACACCGCACCGACGGCTACACCTGTATTTCACAAAGCGCGTCTAGCCTGCAATAGCGGTCCCGTATTAGCTGGGGGGGTGAGCCACGGACCGAGAAAGCGCCTGCCGTCCGCGGTGTCCGCCACTTCTGCGTTCCTCCAGCGTTCACACTCTCGTTGGCATCAGCATGGGCGGGAGGACACCGCGAGTGCCCGACAGGAGTACCGATGGCCCACAGAGGAGGAAGCGAAGCGGCTTGTCGCCTCAGTGCGCGAGGACAGGCTGTATGCCGTGTATGCGCTTGCGCTCGGCCTGGGTCTCCGACGCGGTGAGGTGTTGGGACTTCGCTGGGTCGACGTCGATCTCGGCGCAGCGACCGTGACGGTGCGGCGCTCGCTCCAGCGGCTGGGCGGGCAGCTCGTGCTGGGCGACACGAAGCACGAAGACAGACAAGTCTTATCGGCGGGTGCCGCTGCCTCGTCTGTGCGCCGACGCGCTGCGTGAGCACCGCGAGCGCCAGGAGCAGGAGCGCGCCCAGGCGGTGGTGTGGTTCGACGAGTGGGATCTCGTCTTTACGACGAAGCACGGCACGCCGATCGAGCCGCGCAACCTGCTGCGGCACTTCCAAGCCGTCTGCGCGCGGCTCGGGCTACCGAAGCTGCGGTTTCATGACCTGCGCCACACGTGCGCCTCGCTGCTGCTCGCCCAAGGCGTGGAGCTGCCCGTGCTCAAGGAGACGCTGGCCGTGCGGCGATCCAGGCGACGATGCTCTCTACGCAGGTCATGCCGATGCTTCAGCGCAAGGACCGGATGGATGACCTTCTTGGCTGTCAGGATGGCTGTCAAGGCGACCAAGACGACGGCGATGGCGCGGCCCAGAAACCACAAAAGCCGCTGTGGCCAGCGGCTTCGCGAGGTGGTCAGGGGCGGGATCGAACCGCCGACCTCGCGATTTTCAGGCGCAGACGGGGCGTCCGTGACGGGTCGGACGGGTGCGTCTGTCCTGGTCAAAGCGCATATCAGTCCGGCCACGTCTGCGGCTGTGCGGGCTGATGGTCGTAGTGATGTCGTAGCTTCCGTCCTCTGGTCGGTGACGGGTTTCAAGCTCTGGGACGGCTCACCACAGGCCGGCGCGGTCCAGCCCAGTACCTCAGTCGAGGTCAGCATGCGCGTGGTCCGGCTGCTGTTGCAGGCAGGAGCGTCCGGGGGATTGGCAGTCGTAGTACCGTGGCGGCCCTTCTGATCCGTAGCCGTGGGCGGAGGGTCCGGATGTGTCCGGACGGCTGGGTAGCCGTGCCGAGCACGTGCGACAGGATGCGGCGTCGTCCGGAGTTTTGGGCACCCTATTGGGTCCCATCCGTAGCCGAAGTCGATAGCGGGGGCGCCTCCCGCCGGCGTCATGCCGTTCATGCTGGTACTCCGGGCCATCGCCAAGGTAGGGATCCAGGCACTTCGTTCAGCGCCTGGTTGGTCACTCTCCCGAAATGAGCGGGGCACCTCCACCCGCCCGGAGGGTCCCCTCCATGGACGACGAAGGACCATCCCGTAGGCTCGCGTCCACGAGAGTGCCGATCCAGGGGGTCACGCACATCAGCACGCCGGAGAGGGTGTTCCTGTATCATTTCACGCATATTAGTAATGTGCGTGGCATCGTGCGTGCCGGCTGTCTGCGCTGCGACGCTCACGTCGATCGGGATACCGAGTTGGCTCAGGATGTCGGCGAGCCCAGCGTCAAGGAGAGACGGCGCCACCTCGCAGTGCCCGTAGGACCTGGCGGGGTGCCCGCGGATTATGTGCCGTTCTACTTCGCCCCAAGGTCACCGATGCTATACGTGATCACTAAGGGCAAGGTGCCGCACTATCAGGAAGGGCAAGGATCGCTCGTTTATCTTGTTACGGACCTTGCAACACTGAAGGATGCTGGAGCGCCATATGTGTTTAGCGACGGCAACTGCGGCAGTGTCTTTACTGAATACTTCACAGACGACCATGATCTGTCCCGAGTTGACTGGGAGATCATGACCGCTGTCTGGTGGGCGGATACGCCCGATGATGGTGATCGCATGCGTCGGCGGATGGCTGAGTTCCTGGTTCACCAGCAAGCCCCCTGGGAGGCGATTCTGGGTTTGGGTGTACGGACTGACGACATGGCATCGAGGCTGAAAAGCATTCTCGATGAGCTCGGTTCACATAAGCCTGTAGTCGTCAAGCCCGGATGGTATTATTGACGAGGAGGTGTTCCATGATCGAACTCACACAAGGTGACCTCCTAAGGGCGGATGTTGATGCTCTCGTCAATACGGTCAACACCAAGGGCGTCATGGGTAAGGGGGTCGCCCTCCAGTTCAAGCATGCTTTTCCCGCTAACTACACTTCCTATAGACTCGCGTGCCAACGCGGTGAAGTCCGCTTAGGTCATATGTTCGTTTTTGACAACGGCTTGAAAAGGCCCCACTACATCGTCAATTTTCCTACTAAGGACCACTGGAAAGGTAAATCCCGACTAGCTCATATCGCTGCGGGCTTAGACGACCTTGTGAAGGTTATATCAGACCTGCAAATCAGTTCGATAGCAATTCCTCCGCTTGGTTGCGGCAACGGAGGCCTTGAGTGGTCAGAGGTTAAGCCGTTGATCGAGCGAAAGCTGGAGCCGCTGACCCATGTGAGAGTGGCGCTCTTCCCGCCCGGGGGCGCACCTCCTGCAAAAGACATGGTTGTCCACACCGAAAAACCACGGATAACTGCTGGGCGGGCAGCACTCATTGGTCTCATAAACCGCTATTCTCAGAATGGTCTAGGTGCTACCCCCCTAGAAGTTCAGAAGCTGTTGTATTTTCTTCAAACTGCTGGCGAACCCTTGAAGCTAACCTTCGCCAAGGGCCACTATGGCCCCTATGCGGAGAACGTCAACCACGTTCTTCAGGCTGTTGAAGGGCATTACCTCCGGGGTTACGGCGATCGGAGCGAAAGGGCGACCGAGGCAACACCCATCGAGCTACTTGAAGGAGTCTCGGAAGAGGTAGAAAACTTCCTCCAGCAGGAGCCAGCTACCGTCAGCCGGTTGCGCCGGGTAGTTGAGTTGGTTGAGGGATTTGAGTCTCCGTACGGCCTTGAGCTGCTGGCATCAGTCCATTATGCTGCTACGTCGGTTGACTCGACAGCAGCCAGCGATCGCGGCGCGGCTGTTCGTATTGTCCAGAACTGGAATAGGCGTAAAAGCAACCTGTTTACGGAACGGCACGTAATGCTTGCTTGGGAGCGCCTGAACGATGCCGGATGGCTTTGAGTTCGCCAATGCCTAGTGGTCCGTCGCTGAAATGGTTTGAATGGCGAGGCCGGGCGGGATGTCGGCGTTATCCCTGGCCAAGGGATAGTTCGTGGCGTTCATACTTTACAAAGACTTCAGCGACGTCCCACTAGCGGCCAGCGAACCTCTGCAACACCTCGCTCAACGAGTGAGTAGGCGATCGCGTAAAGCCCGGTGTTCGCCTCGGGGAGAGGGTGCGGCGGGCGCCCGCTCGGTAAGTCGCGCGCGGGCTGAGGACGGGGGCGTCAGCCCCCGCACGCAAGGCCCGCCCTTCGTCTTCGCCCGCAAGCGTCTTAACCGGTGGGCGTCGCCGTGCCCGGACGCCTGGCGGCGGCGCAGCCGCCGCCCTTGAAATGGTAGAGAAACTGCTCACCGGCTCCGATCAGACACCCGAAGTGCGCCCTGTGGGGCGATACCCAGGAGGTCACGAGACCCTACGTAAGGACGAGCCTCGGCCGACCGACAGAGCTTCCCGCTCGACATCCGAGGCCGGCCAAGCGGTTGCCGTGACCCGCGCGGTATCCGGCGTTTTGCGCGGTCAGCACCGTCCAAATCACGGTCTCGACAATGCGGTGAATGTGCGCGCTGCCACCCTGTGGCGCGGCTGGATCGAGCGCGCATAACCACACGGGATCAGAGGGGCCTGTTGGTTGGGCAAGCGTGCTGTACACATCGCTTGAGTCCGGGCGGATAGCGCCGAGGCACGTTTACGCCTTCTTTGCGCGTCAACGTCCACATACGCATACAAGCGACGTTGTTAGCCGAGATGAATGTCTACTCTTCGGTCTTCTAGCAATGTCAGGCGTAGCTGGGAACGCGCAGCTTCACGTATTCGCGCTCAGGGTTACGTTGGGATGTCTAAAGCTACTAGACCGAGCTGTGTGGCGGCCACCACCATGGATCCGCGATGAGTAGCCAACCCCAGTACTTCCGAGCCTAGTGTCCAGTCGCTGTAATCGTTTGAATGTCTAAGGCCGGGCAGGATGTCGGCGTTATCCCTGGTCAGGGCGTAGTTTGTGTCGTTTGTATGTTAAAAAGACTTCTGCGACTGAACACTAGATCAATCATCAAGGTAACGGCATCCTGAGCGGCCCGGTCGATGATAAGCACGCTACCTGCGGCGACTACAAGACGTTCTGCCCCAAGCGGGGCGATAGCGTTGACCGCCGCCGCGTGAACGGTGCGCGCGCGAGTGGACGGCGGGCCGAAAGGTCCCAAGTCAATACGGTCCCGTCGCTGCAGCCCGTGACGGCAGATACGCGATCGTGATGGTGATGCAGAACAGCAGTCAGAACGGGCGACGAATGCCGCAGCCGCACGGCACGCAGAATGCGCCGCACCGGTCGTCTCCTGGCCAGGTCCCACACCCGCACCGTGTGATCGTCGGAGCCGGAGACCGCCACTGGGCGTCCGTCCAGCTCGGCCACCGCCACCGCCCGCACCCAGCCGTGGTGGCCGGTGAACGGGTCGCCGGCGGCCACATCCCACACGCGCAGCGTGGCATCGTCGGAGCCGGAGACCGGGCTACGAGCTGGACCGGTTCGTGGAGGAGCTGACGTTTCGCATGCCCACGCCTGAGGAGGCCAGGCGGCTGCGCACAGGCACGGGCGTTCCGGTGGTCCGGCTGCTGCGCACTCTGTACGACACCTCGAGACGGGTGTTGGAGGTCAGCGACTTCGTGCTGGCAGGGGACAGGCACGTGCTCGTGTACGAGGTGCCAGCCGGCTAGCTTATTGGGATATGCTCTTGGCGTCGCGCTGTCTGGTTGGGTACGACCTTACCTGCGGGACGAAATGTCCAGGCGGGCGCGCGTGGAGCGGGTATGAGCCGTCAATGCAAGGCCGAGGAGACCCGTTCGATCAACTGGGCTGCGGCGGGTTGCGGGCGTGCTTGATCTGTGGAGTTCGGTAAGTTCGTAGGCTTTGGCTGTCGTATCGACACCTTCTCCGGTGCATCCAGGCACAGTCGAATCATAAGCATCCAGGAAACGGCGGGGCTGTCGAATGTTCCGCGATTGGACGCTCTCTGTCCGTCCTGCTCTTCGCAGCTCGTGGCTTTTGTGTAGGCGTCGTGGGCTGTTACCTAGCTAGAACTTCTGGAGTCGGGATCAGCGCAGGCACATGAGCTGAGCTGTTGGCGGCTGCTTGATGTCTTGGGTTGCCTGCCAGCCGCGGCGCAAGAACGGGACGACGTTCAGCTACCTGTAGCTGGCCCCAAACGTCTGCCCCCCGTCACCGGCGTGTCAACAGCCACGACGATCCACAACTTCGGGGTGCGACACGAACACAGAGGGTTGTGCACGGAAAATACAGAACTGACACGATGCTGCGTCGGATGCGGAAATGTGGCCTCCGGAATCGCTCTGCAGGGGCAGGCTTCAAAAGCAGTCCGGTAAGCTGGCTTTTTCTTGGCGGCGAACTGATAGCGGTTCAAGCTGAAGAAATAAAGCTGTTGATTGCCGAGGTTGGCGAGGTCCTGTTGCCATGCGTCAGCCTCGCTTCGTTTTATGCCGCCATGCTCGACGACGAAGTCTGCGATGATCGGAAGGTGAGCGGCGCTGTAGGTGTTCTGGTCGTACTCGGGGTTGAGGAGCACCAGCGCGTCGCGGTGCTCGATGGCGAACCCGGCGTGGCGGAGGAGTTGGGACAGTCGGCGAGGAAGGGTTGGGTGAGCGAACCTTTCCTTCCAGGCTTCGAGGATCCGTGCCATGCGCTGCTGATCGGCGGCGTTCCACACAATGGAGTGCCAGTCGGTGTCGAGGATTACGGTGCGCCCCCTCGGCTTCAGGACTCGATGAAGCTCGGCAAGGGCTGTCTCGACGTCCTCGACGTACTCGTAGACCTGCACGCAGACAGCAGCGTCGAAGGCCTCGTCAGCAAAAGGTAGAGCGGTGGCGTCGCCCTTGAGGAACGTCACGCGGTCGGCGAGGGGCGAGTCGGCGAGCCGCTGCTCGCTGAGGGCGATCATCGCGTCAGCGATGTCGATCCCGGTCACATGGCCGGTAGGACCTACTGCCTGCGCCATCTCGGTGACCAGGAGGCCCGGACCGCAGCCGACGTCAAGGATGCGCTCGCCAGGCTTGGGCGCGAGGCGCTTCACCGTACGGCGTCGCTGGTTGACGATGTCGGGGGTGTTGTAGACGACCTCTAGTCGCCGAGCTGTCTGGTCGTCGAAGACAGATCCGGCGTCGAGCATGTGTGCCCCTTCAGGAGGGCGGGGTCTCCGGCTCATCCGTCCCCTCACCTCGTAGGTGTCGAAGACGACGACGCTGTCCGCGGCGGGGCGGACGCTCACCACGGCCTCCAACGGCTCGTCGTCCTCGCCGTAGGTCGCGTGGGTGATCTCGATCACGATGCGGCTCGTGAGCGGGTCGAGGTCGGGATCGGGGCCGAAGGCTTCGAGTTCTTTGGGCGACGCGAGGCGGGCGCGCATCTCGTTGGACGTGCGCAGGATGCGGTGGCCGGCGTCCTCCAGGACGCGCACGACGCCACCTGCAGGGAACGGTCCTGGCGTCATCAGGTCGGCGCCCTGGGCGACGGATTCCGGGAAGTAGCCCACGCTCACCTCCGCGATCCGCCCGTCGACGAGCATCTCGCGCTCGCGAGCCCAGACGCGCTCGGGGGCGTCGGTGCCGAGCAGCGCGGCGACGCGGTCGGGCATCAGGGTCCAGCCGGTGCGGACGGTCCGCTTCTCGACGTCACGGCCTGACATGTCCCCGCCGAAGACCAGCCCTTTGGCCTGTCGCGCCCGTGCGTAGCGGCGGTTCATGGGCCAGCGATCCGGGCGCTGCGCGCGAGGCACGACCACGGCTCGCAGCCCAGGCCGAGCTTTGACCAGCCCCTCGGCGACGAGCTGCTGAACGGCCCGAGCGGCGGTCTTGTCGCTCACGCCGTAGCGGGCGCCCAGCTCGGCCGCGCCGGGCAGCTCGTGCCGCGTGGGCTCGCTCTCGGTGGGCTCGTACTCACCGGCCAGGATCGCGGCTCGGAGCTGCCCGGCGATTTGGTCGTAGACGGTCGGACGCTGCAGCGGCACTGGAGGTCTCGTTCTGACGTCGGGTGGGGTCTCTGCAAGCCCCGATCCTAGGTTCTCGACAGAGCCCCGTGGCCCGCTGCTGCGGAACGTAGGAACGTGGCACTGTACTTGGCGACCGCCGGTGACAGGTGGCCAATCCGGGAGGATGCCCGATTGAGGAGGCAGGTCGTGGGCTTTGTCCAGCCAGTCCGTTGGTCGGCTTGGGGCGCGTCGGTGAGGAGGAGCATGAGCTGCTGTTGCTCGCAGGCCATCGGCTGGTGCAGTGGGCGGAGGGGATCGCTCATCATGCGGGCGACCGGTTCCAGCCGGAGGGCATCCGGTGGAACCGCACCCCGGCGGACGACCCTGCGGAGAGCGTCCGCGGTGGGCCTGCTACGCATCGAGGGTTTGGTCGTGACCGAGCACGGACTCGGGTCGTTCGTGCGGGCGCGTCGCCCGCTGCGCCGGCTGGGCTCCCCCCGACACTTCCAGGCGGACGAGGGCGGGGATGCGGACGGCCGGCTGCTCGGCGTCGAGGTCACCGCCCCGCCTGCCGAGGTGGCCGAACGGCTGGGGCTGGCCCCGGACGAGCTGGCGCTGGTCCGCCGACACCTGCTTCTGTTCAAAGGCGAGCCGGCGGGGCTGGTGGACCGCTACCTCCCTCTCCGCGTCGCGCAACCTGCCAGTGCCGGCCAGGCCGAGCGGATCGCAGGCGCCGCGCCCGCCGAGTGCGAGCGTGTGGTCGAGGAGCTGACCTTGCGGATGCCCACCCCCGAGGAAGCGCGCCGGTTGGGGATGAGCGCCGGCGCGCCGGTCGTGCGGGTGCTGGCACCTGTTACGACGGCGCGGGAAGCGTGCTGGAGGTCGCCGATTTCCTGTTGGCGGGGGATCGGCACGTCCTCGTGTACGAGGTACCAGCGCACTAGCTCATCGGTACGAGGGTTTGACAGACGGGTCCGTCCTCCTTATTTCTCATTGGTACAGGGGTACGTACCTCGTACCTATTGAGTTGAGGAGGCTGTCGTGAAGCTGAGGGTAGACACGGCAGAGCTGACGTTCCTGGTGGTGGCGGCTCCGCAGCCGGTGCGCGACTACGAGTCGGGCCGGGTGAAGCTGGAGGACGGCGTGCCGCTGTTCGTCTTTACGACGAAGCACGGCACGCCGATCGAGCCGCGCAACCTGCTGCGGCACTTCCAAGCCGTCTGCGAGCGGCTCGGGCTACCGAAGCTGCGGTTCCACGATATCCGGCACACGTGCGCCTCGCTGCTGCTCGCCCAAGGCGTGGAGCTGCCCGTGCTCAAGGAGACGCTGGGCCGTGCGGCGATCCAGGCGACGATGCTCTCTACGCAGGTCATGCCGATGCTTCAGCGCAAGGACCGGATGGATGACCTTCTTGGCTGTCAGGATGGCTGTCAAGGCGACCAAGACGACGGCGATGGCGCGGCCCAGAAACCACAAAAGCCGCTGTGGCCAGCGGCTTCGCGAGGTGGTCAGGGGCGGGATCGAACCGCCGACCTCGCGATTTTCAGTCGCGCGCTCGTACCAACTGAGCTACCTGACCGAGAAAGCGGAGCTGACGGGATTTGAACCCGCGACCTTCACCTTGACAGGGTGACGAGCACTCCTAGCTGCTCCACAGCTCCTCATAGAGATACAACTTGGGCCGATCCTACGAGGCCTACCTGGGTAGGCCGTGCAGGACTCGAACCCGCTCCGCCGGATTAAAAGTCCGGAGCTCTACCCGTTGAGCTAACGGCCCATGCGCCGGAGGGTGGGCCGTACAGCAGGCCCCCTTCGCGGCGAAGCGCCTGGAAGTGTAGCCGTCTGCGGCGGCGGCCGTCTACCTGAAGACGGTCAGGGGGCGTCAGGTCCACCCGCGCAGTCGGCGCAGGCACCGTGCACGACCAGGTCGACGCGCTCGGAGACGAAGCCGTGGTCGGTCAAGAGGTGCTCGCGAGTCCGCTGGACGAGGTCGCTGGGGTGGTGGTGGATGACCTTGCCGCAGATCCGGCAGACGAGATGGAACTCGTCGTCGGGGTGAGTGACCTCCCAGTGACCCTTCCCGTCCCCGATGTGCACCGACTTCGCGAGCCCCAGCTCCTCGAGCAGGGTGAGGGTCCGGTAGACGCTCGCGACGTTGAAGTCGGGGACGGTCTTGGAGACCTCTCCGTGGATCTCCTCGGCTGTGAGGTGCGCCGTCGCACGACGGAGCGCGTCCCACACGAGCTGGCGTTGGGGAGTCAGGCGGTAGCCCTGGGTGCGTAGGCGGTGAGCGACATCCACGGACTCATCATGCCCGTTACCCTTGGCAAATGCACGAAATCGAGCTGCGCACCCGCCTGGATCAGGTGGTCCTGGAGGAGATTCTCGAGCTGATCGAGGCTGCCACCCGCATTGAAGGGCACCGTCCGGTGGGCGAGCATAAGTACGCTCACCTCAAGGTCGGAGCCCGCAGCTGGATCGGGGTGATGGCCTACGAGCACGGTCGGCTGGTCGGCTACGCCCACACCCGCTGGAACGCCGTGGACGATCGACCGCGGGTAGCGGTCGAGGTGGTCGTGCATCCGGACTGGTACGGCTCGCACGTCGCCCGTGCGCTGTTGGAGGAGACCCGCGCTGTCCTCGCGCGCGCTGGCGGCGGACTCCTCTACCTGTGGGTCCACCATGTCGAGGACGCGCGCGCGACGCTCGCCGTGGAGCTCGGGTTCGAGATCCAGCGCGAGCTCGCGTTCATGACTCGCCCACTCCGGACGCGCCGCCAGGACGTGCCGTTTCCCGAGGGCGTCGTGGTCCGCGGCTACCGTGAGGGCCTCGATGACGAGGAGTTCCTGCGCGTGAACAACGCCGCGTTCGACAACCATCCGGAGAACGGCGGGTGGGGTGTGGCCGAGTTCGCGGAACGGCGCGGTCGCGACTGGTTCGACCCGGAGGGCCTGCTTATGGCCTGGCGGGACGACGAGCTGCTCGGGTTTCACTGGACGAAGTGGCACGCCCACGAGACCGACAAGATCCCCGCACACGAACCGGTCGGCGAGGTCTACGTCCTGGCCGTCCACCCGTCTGCCCAGGGCATCGGCCTGGGTCGCTCGCTGCTCGCCGCTGGCCTTGCGTACCTTTACGACCGGCGCTGCGCCGAGGCCGTCCTCTACGTGGACTGCGCGAGCGTCGGCGCGGTCGCCCTCTACGAGTCCGAGGGGTTCACGACTGCCTACCGGGAGGTCTGCTACCAGGACTGGGTCGAGCCGGTGGGGACCCTCCCGGCCGCGGACCTGCTCCGCCCGGCGTAGGGCCGGGGTGGGTCGCTGGATCGACGCGTGCCGCGCCAATTCAGCACGCAGCGCCTAGAACACGACCGGGAACGCGCGCAGGCCGCGGAGGATGATGCCGGACCGCCACTCCAGCTGGTCCAGCGGCACCGCCGGGCGCAGCGATGGGAGGCGGCGGAGCAGCGTGCCGATGGCGATCTGGCCCTCGATGCGTGCGAGCGGCGCGCCGAGGCAGAAGTGGATGCCCTTGCCGAAGGCGAGGTGGCGGTTGTCGGCCCGTGTGATGTCGAGCCGGTCGGCATCGACGAACCGGCCCGCGTCGCGGTTCACCGAGGCCAGGACGACGAGCACGATCTCACCCTTGGGGATCGTCGCGCCGCTCACCTCGACGTCGGCGCTCGCGTAGCGGAACGTCGAGGTCTCCACCGGGCCGTCGTAGCGCAGGAGCTCCTCGACCGCGGGCACGATCAAGCCGGGGTCATCCTGGAGCATGCGGAGCTGGTCGGGATGACGGAGCAGGGCGAGCATCCCGTTGCCGATCAGGTTGACGGTGGTCTCGTGTCCGGCGACGAGCAGCAGCAAGACCATCGCGACCAGCTCGTCCTCGGTGAGGGCTTCACCCTCCTCCTCGGCCAGGATCAGCCCGCTGACGAGATCGTCCTGGGGATCGGCCCGCTTGTCCTCGAGCAGCACCCGGAGGTAGGCGCTGAAGGCCCCCATGGCTGCCCGCCTCCGCTCCGAGAACCACTCGCCGTCGCGGACGAACTCAACCCCGACGGCGGCGTGGGACCACTCCCGGAAGCGGTCCCGATCCTCTAACGGCACCCCGAGCAGCTCAGTGATGACGATGATCGGCAGCGGGAACGCATAGTCGTCGACGAGGTCCATCGCCCGCTGGTGTGCCACGGCGTCGAGCAGCTCGTCGGCGATCTGCTGGACGTGGGGTCGGAGCTGCTCGACCAGGCGAGGAGTGAACGCCTTGTGGACCAGGGCGCGCAACCGCGTGTGGTGGGGAGGGTCGGAGGAGAGCATGTGCTCCATGAGCGGCCTGAACTCATCAGGAATGTGCGGCAGTTGCTCGGGTGTGAGCGCGTTCCGCATGTTCTTGACCAGGCGGGGGTCCCGGAGTGCCCGCTCGGCGTCGGCGTACCGCGTGATCAGCCACAGGCCACGGCCGTCCGGCAGCGTGATCCGGTGGACCGGCCGCTCGCTGCGCAGATGCGCGTAGATCGGATACGGGTTGGGTTTCGCGGCGTGGCCGAAAGGATCGGTCAGCGCTGACTGCGTCATTGGGGCCTCCCGCCGAGTTGTTCATGATTCGATACGAAACGGTCTCGTATAGTACGAGGAAGTTTAGCGCTTAGTATGGCCTGACGTGAGCGCCTCAACCGACGTCCCGAGCCGGCCGCCTGGGCGACCGCGCAGCGCCCAGTCCCACCAGGCCATCCTTGACGCCACCCTCGAGTTGCTCGCCGAGTCCGGGTTCCAGGGGACCAGCGTCGAGGCGATCGCCGCCCGTGCGGGGGTCGGCAAGGCCACGATCTACCGGCGCTGGCAGTCGAAGGAGGAGCTCGTGGCCGACGCGCTCGAGCAACTCAAGCCCGATTCCCGGATGCCCGACACCGGCGACCTGTGGCGGGACGTCCACACGCTCATCGAGCGCGCGGTGACCGTCGACGAGGCCGTGACCCGGCAGATCATGGCTCTGATCATCGGGTCACGTGAGCACAACCCCGAGTTCCTCGACATCTACTGGTCCAACTGCGTGGCCCCGCGGCGCGCCGCCATCGCCGAGCGCCTCGAGCGCGCCAAGGCCGCCGGGGAGATTCGGGCGGACATCGACGCGGACATCGCCATGGACCTCGTGATCGGCGCCGCGCTCTACCGCGTGCTGCTGAAGCCGCCGCCCGAGCCGTTCGGGGTTTACATCCGACGCGCGTTCGAGACCCTCTGGCACGGCATCAAGAGCCGCCCCGAATCCTAAACCTCAGTCCTCCTCGTCCGAAGGGCTCGGGCCGTGCGGATCGAGCTTGTAGCCCACCCCGCGGATCGTGCCGATCAGCGACTCGTACTCGAGCCCGAGCTTGGCCCGCAGCCGGCGGATGTGGACATCGACGGTACGGGTGCCGCCGTAGTAGTCGTAGCCCCACACCTGCTGGAGCAGCTGGCCGCGGGTGAACACCCGCCCCGGGTTCGCGGCGAGGTATTTGAGCAGCTCGAACTCCCGGTACGTGAGGTCGAGGGGCTGACCACGCAGGCGGACGACGTAGGTGTCCTCGTCGATCTGGAGCTCCCCGACGCTTGCCATGCGCCCCTCGCGGCTGTGGCCGGCGCGCTCCACGGCGAGACGCAGCCGGGTCTCGACCTCGGTGGGCGGCGTGCGGGGAAGGATCCAGTCGTCGAACCCCCAGCTTGTCTTCAGCACCGTGAGCCACCCCTCGCTCACTACGAGCAGGATCGGCCGCGAGGTTGAGGCCGCCGAGACCGCCCGGCAGGTGTGCGAGGCGGCCGAAAGGTCCGCGGTCGCGTCGATCACGATCACGTCGACATCGGCGACGCTGGTGATCGACTCCGGAGCCAGCGGGGCGGTGGCGAGCGTGTGGTCGAGGAACTCGAAGGCGGGGAGCAGGGCCTTCGCGCCGCCGGGGGCATCCGAGAGGACGAGCAGCCGCACGTTCTTCTCCTTTCTCGGGGCCTCCCCGGACCCCTCCTTTCTCGGGGCCTCCCCGGACTCCTGCGTCAGCGTAGATCGGGGCCGCTGCGTTCGAGTTCGGCGAGGAGCGCGTCGATCGCCCGGGGCTCGGGCTCCTCACGGCGTCCCAGCAGCTCAGCGCCCAGCACGGACGCCTCGCGTTGCAGTTGGAACCGCTCCTCGTGGGTCAGCCCGATGCGGTCGGCCAGCAGCTCGGTCAGCCGTCCCACGCCGACGACCCGGATCGTTCGAAGCAGCTCCTCGGCCTCGTCGACGGTGCTCGTGCCGGCGAGCACCCTCGCGCGGGTGTGCTCCAGGGTGCGCTCGTCGAGGTCGCCCTGCTCGAATATGATGAGCAGGGCCTCGAGCGCGGCGCGACTTGCGGCGGCACCGCCCAGGGTCCGCAAACGCTGGGCTCTCGACGCTGGCCACAGGCCTACCCAGCTCGCCACGATCTCCTTCTGCAGGTCATCGAGGAGCAGCGCGCCCACGGTGGCGATCTCAGCCCTACGATCAACGTTCATTCCACTAGGGTACGGATCGACCACGCTGACGACCCCACCCACCCTACATAGGAAGCAGCAATGTCGGTGCGCGTGCGGATGTTCGCGGCCCTCCGGGAGGCGGCGGGCGAGGGTGAGATCATGGTGGATCCCGGTTCGCTCCCCGAGCTGCTCGCCGCGTTGCGCGCGCGCTACGGCGAGCGGTTCGCCGCCCGACTCGCGCTCGCCAGCGTGCTCATCGACGGCTCCAGTGTCCCGCAGCACGCAGAGATCGACATCCCCGACGGCGCGGAGCTCGCCCTCCTGCCGCCGGTCAGCGGTGGCGCCTGCCGGGCTCGCGGCAGAGCGCCAGCGCGCGCAGGCGTCCACCGCCCGCGGACGGGACCCTCGGTCTCTGGGCGCCCTGGGCGCCCTGGGCGCCCTGGGCGCCAGGTGATCATCTGGCCTCGGCTCGCCACACCAGCGGTGCTCGGCGCGGCGGCGCTGGGAGCGCTGGTCGGCGGGCCAGCGCCGTTCGCGGTGATCGTCGTCGTGGTCGCCGGGGCGGTCGTGCTCGACGCCGCCGGGCTGTTCGCGCGGGCCGGGGCACGCCCGGTGGTGGTCGCCGCGGCCGGACCGGGCATCGCGCTCCCACTCGCCGTGGCCGTGGACCCCAACGCCGGTCTGCGGCTGTTCCCCGCCCTCGCTGCCGGCATGGTGATCCTCGCGTTCTGCCTGGTCCTCGGGTTCGGGCGGCGGGTCGGCACCGCGGCCGGGCTCGGCGCGACCACCGTCACCGGGCTGCTCGTCGGCGTGGGAGCCTCGAGCCTTCTCCTGCTCCGCCACACTCCACAGGGGCTCCGCTGGCTGCTCGGGCTTGCCGTGCTCGTCGCGGTCACGGACGCGGCCGGGACCGCGCTGCGCCGCTGGGCGGTGGTGCCGTCATCCTGGCTGGAGATCGGGGTGCCGCTCGTCGCCGCTGCGCTGGCCTGTGTCGGGGTGTGGCGGGTGCTCGTCCCGCCGTTCGATCCCGTGACCGCGATGCGTTTCGGGCTCGTCGCGCTCCTCGCGAGCGTGTGCGGAACCCGGTTGGAGCTCTCGCTCGGCTTCGAGGCGGGGATCCAGCTCACCAGCGCGCCGCCGCGGCTCGGCGAAGGACGCATCCTGGCGAGCGTCGACGCGCTCCTGCTCGCAGCCCCGGCCGCTTACCTGCTCGCCCGCATGGTCGCGTTCTGATGCGGGCGTTCCTCGCCTGGGTGATCGCTCTTGCCCTCCTCGCCGTGGCTGTCGATGCAGGCTTGGAACGGGTTGCGGAGCGGCGGGCGTCCCAGCAGGCGAGCGCGCTCCTCGACGCGCCGGCGACGGTCGATCTGCGGGGATGGCCGGTCAGCCTCCGCCTGCTGCTCGGCACGCTCCCGGCCGTGGACGTGCACGCGACCAACGTGCCTACCGACGCCCGGGTCCGAGTCGCCCGGCTGGACGCCAGGCTGTCCGAGGTCCGCCTCCGCCTGGCCGATCTGTCCACCGGTCGGCTGCCCGCCTCCGCCCGGTCGGGGACGTTCGTGGCCGACCTGGACCCGGCGGCTGTCGAGCGGCTCCTGGGTCCGGTTGGACGTGTCAGCGACATCCGGTTGGTTGCCGGGGCAGTCCAGCTCAGGGTCGTCGGGATCGTGGTCGACGCCGCCGTCGCGGTCGAGGACGAGACGCTTGTGATCACCCTCGTCAACGTCCCCCGCGATGCCCCGCGCGAGGTCCCCCGGCGCCTGAAGGTTCCGCTGCCTACGCTGCCGGCGGGCGCCACTATCGAGCGGGTCATCGTCCTCGATGGCGTTCTCCAGCTGCAGGGCACGTTCGTCCCAGCGCTCTTGGAGACGTCCCGCCGGGTGCCTCCACCCGCGTTCCCAGCCACTGGAAGGTAGTCACTGTTTTCACCGTAGATTTCCAGGGTGAGTGCGCAGTAGAACGTGGAGACAGTGAAAACCTCGAGCGAGCTCAGCGTCGCCGCGCCGCGCCCCGGGCGCGTCCCTGGGCGCTCCGGGGTCAGCGTCGCCCGAGCGCTGGGCTCGTCGACCCGGGCGGCGATCTACCAGCACCTCCGCCAGTTCGGGACCTCACGAACGGTCCGGGAGGTCGCCGCCGCTTTCCAGCTCCACCCGAACGTGGCGCGCACCCACCTGGAGCTCCTCGCCCAGGCCGGGCTCGTCGTCGTGGGCAGCGTGAAGCGGCCGGGCGGTGGCCGACCCGCGAAGGTCTACCTGGCCCGCGAGGAGATCGACGTCGAGCAGGGCGCGCTCGACGCAGCGGGTCAGCCGAGCGGCGGGGCGGGGGCGGCGCTCGTCGTCCGGCTGCTCGTCACGGTCCTCAACCAGGGCGGTGAGCGGGCGAAGCCGGGTGTGCCGACGGGTGTGCCGACGACGAGCGGTTCGACGCTGATCCTCCAGGCCTACGAGGTCGCCGCCGCCGAGGGCCGCC
Organism: Egibacteraceae bacterium; assembly: GCA_050743125.1. Lineage (GTDB taxonomy): Bacteria > Actinomycetota > Nitriliruptoria > Euzebyales > Egibacteraceae > JBOGEB01. The sequence goes on from JBOGEB010000011.1 coordinate 27,507, forward strand.
GTTTGGTGCAAGGCGTGAGGGGGGATGCCCCCGCAGGCCAGGGGGCCAGGGGGGATGCCCCCGCAGGCCAGGGCGTGCGGCGGTCGGTTCAAGCGGAGATCGATCGGCCCCTCGAAGCCGCGGCGAGGACCGCGATTCGGGCGCTGCGCTCACACGCGCCCGACGCCAGGGTCGTCCGCGCGGGCCGTGACTGGGTCGAGCTCGCGGGCGTCTGCGACGCCGTCGAGCTGGTAGAGCGGGTCGACGCACCGCTGGCCGAGGCGTTCGAGCGTGGCCTCGTGGCCGGCGCGTTCGCCGGGTCGGGGGTGCAGGTCAACCTCGCGGAGGCCGGGTCGGTGCCCGGTGGCCCGCGGGCATGGCGCGCCCAGGTCGCGGCGCTCACCGGCGCACGCGCCGACATCGTCCCCGCCGGCACTGTCGACACCCGCGGCCAGCAACGCGAGACGGGTGTTGTGCACGCGATGCGGGCGGTCACCGGGCTGGGGGCCGGGGAGGTCCTCGAGGTGCTCGCCGAGGGCGCCGGCTCGCCCGCGGCGTTCGCGCGCTGGGCGGACCGGGCGGGCCACCAGCTGCTCGGCGTCGAGCGCGCCACCGACCTGTCCGGCCGCCCCGCTATCCGCCTGCTGATCCGAAAGGGGTCTTAGCGCATGTGTCGAAACTCCCTACTCGACGGAGAGGTCGCGTAGCGGTGCGCATCGTCTTGCTCGTCTCCACGGATCTGCCCTGGGCCTTGCAGCTCGTCAGCCTGTGGGCGGCCCAGGGCGACCATGTGACCGTCGTGCTCTTCGACGCCGCGGCGACCGCTGCCCGGGAGGGCCACCTCCACGCCGAGGCGGTCAGCAAGGCGATGACTGCCGGCGCGATTGTCGTCGCGCACACCGACGCGCTCCGGCGGCGTGCGATCGGTCCGGAGCGGCGGATCGGGGGCGTCAAGACCATGGACCTCGACGAGGTCGCAGACCTCATTACGGAGGGCGCTGACCACGTGATCTCATTGTGACCGGCCGCATCGTGGCCCTGATCCTGAACGAGGGCGCGCACACCGAGCGCGCGACGACCGCGCTGCGGCTGGCCGAGCGCCTGCTGGCCCGGGGCCACCGGGTGACGGTCTTTGCCCACGACTCCGCCGCGGGCCTGTCGGCCGGGACCGGGGAGCTGCCCGCTGCGGTCGCCTCGCTCCTCCGCCGCGGTGTGCACGGCGGGACGCTCGACTGGGTCGTCGAGGCCGACGCGGCCGAGGCCATGGGGATCGCTGGCTGCCAGGCGCCTGGCGTGGTGCCCGGTGACCACGCGGACCTCTGGACGTTCGTGCGGGAGGCGGACATCGTGCTGTCCCTGGGCACTCTGGGCTGGGTTCTGGGGCCGGCGCAGCCGTCCCCGGCGGGCGGAGATCGGTAAGGTGGCCAGGCGGGTGGTCAGCCTGATCCGCGCCCACCCTGGCGCGGTGCGGTCCTTCGAGCCGTCGCTCGAGGCCAACGCGTACGCGGTCGCCTCGGAGGTCGACCTCGCCGTCGTCCTGCGCGGCGCCGGGATCGAGCTCGCGGTCGCCGGCAGCGAGGTTTGCCCGGGCGCGCTCGGCGGTCGCGCGCTGCCCCCGGCGGCGAGCGCCGACGATCTTCGCGGCTTGCTGGAGAGCGGCGTCGCGGTCTATGTCGCCGCCGAGGATCTCGCCCAGCTCGGCCTGTCCCCGCACGACCTCGTCGATGGCGTCCAGCTAGCCGACGTCCAGGGGATCGCTGACCTCCTCCGCGGCGCCGACGCGGTGCTCTGCTGGTAGGGGCTGCTCTTGTGGTGCGCCGTGCGGGTGGCCGTCAGCGGGCGGTCGCCCGGGCCAGGCGGTCATGGACGTCGTCGTCGAAGGTCGAGAAGAAGCCGGACAGGGCGTCGACCAGGTGGGTCATTGACGCAGCGGCGAAGAGCACCGGCTGGTAACGGGTGATGTCGTAGGGGAGGGACCCCATCGCAGCGAAGTCGAGGGAACGGATGTCGGCGCTGCGGTAGGCGGCCGTCTCGCCGAAGGACGAGAGGATGCCCGCGCCGTAGGCCCTCGGCTCCCCGTCCTCCCAGACCACGCCGAACTCCATCGAGAACCAGAACACCTGGGAGAGGAAGCGGAGGGCGGCGTCGGTCTGGGTGCGGGCCACGGCTTTGCCCACCAGCCGGTAGACGTCGGCGAAAGAGGGGCAGGCCAGCTGGTTGGCGTGCCCCACGACCTCGTGGACCACGTCGGGCTCCGGTGTGTACAGGGGCATACAGGGGTGTCGCAGGTACTGGGTGGAGTAGAACGCCGAGCCCGAGAAGGCGCCGTAGAACTCCCGCAGGGGGACCAGACCGGCGGCCGGCAGATAGCTGAACCCGGTGATCGGCGAGAGCGACCGGGTGACCTCGGTGAGCTGAGGGACATGGTCGGTCGGGAGCCTCAGCTCTTCCTTGGCTTCGAGATAGGCCCGACAGGCGTGCCGGTGGTGGAGGGGCTCAAGCTCGCGAGCGATCACCTGCCACATACCGTGTTCGACGTCGGTGTAGTCAGGCTCGGGGATCTCCTCGCCCGGCCTCCAGTCCAGCGCCCGCGCGGCCAGGGCGTTGCGCCGGGCCCGGTAGTCCGGGTCGTGGAAACCCGGGTGGTTGCTGCCGAGGATCACCTCGACGGCGCCACGGTCGTCCCGCACGACCGGGGCGTAGAGCTGCGACCCGTCTGCCATCCGGCACCCTCCACTTCAGATGGTCTCGCTCATAGTGGAGGATTCTTGCTATGTTGTCCAGCGTATCGCTGGATTACTAGACGATAGTTCGGAGTGAGGCCGTTGGATGCACAAACTGTCCAGCTCGATGCTGTCGATCACCAGCTCGTCGAGGCATTACGGGCCGACGGGCGCCTGTCGGTCAATGAGCTGGCCGCCCGCATCAACGTGTCGCGCGCCACGGCCTACCAGCGCCTCGCCCGTCTCCGGAGTGCGGGCGTGATCCGGCGCTTCACCGTGGAGGTCGATCCCCGCAAGCTCGGGCTTCCGATCGCTGCCCTGGTGCTCGTCAGCGTCGCCCAGCATGCCTGGCGGGGCGTGGGCGAACGACTCCGCCGCCTGGCCGGCGTGGAGTGGCTGGCGCTGTCCACCGGCTCATTCGACTACGTGCTGCTGGTCCGGGCACCTGACATCGACCACCTACGGGACGTGATCCTTGACGACCTCCAGTCGATCCCCGAGGTCCAGTCCAGCCAGACCCTCGTCCTCCTCGACGAGCCGGCGGTGGGATGACCGCGGTGTCGAGCGGCCGCGACCGCCTACGCGACAGCCGGACTCGCGCAGGCGGTCGCCAGTCTGAGTCCAGACGGGAGCAGACGGCGAGCTGCTCGCTGTCGAATGCCAAAGCTTTCCCAACGTCCTCTTCCTGGCCGCGGCGGCGATGAGCGCCAGACGTCTCCTCAGCGACCAACCGAGCCTCTTCCAAGACCGGGCCATGCGGTGAGAACACCGCGTCCACATCGCGGGTCGCCCGATCAGCGCCGTACGCCAACACCATCGCCGCGCCGCCGAAGACGTATACGTCCGCGCGCACACGACGTCGTTCCAAGCGCAGCGCCAGCGCCTTCAGCGCGCCTCGGATCGTTTCCTGGTCGAGCAGACGCTCGTTCACGCGGCGTCGAGCTCAGACCGGTCAAGGAAAACCCCGCGGCGGCGGAACGCTGCAGGGCTGGTCTCCAGCGCGGCGACCCGAGCGGTCGGAAGCGCGCTCGTGAACCAGGCGCGGCGCAGGAACCGGGACGGCTCATGCGTCCATTCAGGGCAGCGCAGGTCGTGGTGCCAGGCGAGATGCTCGGCCACGGCGGCCAACAAGGCGTCCCAGCGGTGGTCGACCGGATGGGGTTCGGTGGCCAGTAGCGCTGCCCTGTGGGCCGCTGGGGCATGACGAAACTCCTTGAGGAACTCGCGGAGCAGGCGCCAACGCCTCGCTTCCTCGCCCGATGAGCTCAAGTGCACGGCCAGGTCGGCCAGCTTCATCGGCTGGTAAGAAGCCCCCTGATCTGCCGGTTCCGGCTGCAGCTCGAGTCGCAGGTGAAAGCCGGTGGCCGCGACCAGACGCTGCAGGGTCGGCACCGTGGGTTGCCGGTGACCGTTCTCATAGGCCGATACCTCCGGTTGCGTCACACCCGCCCGCTCGGCGACCGCCCGCTGCGATAAGCCCGCAGCCGCACGGGCGCGTCGAAGGATCTCGGCGGCTGACATGACCGTGATGATAGGGGATCGTTGATGCCTGAGCGGCCATACGCGGCGGGCTGTCAATCCCAGACCAGCAGGTACGCGGCACCGGAGCCGCGGAAGTTCGAAACGGAAATCTTGTCCTGCGTTTGTGGGGGGAAGATGGTGCGCTCTTCGCTCCACTGACCTGCCGAAACAGATGATGCGGCGAACACGGGCGGCTGACTTGAGCGGTTCGTCTATGAGATCGGCGGGCGTAGGCTGGCGGTGTGGACCGCGAGGATCACGTGGCGCGCACGGTTGTCCAGCAGTGGCAAGCGGCCGGGAAGGCGCTCGCCGAGGTCTGGGCCCGGGAGCTCCGCGCGTTGAGCGACCAAGAGGCGCTGGCGGCTGCTGACGCGCTGCTCTGGTTGGTCGACCAGCTGCCTGCAAAGGAGAGCGAGTGCGGCTTGGTCGAGCAGCAGCGGCTGTTCCCCCGGGCGCGCCCGTGAACCGGATCTTCGCGGTCGCCCGTTCGTCGCCTTTCGCCATCGGCAAGGATCTGACCCTGCGGACCTGCAGTGCGGAGGATCTGGTGGTGCACAAGGTGTTCGCGGGGCGTGAGCGCGATTGGCTTGACGTCGAAGGGGTGATCGTGCGCCAGGGTCCCGATCTTGACCGGGAGATCGTCTGGCACGAGGTCCTACCGCTGTTGGAGTTGAAGGACGCGACCGGCGATGCCGAGCGCCTACAAGGGCTCTTCGACCGGGACCAGACCTGAGGACCAGCTCCTCCGAGATGGTTGCGCAGGCAACCCCTCGGCGTAGGTGCCCCCGGTTCGAGGTCCCTCGCCGAAGCAGTCAACTGTCGTGGTGTCCAGCAGAGCAGTGTGCGGCCGTGCGCTCGGCGGTGTGCCAGCGCCCTGCGAGGCGAGCCGCTCGCGAGAGCACTTGACAGACACCTGGCTACGGTGTATCTAACTACTCGGTTAGATAACCGAGTAGTTAGATACACATGGCAACGGATCCCTTGAGCATCACTTTTGCCGCCCTCGCCGACCCCACGCGCCGCGCGATCCTCGCCCGCCTCGCCGCGGGCGAAGCCACGGTCAAGGAGCTGGCGGCGCCGTTCGCGATGAGCGGCCCCGCCGTCTCCAAGCACCTCCGGGTGCTCGAGCGCGCCGGCCTCATCGCGCGCGGCCGCGAGGCGCAGCGGCGCCCCTGCCGGCTCGAGGCGGCGCCGCTCAAGGAGGTCGCCGAGTGGGCCGAGAGCTATCACCGATTCTGGGACCAGAGCTATGAGCGACTGGATGAGTACCTACAACACCTGAAGGAAAAGGGAGGAATCATGGCCACGGCAAATAGGGTCGGTGCCACGACGTTCACGACTCCGTCGGATCGGGAGATCGTGATGACGCGCGTCATCGACGCGCCGCGCGGGCTCGTCTTCGAGGCCTGGACCAGCCCCGAGCACCTGCCGCACTGGATGCTCGGCCCGGAAGGCTGGACCATGCCCGTCTGTGAGATCGATCTCCGCCCGGGCGGGGCGTGGCACTTCGTCTGGCGCCGTTCCGACGGCACCGAGATGGGGATGCGCGGCGTGTATCAAGAGATCACGCCGCCCGAGCGGCTCGTCTTCACCGAGTCTTGGGGCGGCGACTGGCCGGAAACGCTCAACACGCTGATCCTGGCCGAGGAGGACGGCAAGACGACGATCACGTGCAGGGTTCTCTACCCGTCGAAGGAGGCTCGCGACGCGGCGCTGGGGACGGGGATGCAGGAAGGCGCTTCCCAGAGCTTCGACCGTCTCGCCGAGTACCTGCGAACGATGGCATGAGGCCCACCCGAGGGCGGAGCGCCATCGCCGCTGTCATGGCGAAAGCCTCGACCGCTTCGAGCAGCAGCTGGCGAGCCTGCGGGCGGCCGGACCGCGGACGTCGATGACCGGTTGGTGGGAGATGACATGCGTCAGTGCAACGTGTCGTCTCCCGCCTGGGTCGGGTCGGCGGCGACCACGAGGACCGCTGAGAGCGGTGGGCCTAGACGCCGAAGGCGTTTCTGGCCACGGCCGTGGTGACCTGTTACCTGCTCGGCGTGTCGACCCGAAGGATGGAGAAGCTGGTCGAGTGGTTGGGCATCACCCGGCTGTCGAAGTCACAGGTCTCCACTATGGCCCAGGAGTTGGACACGCAGGTCGCCGACTTCGCACCCGGCCCTTCGACGCGGGGCACGACACGTTCGCCGCCGCCGCCCTCGTCCTCGAGGTCCGCGAGGACGGCCGCGTGGTGAACGTGCACGCCCTGGTCGCGACCGCGCGCTCACGTCCGGATCCCATGGGTCTGCAGCCAGAGCTCCACTACTCCGAGCTGCCACAGCTTGTTGCCTCGCAGCGGTGTCAGCTCCGCGTTGGCCGCCGTGATGAGGCGCTCGACATACTCGGCGCGGAACAGGCCTCGGTCCTTGGCTTCCTGGGCGCGGAGCGCGTCGACCATCAGCTGAAGGTAGGGTCCTTCCAGGGTGGTCAGCGCGGGGACGGGGAAGGAGCCCTTCGGCCGGTCGATGACGGCATCGGGAATCAACCCACGGGCGCCACGCTTGAGCACCCCCTTCCCGCCATGGGCGACCTTGAGCTGTGGGGGGCAGGCCGCTGCCAGCTCCACCAGCTCGTGGTCGAGGAACGGCACCCGGGCTTCCAGCCCCCAGGCCATCGTCATGTTGTCGACCCGCTTGACGGGGTCGTCGACCAGCATGATGGTGGTGTCCAGCCGTAGCGCCCTGTCCGCGGCGGTGTCAGCGTGGGGTCGGGCGAAGTGCTGCTCCACGAATGCCCGACTGGCGTCCTCCTCGATCTGGTAGTCGGGAGCGACCACCTCCTGCATCTGGGCGTGGCCACGGTCGAAGAACCGCCGGATGTAGGTCTCGACGCTGGCATCCGCGGCAGTCATCGGCGGGTACCAGTGGTAACCGGCGAATACTTCATCGGCGCCCTGGCCTGACTGCACCACCCTGCGGTCAGCGGCGACGGCCTGGCTGAGCAGATAGAAGCCGACCACGTCGTGGCTCGTCATCGGCTCGCTCATCGCCGCGATCGCGCCCGGCAGAGCCGCGAGCAGCTGATCCCCGGAGACCACGATGCGGTGGTGGTCCGTGGCGAAGGTACGTGCGACCAGGTCCGAGTAGGCGAACTCGTCGCCCTCCTCGCCGCCCACCGCCTCGAAACCCACCGAGAAGGTCGCCAGGCCATGCTGCCCAGCCGCAGCAAGCAGCCCCACGATCAGACTCGAGTCGAATCCACCTGAGAGCAGGACCCCCACCGGCACATGTGCCACGAGCCGGCGCCGCACTGCTGTGCGCAGCGCCTCGAGGATGGCTTCGGCCCAGTCATCGGCGGACCAATCGGTGTGGTCCGCTCGGCGCTCGAACGCCACATCCCAGTAGGTGTGCTCATGCTCCGTGCCGTCGGGCTCGACGATGAGCAAAGTGGCCGGAGCCAGCTTGCGCACCCCGGTCAGCATGGTCCGAGGGGCGGGTACGACAGCGTGCCAGGTCAGGTAGTGGTGCAACGCCACCCGGTCAATCGAGGTGTCGACCCCGCCGGCAGCCAGCAGCGCAGGGAGGGTGGACGCAAACCGCAGCCGGCCCGGCGACCGCGCCAAGTAGAGAGGCTTGACACCGAGCCGATCGCGGGCGAGCAGCAACCGGCCCGTGGCATGCTCGACGAGCCCGAACGCGAACATCCCAATGCACCGCTCGACGAACGCCGGTCCCCAGGCGTGGTAAGCCTTGAGCAGCACCTCGGTGTCGGTGTCCGTGCAGAACCGGTAACCGCTGGCCTGCAGCTCATGTCGCAGGTCCTCGTAGTTGTAGACAAGACCGTTGAAGACGATCGACAGTCCCAGCTCGTCGTCAGTCATCGGCTGGGCGCCCCGGTCGGTCAGATCCAGGATGGACAGACGCCGATGCCCAAGGGCAACCGCAGCCTGCTCCCAGGTGCCCTCGCTGTCCGGTCCTCGGTTCGCCAGGACTGCGGTCATGCGCTTGATCGCGCCGAGATCCGGCTGCCCGCCATCGCTCCGCAGCTCGCCGCAGATCCCGCACATACCAAGCTCAGCTCCCGAGTCTCGGCAGCGAGGCTCCTGCCGCGCGCCGTGGGTGGCCCTGCGCCGGGATTCTCCGTGCCAGGGGAAGTGGGGCTGGCAGCGCCGCGCTCACAGGGCTTCCTCGGCGGTCTCGGCGATCAGCAGGTCCACCACATCTTCGAGGCGTCCTCGCCGGGTAAATGCTTGACGTTGCCGCTCCGAGGACGTCCCCCGCTGGAGGACCCGCTCGGTGAGAGCGGTGACCTCCTCCCAGTCACCCTCCTCCTCGAGCGCCCACCGGACGTAGTCCAGCAGCTGCTTGACCCGGTCGGCAGCCGGGATCGGCCGGCCGGCCTGCACATCGATCAGCTCCCCGGTGATACCGAACCGGGCCGCCTGCCAGCTCGCCAGGGTGAGCAGCTCCCAGCAGACGGGCGCTGGCGGCTCCTCGCGTACGACCTCCCTATGGCAGGCACGGACAATGCCCCGGGCCAGGCCGGCCTGCAGCGTGGCTTCCGCAACCGTAGGACAGGCGTCGGGGATGCGGAACTCGAGCGTGCCGTACCGGTCCGAGGGACGCAGGTCCCAGTACAGCATCCCCGGATCGGTGATCCCACCGGCGGCGAGGAGCGTCTCCACAACCGCCTTGTAGGCCGCACGGGAGTCGAACTGCTGCGGGATGCCCGAGGTCGGCCAGCGTTGCCACTGCTCATAGCGGTAGCTTGCGTAGCCCGTGTCCACCCCGGCCCAGTACGGGGAGCTGGCTGATAAGGCCAGCAAGGTGGGCAGCCACACCCGGGCCCGGTTCATGACCTGGATAGCCAGCTCCTTGTCCTGGACGCGGACATGGGTCTGAGTGCTGCAGATCAGCTGCTCGCGGGCGACAAGCTGGTAGTCGCCCAGCATCTTCTCGAAGCGTGGCGTGGGCGTGATTCGTTGCTGCCTCCAGTCGCACATCGGCACTGTGCCTGCGGCGACGATGCTGCGTCCAACCTCGGCCGCCGCGGCGATCAGCTCCTGGCGCAGGCGGGCGAGCTGTGCCCGCAACTCACGAAGGGTGCAGCAGACAGTGGTGCGCGTCTCGATCGTCGACCTTTGCAGCTCCGCGTCGGCGCGTCCCTCCCAGTGGCCGCGGGAAAGGATCAGCGCAGCGTCGGGCGTCAGTGCCCGGGTGACCGGATCGACGAGGTGAAACTCCTCCTCCACGCCGATGGTGAACGGGCTGATCGGCTGGGCCGCCGTCTGATCGTCCCCGCTCCCATCCACCTCAGGGAGGTTCCCTGGCAAGGGCCACGTGTCGGCAGCCGTCGGAGAGACGTGAGGCATGACGTGTCCTGATGGGTCGCGGTGCGACTGGAACCTCCAGGATGACGGATCAGTGTTGCGACAACATGTGCTCCATGTTTCGCCCCCGCAGATTTGCACCTCGTTCCTCTCAGGCTCTACGGGTTGCCGATTGCCTGCCGGGAGAAGCGCGCGTCGCCCTGCTCGCGTACACCCCGCCGCGGCAGCACCACCTCGCACTGGAGCGCCGTATTTCGGCCAGATCACAATTTGTCGCACGGACGTTATCCCCCCGCAACAGACGGACCGCATGATGTCAGGTAATGGGAGGCGATCCCCTGCAGGTGCTGCCTGAGCAGGAGTCCTCCGCGCAGCTCGACCTTTACGCTCAGAAGATCGTTGAGCACGCGCGGCGGCGCGGCATTGACGTGCAGGTGCTCGACGCCCGGGACGGCTATCTGCTGCTGACGTCGGGCAGCCGTAGGGTCCTGACGCGCAGCTCGCTGTCGGAGCTGACCAGCGCGGTAGCGGCCAGTTGGTGCCAGGACAAGCGCCTTACACGGAAGCTGCTCGATGCTGCGGGACTGCGGGTTCCACGCGGGCAGCTCGCGACCTTCGACGCGTCTGACGTCGCGTTTCTGCGCGAGGTCGGCGAGGCCGTGGTGAAGCCCGCCAACGGTGAGCAGGGCTGGGGCGTTACGGTCGGCGTGCGGGATCCCGACAGCCTCGAGCGCGCCTGCCGGATGGCCCAACGGTACTGCCCGTCGGTGCTGCTCGAGGAGTGCTGCGAAGGGCAGGACCTGCGGGTCGTGGTCATCGCTCACCGGGTCGTCGCGGCCGCGGTCCGCCATCCTCCGAGGGTCGTCGGCAACGGTCGGGACACGATCGCCGGGCTGACCGCGCAGCGCAGCGCCGAGTGTGAGTCCAAGTCCGGCGGCGAGGCGATGATCCCCGTCGATGACCATTTGCGCGACACCGTCGCCCGGGCCGGCTACCGGCTCGACGACGTCCTTGACGAGGACGTCACCCTTGCAGTCCGGCGCAACGCCAACCTGCACACGGGCGGAACGATTGAGGACGTCACGGAGATCCTGCACCCCGAACTCGCACGGGTCGCGGTGCTCGCGAGCAGGGTGCTGCAGATTCCGGTCGTGGGTATTGATCTGCTCGTGCCGTCCACCCAACGCGCCCACTACGTGATTATCGAGGCGAATGAACGGCCAGGGCTTGATAATCATCAGCCGCAGCCAACCCATGAGCGTTTTCTCGACCTGCTGTTTCCCGAGACCCGGTCACCGCAGAAGGGGGTCTGAAAATGCGCGCGTTGGTCCTGCAGCATGAGCACAATGAGCAGTTGGGGCTCATCGGCGAGTGGGCGGCGCACCGGTGCGTCCAGCTCGTGCCGGTGGTAACCGCGCGGGAAGAGGCGCCCGACCCCGAGCGCTTCGATTTTGTTGTTGTGCTCGGTTCGCGCGCCTCGGTATACGACGTCTCGGTGCAGTGGATCGCGGTCGAGTTGGCCCTCGTCGGCCGCGCAATCGCTGCGCACGTGCCCGTGCTGGGTGTGTGTTTCGGCGCGCAGCTGCTGGCGCAGGCGCTCGGTGGCCGTGTCGCGCCGCTGGGAGTGCGTGAGCTCGGGTGGCAGCGCATCCACACGTCGGCTCCAGAGCTCATCTCGCCAGGACCCTGGTGGGAGTTCCACGCCGACGGTTTCACTGTTCCGCCCGGTGGCTTCGAGCTGGCGCGCACAGCGCTGTGCCCCCAGGCGTTCGCGCATGGCCCGCATCTGGGGGTGCAGTTCCATCCGGAGACCACCTTCGAGATGCACCAGGCGTGGGCTCGAGTTCGACCGGACGAGATCGTCGAGTTCGGGCTGGACCCCAACACGCTGGTCTGTGAGACCGGCGTGAACGCCGAGCGGGCGCGGCCTGCGGTACGCCGGATGCTGGATGCGTTTGTCAGCAGACTGTCGCGGGCGGTCAGCCCCGGCGCTCAGTAAGGACATGAGCGGGTCGGCTGGGTGCTCGTAACTCAGTGGTGGAGGTGGGATTCGAACCCACGAGGGCGTTGCCGCCCTACGGCATTTCGAGTGCCGCGCACTAGGCCGGACTATGCGACTCCACCGCGGCCCGGAATGGTACCGGGGCCGGCTGGGGGTCGCGACTGGGCGCGGCGGGCCTGAAAGAAACGGGTGAGAAGGCGACCGCAGTCCTCGGCGAGGATGCCGGAGACGACCTCGACCCGGTGGTTCAGCCTCGGCTCCGCAACCAAGTTGTACAAAGAGCCGGCCGCGCCCGCCTTGGGGTCGGCCGCGCCGTAGACGAGCAGCGGCAGCCGCGCGAGCACGAGCGCGCCCGCGCACATCGCGCAGGGCTCGAGCGTCACGTAGAGCACACAGCCCTCCAGCCGCCACGAGCCCAGCACGCCGGCAGCCTGGCGCACCGCGAGCAACTCGGCGTGAGCGGTCGGGTCCTGGTCAGCCTCGCGCCGGTTCGGGGCCTCGGCGATCACCGCGCCGTCGCGCACCACCACCGCTCCGACCGGGACGTCGTCGGTCGCCAGCGCGAGCCGCGCCTGCGTCAGCGCACGGCCCATCCAGATGCGGTGCTCGAGTTGCCCCACAGGTGGGACGCTAGCGCAACGCGAACGGGCGGCCTGGGGGTGGCCGCCCGTTGCGTGCGGGGGGAATGGTTAGCCCTGGTCTGGCTTTGTCACGTCGATGACGAAGCGTAGACGCGTTCTGGCCAGGGTTCGTAACGCATGCGTTACGAACCCTGGCCACAACCGTATGCTCTCCGCATGACTTCACCGATCTTCACCGGCGTCGGCGTCGCGCTCGTGACGCTGTTCACCCAGAACGGCGACCTCGACGCGCCGGCGACCGCGGACCTCGCGTCCAGGCTCGTCGAGGAGGGCATGCGGGCAGTCGTCGTGGCCGGCACCACCGGCGAGGCGGCGGCCCTGGAGCCGCAGGAGCGTGTCACGCTGCTCGAGGCCGTGCGGGCCGTGGTCCCGGCCGGGGTGCCGGTGATCGCCGGCACCGGGGCGCCGTCGGCGCGGCAGGCGGTCGCGCTCACGGGCGCCGCACGGGACCACGGGGCCGACGCCGCGCTCGTGCTCTCCCCGCCCGGCGTCGCCGACCCGCGCCGCTACTACGACGCCGTCGCGGCGGCCGCCGGGGACCTGCCGCTGCTCGCCTACCACTTTCCCAAGGTCTCGCCGCCAGGGATCCCGGTCGAGCTGCTCGCCGACCTGCCGGTCCGGGGCGTGAAGGACTCGACCGGCGACCCGGAGCGGCTGCTCGCCGAGTTCGACGCGTACGGCGGCGACCTCTACGCCGGGTCCTCAGCGATTCTCGCGCTCGCGGGGCCGCTCGGGTGCACGGGTGCGATCCTCACGCTCGCGAACGTCGCCGCTGCGCGCTGCGTGTGTGCGTTCGCAGGCGACGCCAAGGCCCAGCGGGAGCTCGCCGGGGTCCACCGCGCCGCCCACGACTCCTTCCCCGTCGGGCTGAAGCGCCTGGTCAGCCAGGCCTACGGCACGTCAGCGGTCACCCGGATCGCCTAGAGCGTGTTTGAAAGTTGTTGTGGGGGTCGCGTCGCGTCGGGTTCCGCTCCTTTGGGGTGGGTGGGTGGGGGAGGTTGGTGCGGTCGGTCGCTTCGCCCCCGGAGCAGGCGCGATTCTCAAACACGTTCCATGCTGACTAGCGAGGCGCGGCTGGGTCCCACACCGCTCCCGGGGTGATGCCCCGGTTGCGCTGCCACTGGATGAGGAGGCTGCGGTAGTGAGCACGGGCGCGACCGCCCATCGCGCGGACCATGCCCGCGTTCACGGCGCCGCCGATCACGCCGCCGACGACCGGCACCACGCGAGGCAGGCGCTTCCAGAAGAGCCCAGCCGCGAGCCGGCGCGAGATCTGCCTGGTCAGCGCGACCTGGAGCCGCTCGGCGGCGGCGCGCTCCAGGAGCTGCTGCGACAGCCGGGCGACGAGGACCTGCGTGCCCTCGACCGTGACCATGGATACGCCCGCAGCCGCGAGCAGCCCGACGCGCAGCTGGGTGGCGCCGGCCTCGGTCTCGGTCTCGAAGCCGTAGGCGCCCATGACGCCGCTGGTGGCGCGGACGGCCGCGGCGAGCGTGGCGACCGTGTCCGCCGGCAGCGCGAGCGGCAGCGTCGCCGCTCCTCCGAGGTTGGCCACGAACCCCTGCAGTCCGGCAGCGAGCGCGCTGCTCGTGATGTACTGCCGGGCGAGGGGATCGAGCTCGGCGGGCGGGCAGAAGCGCAGGCCCGCGAGCCGGTCGGATACCTTCGTGCCGGACATCGGCAACCCGCGCTTCTCGGCCTCGGCGACGACGTGCTCGGGCGGGACCCGCGCCCGGTCGATGATCTCCTCGAGCATGCGGCCGATCGCGCGGGTGACTGAATCCGGCACGCGTACCTGGGGACGGTTCATGCGCCCAGCGTAGAAGGTCGGAGAGGCCATATGGAGCTGTACGAGGTCATGCGGACGACGCCCGCCACCCGGGCCTTCACCGACGAGCCGGTCGACGACGAGGTGCTCTACCGCATCCTCGACCATGCGCGCTTCGCGCCGAGCGGCGGGAACCGGCAGGGCTGGCGCGTCGTGGTCGTCAAGGACCCCGAGACACGCCGCCGGATCCGTGACCTGTACGTGCTCGGGTGGCGCGAGTACATGGCGCACGTCGAGGCCGGGCTCACGCCGTTCGCGCCGACCGACCACGGACGCTGGCCCGGCCCGGCGGTCGACCTGGAGCGCGCCCGCCAGGTCCCCCGGCCGAACCCGTTCGCGGACCACCTCGACAAGGCGCCAGCCGTGCTCGTGCTCGTGGCGCAGCTCGGCGCGCTCGCGTGCCTGGACAACGGGCTCGACCGGCAGAGCATCGTCGGTGGCGCCTCGATCTACCCGTTCGCGCACAACCTCCTCCTCGCCGCCCGCAATGAGGGCCTCGGGGGGGTGATGACGTCAGTGCTGGCCAGGCAGGAGCCGGCGGTCCGCGAGCTGCTGTCGATCCCGCAGGGCTTCGCCTTGGCCGGCCTGCTCACGCTCGGCCACCCAGAGCGGGCGGTCACCAGGCTGTCCCGCCGGCCGGTCGAGGAGTTCGCGTTCGTCGACCGCTTCGGCGGCGCACCGTTTTCTGCGGCGCGCGGTTGCGTGCGTGAGACTTAATGACGTGACCGCGCAGCGCCGGTACCGCCGGCGGCTCGCCGCAGAGCGTGACGCCGCGGCGGTCTACCGAGCGCTCGCATCACGGCGGAGCGGCGAGGAGCGCGAGAGCCTACTCGCGCTCGCCCGCGCCGAGGAGCGGCACGCGCGGCATTGGGCGGAGCTGCTCGGCGACACCGCCGCCCAGACGCCACACCGGCTGAGCTGGCGGGCGCGGCTGCTCGGATGGCTGGCGCGGCGGGTCAGCTCGCTGCTCGTCCTCGCCGTCGTCCAGCGTGCCGAGCTGGACATGACCTACGACACCGACGCCGAGGCAGGCGCCCACATGGCCGCCGACGAACGCATCCATGCGCGCGTCGTCGCCGGCCTCGCACGGCGCCGACGCGCGCGGGTGTCCGGGCTGCTCCGCGCGTCGGTGTTCGGCGTCACCGACGGGCTCGTCTCCAATGCTTCCCTCATTCTCGGCATGGCCGGCGCTGGGGCGCAGCGGCCGATCGTGCTGCTCGCGGGGCTCGCAGGGTTACTCGCCGGCGCGCTGTCGATGGCCGCCGGCGAGTACGTGTCGGTCCGCTCGCAACGGGAGCTGCTGTCCGAGGGCGCGGCGTCCAACATCGACCCGCGCATGCTCGCCGCGGCGCGCAGCGGCGACCTGCGGCGCCTGGAGGATCTGCTGCGCCACACAGGAATGCCCAACGAGGAGGCGGTGCCCTTGGCGGCGGCGCTGCTGCGCGGCTCCCGCGGCGAGGGCAGCGAGGAAGGTCATGGGCAGGGCCAGCCGACCGACGTCGTCGGCTCGGCGGCCGGGGCCGCGCTGTCGAGCTTCACGGCGTTCGCGCTCGGCGCGTTCGTGCCGGTCGTCCCGTACCTGCTCACGGCCAGCGATACCGCGCTGTTCGCCGCCATGCTGCTCACCGCCGCCGCGCTGTTCGCCGCCGGCGTCATGGTCGGGGTCCTGACCGGCGGGCCCCTGGTCAAGCGCGGGATCCGCCAGCTCCTGATCGGCGCCAGCGCAGCCACGGTCACGTACGGGCTGGGGAGGCTCCTCGGGGTCACCGTCTCCTGATGGGAACGGCTGCCGCTCAGGCCACACAACCAGACATCGACGTGGGTCGATAGCCTGGGCACGTGGACGTTCAGCCGATCAACGCCTGTTGCGAGTCCCTGCTCGCCGCGCCGCTGGGCGACGAGGAGGCCGCAGCGCTCGCGTCGGGCTTCGCGGTGCTGGCTGACCCCGTCCGGCTGCGGCTGCTCAGCCTGATCGCGACCGCTCCCGCCGAGGTCTGCGCATGCGAGCTCGTCGAGCCGCTCGACCGCAGTCAGCCGACGATCAGCCACCACCTGTCCGTACTCGTCCGCGCCGGCCTGCTCCTCCGTGAGCAGCGGGGTCGCTGGGCGTACTTCCGCGCCGTCCCCGAGCGCCTCACCGTCCTGCGCGACGCGCTCGACCCGACAAGGCCCTGACGCGCCGTAGAGCATGTGGCGAAGCTCCCAGGGCGGGGTCGCGGGGTCGCCGAAGGCTCACCAGGCGTCTCACCGCTCCAAACTCAAGGATGACCGACGGAATCCCGCCCAGGGCGCCCGCTCTGGCCCATGTTTCGACGACACACGCGCTCAATCTCGATCCCGCTGCGTGCAGCGCTGCGCCAACTGCGCCAGCGCGGCGCGAACGTCGGCGTCACGAGCCTGCGCCTGGGGATCGACCCAGCGCCACTGAACGCCGGCCTCGATCACGAAGCGGGGCTGGCTGTGATCGGCGACCTCCTCGACGTCCAGCGCCACCGCCACCACACCGTCGATGCCAGGCAGCGGGTCCTCGATGACGCGGGCCGTCCCGTAGGCGGTCACCGCCACGTCGCCCTCGCACAGCAGCGTGAGCGCGACCCGCGGGTCGGCTCGCAGCCGCCGCAGCGACTCCCGCCCGGCCGCCAAGGCGAACAGCGCCAACCGCGAGCCGGCCCGAACGCCGGTGGACACGGGGATCGCGTGCGGGCGGCCCGCGGCCGTCGACAGGATCACCACCGTGTCCGGAGGCCATTCCGGCAAGTCTCCAGAGACGTGAGAAGACCCCATGATTCTGCGACCATATCGGGCGACGGGTCCACGCACGAGAGAGGGGCTCATGAACCCGCTGGAGTGGTACGCGCGGCGAGGCCTGTGGGCGCTGCCGGTCTCCGCCGCGCTCCTGCTCGCGGGGACGCTGACCCACCAGCCCGACCCCAACACCGATTTTCGGGCGTACGCCGAGTACGTCACGACGGCGCCGCTCGTGATCAGCCATCTCGTCACGAGCATCCTCGGCATGGGCATCGGAACCCTTGGCTTGGTCGCGCTGTTCGTGGTCCTGGCCAGCGGGCCCACCGCGCGGCTCGCGCTGTGTGCGCTGGCCACGACCGTCATCGCCCAGGCGTTGGTCATCGCGGTCTTCGGGGTGGCCGCCTTCGCGCAACCGGCGGTCGGCCACACGTTTCTGGCTGGGCAGGCCGCCGAGGCCGTCGCGATCAACAAGGCGATCTACGGTCCTCTGCTGTTCACGACGGCCCTGCCAGGGGTCCTGCTCCTGGGTGTCGGGTTCGTCCTGTTCGGCGTGGCGGTCGCCCGCTCCGGGTCGCTGCCCGCAGCGGCGGGCGTGCTCTTCACGGTCGCGGGGCCGCTGTTCGCGCTGATCGGCTTTGCCGTCCAGCCCGTGCAGACGCTGGGCGCTGCCCTGATGACCGCGAGCACGCTGTGGATCGCCTACAGCGGCCAGGCGTTAGGAACCGTCGCGCAGCACAGGTCGACCTCGTCCTCGGTGTTGCGGTAGCCGACCGACGGACTACCGCAACGAGCCCAGGAAGTGCCGGAACCGGCGCCAGTTGCCTGGGCGCGGGCCGGGGTCGGGACGGCGCTCGGCGACCAGGTGGTACCCCTGAAGGCGGTTCGCCTTGAGGCCGTGCGACCCACCCCACAGGTAGAGGCGGAACGCCCGGTAGAGCGGCTCGCCCCAGCGCGCGGCGATGTTCTCGTGGCACGCGTCCAGACGCTCTGCCCAGTGCCGGGTCGTCAGCTCGTAGTCGCGGGTCTCGCGCCGCACGCGCACGATCTCGAAGCCGTGGAACAGCAGCTCCTCGATCATGTCCTGCAGCGCCAGGAACGCGTGCGTCCCGGGCCAGATGTAGTGGCGCGTGAACGCGCTGATGGCGAACTTCTCCTTGGCGGCCGAGGCGTCGAGGTAGAGCCGCCCACCCGGTTTGAGCGCGTCCCACACCCGCTGGCAGAAGCGCCGATAGTTGGGGATGTGCTCGATGACGCCGTAGATGACCGCGTGGTCGTACGGCTCGCTCGGCCGGTGCTCGAGCACGTCCTCGACGATCACCTCGCCCGGCACCCGCTGCTCACGGATCAGGTTGCGGATGTAGTTGGCCGAGTCCTCCGTCAGCGTCAGCGAGGTCACGTGCACGCCGCGCGCGCCGCAGTACTCGGTCACGCCGCCCCAGCCGCCCCCGATGTCCAGCAGGCGCATACCGGGCCGGAGCCCGAGCGCGTTCCACATGCTCTCGAGCTTGTGCTCGGCCGCCTGCTCCAGCGTCTCGTCGTCGGACTGGAACAGGCAGTGCGAGTAGAAGCGGTAACGCTTGTCGAGGAACGTCAGGTAGAAGTCGTCGCCGAGCGTGTAGTGGTTGTCGATGGCCCGCGAGTTGACCCACGTCGGCGAGCGCAGGAACAGCTGGGTCGCGAAGCGCAGCTTTTGGGCTGGTGTCGCGCCAGCACGGAGCCGGTCGCGCACGTCGAGCAGGGCCATCATGTCGCCGTCGAAGTCGAGGTCGCCCTCGACGTAGGCGCGGCCCAGCGCGAACTCGGTGAGCGGCACGCGCAGCGCGCGCTCGCTCTTGAAAGCTACGCGGAACGCGGGGGGCGCCTCCCCCAGGCGCAGCACCTCGCCGTCGGGCAACGCCAGTTCGCAGGACACGCCGACGTCCCGGAGGATCTGCGCCATCGCCTCGATGCGTCCGCTGACTGCTCGCCCTGGGGCTCGGACCTGGGTCGTCGCCATTGTCCCCTCCCGCGCGTTGACGCGCGACGTCGTGTGGGTGTCACGGCTCAAAGGCCTTCACGGCGTGCATCGCCGTGCTTACGCTTGGATCGCGAGTTCGCGTGAGGCTACTACTTTCGGGCTATTCGGGGGAGCTCTCGGAACGATCACAGACTCCTTCGACCGGCGGACGGGTGAGGAGCGGGGGGTTTGTACGCGGCCCGGTTGACCAGCTAGCGTTCACTAGGTAAGGGTCGTGGGCGCCGCCCAGGACCCGCCCCCAGAGCGTATCGTCCCAGAGCGCTGGCGTGGCCTTTCGATCCACCGGAGACAGGGCCGGAACTCTGAGCAAGGAAGACCCATGAGCAAGGTGACATACAAGCTGCGCATCCTCGTCGTGGTGCTAACGGCCGCCAGCATGGTGTTGGTGTTCGCCTCGACAGCGCATGCCGGGGAGAGCCCCCTCCCCTTTACCGATTTCTGCGTGGGTGGACTGGGTAACTGCAGTAAGGCGCCCTCTGGAGAAGGCACGCAGGAAGCTGCGTAACGCTCCTCCTGTCTCGGCGAGGCCACTCGCGTCTTTCGGGCCGGCCCGGCATCGGAAGACCCGCCCAGCACGATTGTCCTTTAGCTTTAGCGCTGGCGCTCCAGGGCTTCCACACTGAATGATGCGGGGTTCGGTGGTCGGTGTGGCGGAGGGGTCCAGCGCGTCTGCCACCCGAGTTGCTTTGGACAGTCGAGACAGTCGAGATAGAGGACGTTGTGCAGGTGGCGCTTCCGCACCTCACCCCTGAAGCTGTCCGCGGGCCCCAGACCTGTAGGCACAGCTAGGCACAGTTTGTCGGCCGGCCCGTGGACACTTCGGTGATCGCGTTCTGACTCGGTCACGAGACGACCCGGACCA
>JBOGEB010000011.1:47241-49528 GCA_050743125.1 Egibacteraceae bacterium
CCGCACCTCACCCCTGAAGCTGTCCGCGGGCCCCAGACCTGTAGGCACAGCTAGGCACAGTTTGTCGGCCGGCCCGTGGACACTTCGGTGATCGCGTTCTGACTCGGTCACGAGACGACCCGGACCACCCAGGTCTACCCGCACGCCGACCTTGAGGATCAAAGAGTGCGCCCCTGCCGCACTCCCACGGAACACCGCCCAGGGGGCGCTGCCGGCCCGGACTCCTCGCCCAGCGCCTGCGCGGCCTGGTCGAAGCGGCGGGCGTCGAGGATGCGGTAGACGGGCGGTTCCGACACCGACGAAGTCCCCAGCCAACACTTGGTCCCCCCGTTGATTCGCCAGCCGGTCTCGTCCGCGGCCACCGCCTTGTTGTTGCGGGTGCTCTCGACCAGCGCGGCATCGGTCGGCCCGGCCCCCCGTTGGCAGCGGCGCCGCCCGAGCCGGAACCACATCCATGCCTACGAGCGGCACTGCCACAGGCAGGTAACCCAGGCCAAAAGATCCCGTCCCACCCGGTAAATCAATCCAATCAATACTTGTGCGCTGCCTTCACTTTGGCGACGTGTTCTTCACAACACGTATTATTCCAGTTCAGAGGGCACCTTTCGTGGAACCGCCCCGCATTTACACAACCCACTCGGTGGATCAAGGCGGAGCACGCAGCCGTTCTTCTTGAAAATAGCTGGTTGCCTAATCTCTTAGGTTAGGGTAGCCTTAACTTACGAGTACGGTCGGGGAGACGCCTCCCCTCTGGCAGACGAGCCGATGGCGCTCGATTGGTCAGGCCCGTGTGCGGAAGCGGGATTTGGTCATGTCGGCTCATGCACGTCTGGCCCTCGCCAATCTACCTCAGCGGGGGCCTGGCGCGCGCCAAGCTCTGAGTTTCCGAGGAAAGGAAAACGATGAAACGCACGACGGCCTTATTTCTTGTTCTAGCGGTGGCTGCATCCCTCGCTCTGGCGGCCCCCGCTGCCGCGGTCGACGCCTCACGGTGGCCCTTCGTAGGAGGGCTCGATCCGAGGTTCGGTTCCGGCGGAATCGCCGAGACTCCGCTGTCACCCACATCGCAAGACCGATTTCTTGCTACGGCGGTCGCGCGTGATGGCAAGACCTATGCCGCAGGGTTCCTGGCGATAGGTACGGACCAGGTCATGGCTCTGGCCCGCGTCACTCCAACCGGGACGCTCGACAACACCTTCGACGGTGACGGCGTCGCGATGGTCAACGTGGCAGTCGGAGGCACGACCGCCGAGCTTGCTCGGGGAATGGCCGTGCAGTCGACGGGAAAAATCGTGGTGGGAGGTCCGATGGAGCATGCTCCCGGTGCACCTGGCGATGCTGGCAGGGACACCGACATCTCACTCACGCGCTTTACGGTCAACGGGGCCTTGGATCCGACCTTCGGCAATGCAGGCACCGCTCGGATCGACTTGGGCCCCGGGAGCCCCATCTCGGCGACGCAGTTCCGCGGCGACACCATGCGGGGGGTGACGGTGCTGCCGAATGACAAGATCGTCGCCGTCGCCGCAAAGCGCGCGCCGGGGAGCGGTCGCACTGACAATGACTTCGCTCTGGTGATGCTCACCAAGGACGGCGCCCTCGACACCAGCTTTGGAACGGGGGGCATCGTGACCATCGACATAAGCGGCGGGAACGAGACCCCGCATCAGGCAGTCGTGCAGCGCAACGGCAAGATCGTTATGGTCGGCTACAGCAGCGACACCAGCGGGGTCGTGTCGCCTCAGCTCGTGCGGGTCAATCCCAACGGTACGCTCGACAACAGCTTCGGGACAGGTGGTATCGCTACCGCCAAACTTCTGCCTCAGGTTGCTGAGGCATATGACATCGGCATGCAGGGCAATAACTTCATTATTGCCGGCTACGGAAGAGATGCCCCCACTGGGACGGTCGATCTGATCTCCGCGCGCTTCACGTCGAGCGGTGTCTGGGATCAAAGCTTCGGCACCAATGGGCTGGTACGGGTGGACATTGCTGGCCAGGACGATCGAGCACGCGATCTCGTCGTGTTTCCTGACGGGCGGGTGCTCCTTGTCGGCAGCGGTAAGCCTTCCGCCACCAACCTCGACGCCATGCTCGTCATGCTGACAAGAGCGGGCGCATTGGATACGTCCTTTGACGGCGACGGTATTCTGCTCGTCGACCTCGGAGGCCCCGCCGACTCGTTCTGGGGGTCGGCCCTAACCCGTGACCTAAGGGCTGTGGTGGCCGGGTACAAGGGGGCGGATCCGACGACGGGTGATAATGCTGTAGTGGCCCGTGTTCGACA
>JBOGEB010000012.1:0-7887 GCA_050743125.1 Egibacteraceae bacterium
TTGAAGACCGCCTCCTGGATGTGGTGGCTGTTCTCGCCCGCGAGCTTGCGCACGTGGAGGGTGATCCGCGCGTTCGCGACGAGCGCCTCGAAGAAGTGCTTCGTGAGCGTGGTCTCGTACGTGCCGATGAGCTGGACGGGGGTGTCTGCGTCGTAGACGAGGTACGGGCGGCCCGACAGGTCGATCGCCACGCGGACGAGCGCCTCGTCGATCGGCACGGTGGCGTCGCCGAAGCGCTCGACGCCGGCCTTGTCGCCGAGCGCCTGCGCGAGCGCCTGCCCCAGCGCGATGCCGGTGTCCTCGACCGTGTGGTGGGCGTCGATGTCGAGGTCACCGCGGGTCTGCACGGCTAGGTCGAGCCGCCCGTGGCGGCCGAGCTGGTCGAGCATGTGGTCGAAGAACGGCACGCCGGTCACGATGTCGGTCATGCCGGTGCCGTCGAGGTCGAGCCGAACCTCGACCTTCGTCTCGCGCGTCTGGCGGACGATCTCGGCCCGGCGGGTCACAGCGCCACCAACGCGCGCAAGCCCGGCGAGGTGTTGCGCGCCGGGTCCATGTGGACCGCGACGGCAGTCGCCGCCCCGACCTTCTGCAACCCGCCGCGGTGGTACCCGGCATCCTGGAGCACCCGCTCCAAGCGCTCCCACGTGCCGCCAGCGATGCGGTCCGGATGGCGGTACGGAGCGCGGTACTCCAGATTGGTGGGCACGCCCGGATAGGCCGCGCGCAACGCGACGCAGTCGCCGAAGAACCAGGCTTCCAGCTCCTCGACCGCGAGCCGGTTGAGGACGGCGAACGGCTCGCCCGGTCCGGCGACGCTTTTCGTGATCAAGCCGGCCTTCGCGGCGGCCTCATCGAGCCGAGCCTTCAACTGCGCGCAGTCCTGACGGTCCTCGTCGATGAGGACAACGATGCGCGTGTCGGCCCCATCGAGGTGCACCGTCATCGTCCCCTGCCGGGTGCCGGCAGCGGGTCGCCGACCTCGAAGAACCCCTCCATCCACAGGTCGCCGAGCTTGGCGCCTTCCTCGACGAACGCCTTGACCTTCGGCATGTCTGCGGCGCGCTGCGCCCGGGTGTAGCCGTCATCGTCGCGGTGGAGCACCCACAGCTCGGGGGGCTGCAGGCCGTCGACGAAGTGCGGCGAGTGCGTGGTGACGAGCAGTTGGCTGCGAGCGGACGCCCCCCGGCACTCCTCCGCGAGCAGGGGCAGCAACCGGGGGTGGAGCTGGTTCTCCGGCTCCTCGATGCCGACCAGCGGCGCGGGCTGTGGGTCGTAGAGCACGGTGAGGTACGCGAGCATCTTCAGCGTCCCGTCGGAGGCGAACTTCGCAAGGATCGGCTCGGCGAACGGCGCGTCTTTGATCTGCAGCAGCAGGCGGCCGTCGGCGAGCATCCTCGCATCGACCCGCTCGAGGCGGGGGACCCGTTGGGCCAAGACGTCGAGAATGCGGGCAAGACGGTCGGGGTGCTGCTCCTTCAAGTACTGGATCACGTTGGGCAGGTTGTCACCGCTCTGGGACAGCCGCTCCTGGGGGCCCGCCTCCGGCGCGCCGCGCGTGCTGTCGGCGGCGAGGTACGACAGGTACCAACCGGAGATGAACCGCCGCAGCGCGCTGACCCGCGGGTGACGCGCGAGCTGGCCGAGCGTGTTCACGGCGAGCAGCTCCGGTGACTCAAGCCGCTCTGACCCCCGCTCATCGTGCTCCTCAGGCTTCTCACCTGAGATGACGGTGCCCTCACCGTAGTGGAAGTCGAGGAACCTGAAGGGCCGGCCCCAAGATTCCTGCGTAAAGCGTGACTTCCGCGTCCAGCGCAGCCACTCCTCGGCAACCACAGGACCTGACTTCGTCTCGTCGATCGCGAGGTGGTAGGTGATCGGCGTCATCTCGCGCCGCTCCCGGTATCGCAGCTCGATCACGATCGGGCCGTCAGCGCCCCGGCTGCGCAGCTCCCTGAACCGGTTGCGCCGATCCCAGGCCCGGCGCAGGCCGACGGTGAAGCACTCGGACAGGAACGCGAAGACGTCGAACAGGGTCGACTTGCCGCTGCCGTTGGGTCCGAGGAGGACCGTGAGGGGGGGAAGGGGCGACTTGGCCAAGCCCAGCCTCAGGTCCCGGAGCGCCCGGTAGTTCTGAACCCGCAACGACTCGATGCGCGCGGGGGCCTGCGCAGCCACCTCGGTCACGGCAGCGACTCCTTCAGCGCCGCGAGGAACGCGTCGTTCTCGTCCGGGGTCCCGATGGTCACGCGCAGGCAGCCGGTCAGGCGGGGCAGGCGCGAGAAGTCCCGGACGAGCACCCCGCGGGCGAGCAGCCGGTCGAACAGATCGACCACGCTGGTGCGGAACAGGAGGAAGTTCGCGGCCGAGTCGAAGACCTCGACGCCCGCGATCGCACAGAGCGCGGCGCGCAGGCGCTCCCGCTCGGCGACGATCTGGGCGATGTGGGCGGTGACCTCGTCGGCGAGCTCGAGCGCGACCAGGCCGGCCGCCTGCGTGATCGCGTCGAGGTGGTAGGGCAGGCGGACCCTACGGAGGTCGTCGATCACCCAGTCGTGGGCGAGCAGGTAGCCCAGGCGCGCGCCGGCCAGCCGCCACGCCTTCGAGAACGTCCGGCACACGACGAGCCGTGGCAGGTGGTCGAGCAGGGCAACCGCCGAGTCGCCCCCGAACTCGACGTACGCCTCGTCCACGAGCACGAGCGCGCGGCCGGCGTCGTGCAGCGCCTGGACCGCGTCGAGGTCGGCCGGGATGCCGGTCGGGTTGTTCGGGCTCGCGAGGAAGACCAGGTCAGGGTCGTGCTCGGCTATTGCCCGGCGCGCGTTGGCTTCGTTGAGCCGGAACCCCGAATCGAGGTCGGCCTCGACGGTCGGGGTCATCGTCACGCGGGCGAGCAACGGGTACATCGAGTAGTCGGGGCGGAACAGCAGGAGCCGCCTGCCGGGGCCGCCGTAGGCCTGGAGCAGCTGCTGCAGAACCTCGTTCGACCCCTTCGCGGCCCAGACCCGCTCCGGAGGTAGGCCGAACCGCTCCCCCAGCGCGGTCCGCAGCGCCCACGCGCGCCGGTCCGGGTAACGGTTCAGCTCAAGCTCGCCGAGGCGCTTGGCGAGCTGGTCGGAGAAGGCCACCGGAGGGGGATACGGGGTCTCGTTCGTGTTGAGCCGGACGGGCACCGCGAGCTGCGGCGCGCCGTAGGGGACGAGGTCGGCGAGGTCGGCACGGACCGGCAGCCGATCAGGGGTCATGGGACAGCCTCACCTGGACGGCCCGGACGTGCGCGGGCAGGTCCTCGGCCTCGCCGAGCGCCGCGACGACCGGCGCCAGCGCGGCAAGAGCCTCGGTCGAGTACTGCACCCAGTTGACCGGCACGAGGAAATCGTCCGTACGCAGGCCGCCGGTGAACCGGGCCGTGCCGCCGGTCGGGAGCGTGTGGTTCGGCCCGGCGCAGTAGTCGCCGAGGGCGACCGGCGTGCACGCGCCGACGAAGACCGCTCCGGCGGCGCGAGCCCGGGCGGCGACCGCGGCGGCGTCGGCGGTCTGGACCTCCAGGTGCTCGGGGGCGAACGCGTCGGTGACCGCGACGGCCTGGTCGAGGTCGGTGACGAGCACGCACGAGCCTTGGCCGCTCAACGCCTCGCGGATCCGCTTGGCGTGGCGGGTCCCCGCCACCTCGGCGGCGAGCGCCTCGTCCACCGCGTCGGCGAGGGCCTCGGACGGCGTGACGAGGAGGCAGGTCGCGAGCGGGTCGTGCTCGGCCTGGGCGACGAGGTCCGCGGCGACCAGCCGCGGGTCGGCCCCCTCGTCGGCGATGATCGCCACCTCGGTGACGCCGGCGTACCCGTCGATCCCGCACGCGCCGTCCGCGGCGACGAGCCGCTTCGCCTCGGCGACGTAGACGTTCCCGGGGCCGACGATCTTGTCACAGCGTGGGACCGTGTCGGTGCCGTAGGCCATGGCGGCGATCGCCTGCGCGCCCCCGATCCGGAAGACGCGGTCGGCGCCCGCGAGCGCAGCGGCGGCCAGGATCGTCCGGTTCACCCGCCCGTCAGTGCCAGGAGGCGTGCAGAGCACGACCTCGTCGACCCCGGCCACCCTCGCGGGGACGACGGTCATGAGCACGGTCGACGGGTACGCGGCGCGCCCGCCCGGCACGTACACGCCGACCCGACGGAGTGGAGAGTGCGTGACGCCGAGCACCGCGCCGTCCCGCTCGGCGCGCCAGTCCGGCGGCCGGGCGCGCTCGTGAAACCACCGGATCTGCTCTGCCGCCCGCTCGAGCGCGCCCCGCAGCGTGAGGCTCAGGCCGGCGAGCGCTGCGGTGGCCTGGGGCTCGTCGATCTCCAGCGGCCCGCCGATCCAGCCGTCGAACCGTCGAGCGAAGCGCGCGACCGCCTCGTCGCCCTCGGCCCGCACGGCGTCGAGGATGGCGCGGACCTGCTGCCGCGCCTCGTGGACGGCCTGCCCGCCCGCGCGTGGCAGCCGGCTGACGGCATCGGAGTGGTCGTCGCGAAGGTCGATGCGCGTGAGCATGCCTCGCACTGTACCGAGTGCGGCCCGGGCCGACGAGCGCTCTGGCGCCCCCGTCGCCGAGGTTCCACGTGGCGCTAGCCTGGCTGTCGATGGAGCTGCCCCTCTTCCCACTCCACCTCGTCCTGTTTCCGGGGCGACCGCTCCCACTTCACATCTTCGAGCCGCGGTACCGGTGCATGCTGCGGGACTGCCTCGCCGGTGACCGGCGCTTCGGCGTCCTCGCCATCCGCGCGGGCCCCGCGGCCGGGTCGGACACGGAGATCTTCGAGGTCGGGACCGTCGCCGAGATCGAGGCGGTCGAGGAGCAGCCGGACGGTCGCTCCGACATCTTCACCCGCGGGGTCCAGCGCTTCCGGCTCCTTCGTCTCGTGCCCGGGACCCCCTATCTCAAGGGCGAGGTCGAGTTCCTCGAGGAGCATTCCGCGGCCGACGGTGAGGGGATCCAGGCGAAGCAGCTGCGTGAGCTGCTCCTGTGCTACCTGGCGGGGCTCGGCGCGCCGCGGGAGCTGCTCAAGCGAATACCGAACGACCCGAACGAGCTCGCTTACTTGGCCGCCGCCGCCGTCCAGGTCGAGATCCCCGAGCAGCAGCGCCTCCTCGAGCTCGACTCCACCGCCTGTCGCCTGGAGGCCACCCTCCGCATGGTCCGCCGCGAGACCGGGCTCATGCGCCACCTCGGCACCGTCGGCTCGTTGCGCCCCCCCGGCCCCGCCGGAGCCGACCTCAACTGACCCGCTCCGACGACCCGCTGGTCGCCTGGGCGGTCGAGCAGGCGACCACCCTGCTGTCGCCCTTGCCGGCCCGGCTGGCGCACGTCCTGAAGGTCGGCGCCATATCCGGGACTGCGGGTCCGAGGCTTGGGCCACTGGCTGGACTCGGTCCGCGGTCGCTACGACCCAGGCGGCATCGTCATCGCCACGCTCGACGAGTCCGAGTTTCCATCTCGACGCCGTGGCGCCCGCACCGAGCGACACCTGCGCTGGCTCGGGCGATTCATCCGATGAACGGCTGCAGTCGGCGCTCCAGGTAGTGCCGGATCCGCAGCCGGATCGACTCATGCATGTCGAGCCGTTCGATGTCCTCGACAGCGAAGAACCGTACCTGGAAGGACTCCTCGCTCACGCTGAGTTCGCCGCCGGCGATCCTGCAGGCGAAACAAACCGAAAACTGCTGCCGGACCTCACCGTCGGAGAACTCGACGACGTGACGAGGGTTGGAGTAAATGCCGATCAGATGATCAATCTCCACGTCGAGACCGGTCTCCTCTTTGACTTCACGAATCGCGGTGTCTCCGATGCATTCGCCGATGTCCATCGCGCCGCCCGGAAGCGCCCAGAAGGCGTTGTCGCTGCGCTGATGCAGCAGGATCCGGCCCTGATCGTCTACTACGACGGCGGATGCACCAGGGATCAACGAGTTGGCGCGCGGCGCGTTCGGGTCGTCGTAGTAGTCAGCCCTGACCAACAGCATCTCCTAAGGCCATGCACTTCTCTTCCAGCAGCGCAGGTAGATCGGGGTGCAGCTCAGGAAAGAACAGCATCGCGTAGCCGAGGAGGTCGATCTGGTGTCGGGCTCCAAGCAAGAGTTGGGCCAAGCGGTTGACGGCATGTCAGCGCGATGGGCGTAGGCGGCGATGACCTCGGCGGTGCTGTCCGGGCCGGTCCGGCGGTGGGCGTCTGGCCACCGGTAGGACTGGTCCTCGGCGAGGCGGGTGGCGACAGCCCAGCGGTGGCGGGCGTGGGGGATGCGGCCGGCCAGCCAGCGCTGGACGGTTTTGGGATCCACCTCCGCCGCGCGGGCGAGCTCATCGACGCTGACATGCGTGACCGCCATAGCGGCGCGCAACCGCTCGTTCGCCATCTGCGCTCCAAAGATCCCGGCCGGGACGTCGAGAGGGTAATCCAGAAATCCTGAAACGTCCGCTGCTGCGGTTCCCTCGTCCTGGCCGCTGCGAGAGGCTGCGCGGTGTGAGGTGGCGAGAGGAACTCGAGCGCATATTGGAGCGTGCGGTCGCCGAGGGACGTCTTCACCTCGTGGACGTGGAGCGGCTGCCAGATCCTGGCGATCCTGCGGAGACGGCGTGCTTCGTCGCCGTGTGCACGTGTGGGCGGCGCTCGGCTGACGAGGACGCCCGCCAGCGGGCCGAGTACGCCGGCATGGCCCACGTGTGCGCGGTCCCCCGGACCGGGGGCGATCGGCATGAGCGAGGCGAGCCGGCAGAGCCGGGAGCAGCGGCAGAACGAGGTGGCGCTGAAGCTCGCGGCCCCTGACCTGATGACCGAGCAGCAATTCGTTTCTGCGCGAAGGTCGCCGGCCTCGACCTGCCGAATAACCATGACTGCAAGGTCCTGATCGAGGTCATCCGGCAGCATCTGCTGCGCTGACACGTGCGAGGACCGTGCACAGATAAAACAAGATGTCCGCTCTGCGGACTCGGATGTGCGTAAGCGCGGTCTGGGCGGTATGCCCCCTACGCGTTCTGTGACGTGCAACGTGGCTCGGGCAGGACGAAAGAACGGTAGCACGCGCGAGCGCACAAAGAGGAGGACAACGTGAATCAGGCTGTGGCGACCTACGAGGATCACTGCGTCGAGGTTCGGGGGGCACCTCTGCCGGGCTACACCGGGCAGGTGGTCGAGCTGGTCGGCGTCTGCACATGTGGTTGGCGGTCAGGGAGCCACCAGGTTTACCTCGGGGCAAGCACCGACTGGGCGCAGCAGCGCGCCCGCCAACAGATCGAGCGGGCCCGGATCGCACACGTCCAGTCACTCCCGCGCTGACTATTGTTGCGGGGTGCTCGACGACCCCGCGCTCGCTGACGGCCGGTGCTGGTGGGCGACCCGTGACCCGCTCTACGTCGCCTACCACGACGAGGAGTGGGGTCGACCGGTCACCGACGAC
Organism: Egibacteraceae bacterium; assembly: GCA_050743125.1. Classification (GTDB taxonomy): domain Bacteria; phylum Actinomycetota; class Nitriliruptoria; order Euzebyales; family Egibacteraceae; genus JBOGEB01. Next base: position 7,432 of record JBOGEB010000012.1, read on the forward strand.
GACCGGCTGTTCGAGAAACTCTGTCTTGAGGGATTTCAGGCCGGGCTGTCCTGGCTCGTGATCCTGCGCAAGCGCCCCGCCTTCCGCGCCGCGTTCGCCGGGTTCGACATCGAGGCGGTCGCCCGCTTCGGCGATGCCGAGGTCACGCGCCTGCTCGCCGACCCTGGCCTCGTCCGGAACCGCGCGAAGATCGAGGCGACCATCGCCAACGCCCGCGCGGCGATCGGCGTGATCGAGGAGGCCGGCTCGCTCGCCGCCTTCGTCTGGGCCTTCCAGCCCCTGCCCAAGCCCGCGCCACGGACCCCAGGTGACATCCCCTCGATGACGCCGGAGTCCACGGCCCTGTCGAAGGCGCTCAAGGCCCGCGGCTTCCGCTTCGTCGGCCCCACAACGGCCTACGCCTTCATGCAGGCCATGGGCCTCGTCAACGACCACCTCGAGGGCTGCCCGGCGCGG
>JBOGEB010000012.1:7987-39983 GCA_050743125.1 Egibacteraceae bacterium
CGTCACCACGTGGTCTTTCCGAAGCAAGGCGCAGACCACAACAGAAGCGTCTATGACGTCAGCCGTCCCAGTCCGGCCGCAGATCTCACCGGCGGCTCTCGCGATCCGGCCATCAAGCGGGACGATCGTAGGTCCGTCCTTAGTACTCCGTGGCATAAATACGCTGGCATTCGAGCGACCCTGCATCCACGCTCGCCGCGTTGCGCCTCGCTTACATACGACCTCCGGGTATGCGCGCTCGGCGCGCCTTGCGAGCGCGGCGCAGGGCCGCTCTCGGTGCGTCACCGTATTTCTGCCACGGAGTACTTAGCCTTGAGAAAGCCCGCCAGCCGCGCCTGCCGGGCGCCACGCCAAGCCTGCGCTAGCGCACCCGCAGGCACTGTCAGCGCCCATCCATGGGCGAGCGCGCGTCTGATAAGCGCCCGGGCATCTTCCGTGTTTCGGTCGATGGCTAGCAGCGCTCCGGCATCCAGGGTAAGCCCGGTCACCGGATTAGCTCCGCTCACGTGCTCTTGCGCCCCGCGCTCTGGGACAGCCCGAGCTGGGCGTCAACTCGAGCAAATGCCGCGTCCGATGGCGGCCCGCCAGCCTCGGCATCGGCCTGCGCCAGCCAATCCTCCAACGTCATCGTCTGCCGATAGTGCTGAATCGCGGCCACGATGTATCCCGACACGGATGCTGCCCGACCCCTGCGGAAGCGTCACGCGCCTCCGCCCCGACGTCGTCGGGGACGCTGATGGTGAGCTTCATGGTCATACTTTTGATACATGATCATACTTTTGATACTACCATGCACTCTACCAGGGCCTACAAACCTGGGCAGCATGACTTCCCGCGCTGACCACCTTCGCTTCATGCTCCAGGGGTATGGGTCTCGTCAACGACCTTCCCGAGAGCTGTCCCGCCCCGACCGCGGGGCCTAGCCGATCCTGCTGGTGAGCTGGGCGGTGTGTCGGTCGCCAGCGTCGTCGATCACTACCGGCGTCGCGCGGCTGTGGCTGGCTCGAAGGTGATCTTGATGACGCCACAGGCAGACATCCCCACCAGGGCTGTCTCATTCGCCACCGCAGGAGAACCAGCACCGCACGGCCGATGGCCGACTCGGCCATCGCTGCGGCGGCCAAACCTACTCGTCCGTCAGTGCCGTCGCGTCTTTAAGTCAGGAGCAAGACACACCGCCACGTTGTGCCGACACGTCACTGTGCGACCGCGCGTATCTGCTGCTGTTCAATGGCGGGCGATACAAGGAAATGGATATCGACAGGCCGCTGAGTTGGACCTTTGTGCAACCAGCGGCGGGGGTTACCGCGGCCCAGATCGGTTCGCCATCCCACTGGCTTGCGCCCTCTGTCGAAGCCAGTCGGCACAGTCTGGGAGGCCGGGTCAGCCGAGGGCCGCGGCCGGGCCTGGATGAGTCAGCCGCTCGTTGGGTCGCGAACCTGAGGCCGTCCACGGCTGCGGTCGCGGTCTCGGTCCGCTCGGGCCCAGCGACAGCTGGCGGCTCTCGTAGCGCAACGGCCGGGATCGGACCACGACCTCGCCGCCTGCGACCAAGACGACCCGGCCCCAGCGGATGCGGCACTGGTCGAAGACCCGCAGAGGCCCGTCAGCGTGTTGCCGAAGTGGTGAGGTCAACGCGGTCGAGCAGCTCGTTGCCGACCCAGTAGGCCTCGATCACCCAGCGGGCGGCGAGCGCGCCGCGGAGCCCGTTCGAACAGCTTCGCCGGTTCATGGCCAGGCGGGTGGGCCGCAGCTCGGCGTGGCGCCGCCGGTTGTCGCTCGCTCACCCCACAGCGCTTCCAGGCCGCCGACTCGCAGGGCCTGATCATGATGGAACGCAGCCACTGCCGCCCCACCGGTGGTCGGGCACGAGCTCTACGGGCAGTCGGAGGAGCAGCACCGCGTTGAGCGCCGACCGCGTCTGCCGGCGTCCCGGCCCTGTGACCCGCTCGGCCATGTCGACCGTAGGCTTGCTCCCCAGCGCCTCCACCGACACCCGCGTGTCCCGCAGCGGGCCCGCCAGCACACCCCAGGTGCGCAAGCGCGACACCCGCCTCCCTGAAGCGCTACAGGCCCGTCGTCCTTCTACCGGCAGTGAGGTTCGGTCAGCCCTGAGGCTCTAACCGAGCGCCAGGTCATCGGCTGGTGGGCCCTGAGTCAGCGGTCTTTGTCTTCGAGCGCTTGCTCTCGGTGTGCTCTGGTTTGGGTCGTTCGATCTTGGTGCGCTCTGGTTTGGGTCGTTCGATCTTGGTGTGCTCTGGTTTGGGTCGTTCGATCTTGGTGCGCTCTGGTTTTGGCTGTTCGATCTTGGTGTGCTCTGGTTTTGGCTGTTCGATCTCGGTGCGCTTCGGGTGAGGATCTTTGTCCTTACAGGGTTTGTCCTGGCGGTGTTCGTCTTTGCAGGGTTCTTTGGTGTGTTTATCCTCGCAGGGCTTGTTTTCGCGGTGTTCGTTTTTGTGGTCCTTGTCCTTGCAGGGGTCGGGGTTTTTGTCTTTGCAGTGGTTGTCGTCGTTTTTGCAGGGCTTGCAGTCGTCACCTTTGCAGGGGTCGGGGTCTTTGTCTTTGCAGCGGTCGTCGTCTTTGCGAGGTTTTTCGTCTTTGTCGGTGCGGCGTTTCTCTTCGTCTTTACAGGGGTTGCCTTCGGGGGTTTCGGTGTGTTTTTGCTTTGTGGGCACAGTGTAAATGGGTGTCTTCGGCGGTTGACCACGAGAAGGCTGGGAGAGCTTTGGTGGTTCCGGAGGCGCCGGAGGCGGCGCTGAAACCGGAGGGGGGGAGATCGCCGGGAGATTCGTCAAAGTTTGGTCGGGCGACACAATCACAGTGGGCGGCGGGGGCACGCTGCCAGCGACCGCGTTTTCGACCATGTTTGCGACCGTCTGGACGGCCAGGGCGATGAGCGCGAAGCCGCCGAGCACGGCCGAGACCCTACTGACCCATTTTTTCAAGCCGTCCCGCGAATGGCGGTCTTCCTGGACACTTCTGATAGCCGAAGCGGTTGCCACTATTTGCGCGGCCAGGTCGCGGTTGCGGCGGGTGACGGCTGTGGCTGCCCGGGTGTCATGGGCCTTGCGCAGCTTGAGCGCCTCGTCGAGGACGCGCAGCGCGGTGTCGGGGTCGTCCAAGGCCAGGTCGCTGCTGCCGGCCTGGTGCAGGAAGTGGGCCTCGTCAGCTACGCGCTGCAACGCCCGGGCGGCTTGCACCCCCTGGTCCAGGGCGTACCGCCACGCCTGCCAACGGCCGCTGAGGATCAGCACCGGCTCAACCGCGCGCACCAGCCTGATCACGGTCTCGGACTCACCGGACTCGCAGGCGACCTCCAGCAAGGTCAGGACCGCGCCGCTGACCGACAGCAGGTCCTCGGGCCGGGTGGCGGGGTCCTCCAGCCATGCGGCCAGGCTGCGCAGCGCCAGCGGCCGGTCCAGCCCTGGGCCGATCAGCCTGCGCGGCGGGCCGAGCGAGCCCACCGGCAGGCCGTAGCGGTCCCGGCGCTGCTCAACCACCCCTCGGTCGCGCAACTTGCGCAGCTCGGCGCCGAGATCAGCGACCTGGCTCATCGCCTTGACCAGGCTTACGGGCAGCAGCATCCCGCCGGTCATCGCCAGCACCGCGACGACTCGCCGCTGCTGGGCCGACAGCCCAGCCACGCACATCTGCTGGAGTACCTCGACCGGGTCGCCGGCCCCCAACGCGCTGACCAGCTCCGGGAGCGTCCGGTCGCCCTCACGCACCACCGCGGCCGCCTGCAACAGCCGCAAGGGGTGGCCGGCAAGCAGGTTCCACAACTGGCGGGCGTCTGCGTACTCGCCGTCTCGCAGTCCCCGGCCGAGGGCCTGGGCGAGCAGCTGGCCGCCGGCCTGCTCGTCGAGACCGGCAAGCCCGAGCGAGCGGCCCTCGGTCACCACCCGCCGCCGGTGAGACGTGAACACCACCCGACAGTCCGGGACCGCGCGGAGCAGCTCGGCGAGGTCCTCGGAGCCCAGCTCGACGTCGTCGAGCAGCAGGACCGCCTGCGCTCGGCGCAGCTCGTGGCGCAGCTGCGCGTGCGCCGGCTTGCGTGGCACGTCGCTGCGGTACAGCAGGGTGAACAGCGTCTGCAGCAGATCCCCCAACGTCTGCCCCGCCGCCGCGACGTACACGACCGGCAGGTCCGGGAACGCCGTGACCGCACGGTGCGCCAAATGGCGGAGCAGGCTGGTCTTGCCGACCCCGAACTCGCCGTACACCTCCAACAGCTCATGGCCGCCCAAGGCGGCCAGCGCCACCCCGACCTCGTCCTGGCGTCCCAACAGATCAGGGAACGGCTCGGGCAAAACGCCGACCGATCGCTGGCGCAACGGCGCGCGCGGTAACGCGGTACCCGCCTTGGCGACCTCGACGCCGTACGGACCGACGGTCACCGACCAGTCGCCAACAAACACGCACTCAGACCCTGCGCCGAGCGGGTTTCTCTGCTCAGCCATCTGCCTACCTCTTACGCGATTGCTACGTGCTCAAGCGAGCCATGCCAACAGTCGACCACCGGTGCGACATTGTGCAAGACCGACAATGGTGACGATCACGAATTACGAGAGCCCGACGGGTTGGGTTCAGTCGAGAGCCGTGTTTCACCTGGATCCCCGTTGCTCGCCACAAGCCTGACGATTGACAGCGTATCATGCGCGTGCGATTTTTGTTATAAGGCTTTTCTTATGTGGGCAGCGTGTGCTCTTCTCTTCCTACGGCGTGATCCGGGCTTTGCATGCGTGACCCCCCGCGTGAGGACGTATCCAATCAGATGCGAATCCGCGTGCGGTCCGCTATCCTGCCATTTCTCTAGCATTCAAACGAGGGCAGATGTCACATCCTCATACAGAGTTCCCATGGCAGTAATCCTGGACGCTTCCGTGGAAAGTCGCCCATCCGGCTCGCCGTCCACTTCCGGCCCAACCGGTTATAAGGGCTCGGCGCTCCATCCCCCATCGGTACGCATATCGTGTGAACAGATAATGGCCTTAGGACAGGACCGTGATCTGTTTCATCACCACGTCGCTGTCAACCTCCACGGTCGCGGGGCGGCTTGTCGAGCTTCACCGAGAGGTGGCCCGCACGGGGGACCGGATCAGCCGAGGGCCGCGGCCGGGCCTGGATACGTCAGCCGCTCGTTGACCATCCGCAGCGTCCGCGTGGTGTGGCCGCGCAGGCAGCGGAGCTGGCGGGGCGCCAGCCGGTCGCAGACCCACCGCCAGTGCAACGACACCCAGTCGCCGGCCCGCAGATCGGTCGCGAACCCGAGGCCGTCCACGGCTGCGGTCGCGGTCTCGGTCCGCTCCGGGCCCAGCGACAGCCGGCGGTGCTCGTAGCGCAACGGCCGGGATCGGACCACGACCTCGCCGCCGGTGATCGAGACGACCCGGCCCCAGCGGATGCGGCACTGGTCGAGGACCTGCAGAGGCCGGTCAGCGCCCCGCCCCTCGCCGAGCATCCCGACCCACGGATACACGCACAGCACGTGGAAGCTGTGATGGGCGCTGCCACCGGCGGGGATGGTTTCGGCGAGGCTGCGCCACCGGCGGCCGGCAGGGGCGGCGAAGCGTTCGGTCAGTGAGTTGCCGAAGGTGGCCAGGTCGACGCGGTCGAGCAGCTCGTTGCCGACCCAGTAGGCCTCGACCACCCGGCGGTCGAGCGGGTCGGGGATCCCGTTCGCCCCGGCGATCAGCTGCAAGTACGGCCATGCTCCGCCAAAACCGCGCGCCAGCTCGCGAAGCCCGCCGTCGACCACGCCCCCGGCCCCGTACTCGAGCATCGCCCTGTGGTCAGCCGGGCCGCAGTACCCGAGCTCGTTCGGCGCGTACGCGTAGCGCGCGAACAGCAGCGGACCGGCGACGTCGGTCATCCTGGCCACCCTATCCGACGGCCGGGCCGCTGCCGGACGGGCCAGCTACGGGGTGAGCGCAGCCGACGTCATCGCAGGCCAGAGGGAGAAGGGTGCCGTCGGGCGCGGTCACCTCCAGCCTGACGCCTGGGCGCAAGTCGATGTGGTGGGCATACCAGGAACGCACCGCGTCCACCTGCTGGGCGTAGCCGAGCTCGGGAAGGTCATCGATGCCGAGGCCACCGATGTTCAACAAGGCGAAGACCGTCTCGCATGCCTGCACGACCGGGTCGTCGGGATCGGTGAGGTCGACGGTCACGACGAACTCGTGACGTGGGTCGGGGCAGGTGACGACCACCCGATAGGTGCGCTCTGGCGTCGGGTCGGGTGGGGTCACGGCACGGCCCCCGGGCCGGCGCTCGGCCGCAGGTCGGGGAGGTACAGCCAGCGTTGCCGGCGCTCGGGGGCCTGGTCGAACACGATCATCGCGTCGGGCCAGCGCTCGAACAGCCGTGCGGCGAGCTCGGGAGTGCACGCCGGCTGTGTCGCGGCGGCGGGGTCGTCGGTGATCAGGATCCGCAGACGGTCCCTGGTCAAGGTCTGGATCGTTCGCATGCTCTGGCGTCCTCCTCGGGAAGTCAGGCCCCGGCCGTCATGTATGGGCGGCCGGGACCCGTGCACGTTCGTCGGACTTGCGGGTGTGACCCCGGCACCACCCCCCTTCCGTCTCGTCGGTCACGACGACGGTTCGCCGATCCCCGCATCGTCCGCCGGGGTGGCGGGGTGACGCCACGGCGTGAACGAGCGTGCCCTCCAGTTCGGCCCATTCACTCCCTTGACAGCAAACCCCGCCTCGCAGACAATTCTTTGCCCCGCTCCCTTTCCCTCTGTCACCAAGGCACCGAATCGTGACCTCCGCTCCCGTAGGAGACGACGTGCTCGTTGAGGGGCAGCGCGAGTTCGGCCAGGCGGTCGCCTCGCGGCGGAGTGAGCTGAACCTGTCGCAACAGGAGCTCGCCGCGAAGATCTGCGTCGACCGCACCTACATCAGCAAGATCGAGCGGGGCGCGGCGTTTCCCAGCAGGACGGTTGCGCGGACGATCGCCGCCCTCGGTCCCGCCGGCGCCGAAGCGTTTATCGCCGCCTGGGAGGAGGTCGACCGTCGTCGGCGCCTTGCGGTCAGGCCCCGTGGGCGGGCAGAGGCGCACACGGTGGCGACCGACTTCGCGTCCTTCGTCGGCGGCGAGATCGCCCGCGACGGCGCCGCGTTGGTCTATCCGGTGTTCCAGCTCAGCGACGAGGCGGCGCAGTCGCTGTCGCACCTCGATCAGCAGCTCCTGTACACCAAGCAGCACAGCCCGTTCACGAGGACCCACCGAATCGACGTTCCCCTGGCCGCCGCCGCGAACGACGTGCGCGCGCTGCTCTACGTATCCGAGTTGCTCCAGCGCTACATCACCGTGAGGACCGTCGTCCGGACCGACGCCGAGGTGGTCAGCCACTGTGATTGCAGCTTCTTCTCGTTCGGGTTGAGCAGCAACGACTGCACGCACATGTACCTCGAAACCGCCGACCATCCGCTCTTCGAGATCATCCCCGACGAGCACGGCTTGGAGTACCTCGAGCTTGCCGACGGCAGCGAGTTCCATTCGACCAGTAGAGAGATCTACGGCATCGTGGCGCGCATTCATCCGGACCGCATGGACCACCCGGATCGCGCCTGGTTCCTGTGCGCGGGACTCGGCCCGCAGGGGACGCCGGGAGCCGCGTGGTACCTGGCCACGAACTGGCAGTCGCTCCACAGCCAAGCCAAAGACGCCGACTTCCTTGTCGTCGTGAGGGTGAGCGCATACTCCGACGAGAGCGCAAAGTTTGCGCATATTCTGATCGATAGGGCTGCAAAGCAACGCTCGCAATGACCGCACGCCTGGAGCGATCCGGCGATGACGATCGTGAGCTTCGGTCGGTCGACCGCGGCGTGTTCGTCGGTCTGACCGCGCTTGACTTTGGGTACCTCGTGCAGCGTTATCCCGTCGAAGATACGAAGAACACGGCCGAGGACCAGTTCACGGCCGCCGGCGGTCCCGCCACGAACGCCGCCGTCACGTTCGCGTTCCTCGCCCGAGGCGGCACTCACCTCATGACGGCCCTCGGGGCACATTTTCTTACCGAGTTCGTGCGCGACGACCTCCGCCAGCACGCGGTGCAGGTCACCGACCTGACCCCGGAGCGCGCCGAGCCGCCGCCGATCTCCTCCATCACGATCGCGCGGGAGAACGGCAGCCGGACCGTGGTCTCGCTCGACGCCTCCCGCCTCGTCGTGCCCGCATCGGCGCTTCCGGACGGGCTCCTCCATGACGTTGGCGTTGTCCTCCTCGACGGTCACCTCCCAGAGCTCTGCGTTGCGGTCGCACGAGCGGCCCGGGAGGCGGGCGTGCCGGTCGTCTTCGACGGCGGACGCTGGAAGAAGATCAACGACGTGCTGCTCGAGTACGTCGACATCGCGATCTGCTCCCGGTCCTTCCACCCACCCGCTGCCGTCGACCACGGGCGTCATGCGGTGCACGAGTACCTCCATGCACGCGGCGTCGACCTGGTGGCCACGACCGACGGCGCCGCCCCTATCCGCTTCTCCACACCCACCGCGCAAGGTGAGGTCGCGGTGCCGCAAACGGCCGCCATCGACACGCTCGGCGCTGGCGACATCTTTCACGGCGCCTTCTGCTACTACTTCCTGCGCTCCAACGGTCGGTTTCGCGAGGCGCTGGAGAACGCCGCACTCGTGGCATCGACGTCCTGCGCCCACTTCGGCACCCGCGCGTGGATGGCCGCCAATGGCCGAGCAAGGTTCCCCGGGTGAGGAGATCTGTGGTCGCCTACCGGACCAGGCGTCCGGTAGGCGACCACAGAACAGCCCTCCTCCGGGAGTTGCCCCCTCCACACGCCTTCCAGCCGAGGTGCTCAGACGCCGATGAGGTCGGCGATGCGGCGGCGGTGGTCGCTCGCGGTGCCGAGGAGGGCGGCGCCGGAGCGGGCGCGGCGCAGGTAGAGGTGGAGGTCGTGCTCCCAGGTGAAGCCGATCCCGCCGTGGACCTGGATCGCGCCCTGAGCGCAGGCGACGGCGGCGTCGCTGGCCGCGGCCTTGGCCTGGCTCGCGGCGAGCGCCGCGTCCGGCGTGTCCTCCTGCACCGCCCAGGCGGCGTAGTACATGTGGCTGCGCGCCGCCTCGAGCGCGACGAACATGTCCGCGCAGCGGTGGCTGACGGCCTGGTAGGCGCCGATCGGGCGGCCGAACTGCTCGCGCGTCTTCGCGTGCGTGACGGCCATGTCGAGGCAGGCATGCGCGACCCCGACCAGCTCGTGCGCGAGCGCGACCGCGCCGTGCAGGCGCGCGGCCTCGAGCGCCGCGTTGCCCTCCCCCGCGGGCCCGGCGGCGATGACGGGCGCGCCCTCCAGCCGCACGGTGCAGAGCCGGCGGGTGGCGTCCATGGTCGGGTGCGCCTCGACAGGTGTGTCAACGGCGTCCACAGCCACCAGCCGTGGCCGGTCCTCGTCGCTCGCGACAAGCACGATCGCCGTCGCGACGTGGGCCTCCGGTACCCGGTGGAACACCCCCTGCACGATCCCGTCACCGAGCGTGGCCTCACCCTCCAGCGCGAGCACCGGGATGGCTTGGCCGGCCCGCAGGTCCGCCAAGAGCACGTCCATCTCCGCGGCGGCGAGCGCCGGTGCAGCGATCCCGGCCGCGCTCACCAGCGGGACGGGGGCGAGCGCGCGCCCGCACTCCTCCAGCGCCACGCCGAGCTCGACCAAGCTCGGCAGGTCGGTGACTCCCATCTGGGCGAGCCGCTGGTAGAGGTCGAGGTCGGCGCCGGTCTCCGACTCCGTCACCGAGCGGACCCGCTCGCGGGCGCAGTGGTCGCCCAGCAGGTCACGCACCGCGTCCCGCAGCGCCTCCTGCTCCTCGGTGAAGGCGACGTCCATCGGCTACCGGCTCCTGGGGAGGCCGAGCACGCGCTCGGCGATGATGTTCTTGCAGACCTCGGTGGTGCCGGCCTCGATCGTGTGTCCCCTCCCGCGGAGGTAGACACGCTGCCAGAACCCGTCATCGGCGGCGTCTGGGCCGCTCATCACCTGGCCGGCGCTGCCGAGCAGCTCCATCGCAAGCTCGCCCATGGCTTGCTGCGTCCGCTCCCAAAGCAGCTTGGCCATCGAACCCTCGGGGCCGGGCGCCCCCTTCTGGAGCTTGGACAGGCTGCGGAGGTTCGTGATCCGTACGGCCTCGATGTCGAGGTGGAAGCCGGCCAGCCGCTCGCGCACCATGGGGTCGTCGGCGCGGCCGAGCTTGCGGACGAGTTTGATCAGCCGGTCGAGGATGATCCGCGCACCGACCTGCATCGCCGTGCTCATCGTCCCGCGCTCATGCAGGAGCGTCGTCATCGCGACCTTCCACCCGTCGCCCTCGTCGCCCAGCCGGTTGCCTACCGGGACCCTGGCGTCGTCGAAGAAGATCTCGTTGAACTCCGGATCGCCGGTGATCTGGACGAGCGGACGGACGGTCACTCCCGGGTCGTGCATTCCCGCGACGAGATACGTGAGGCCCGCATGCTTCGGCGCGTCCAGGTCGGTTCGCGCCACGAGGAGGCAGAAGTCCGCCAGGTGCCCGTAGCTCGTCCACACTTTCTGCCCGTTGACGACGTACTCGTCGCCCTCGCGGACCGCCCTCGTGCGGAGCGAGCCGAGGTCGCTGCCTGAGCCCGGCTCGCTGAACCCCTGGCACCAGATCTCGTCACCGCGCAGCAGGGGCGGGAGGTAGCGGCGCTTCTGCTCGTCGGTGCCCCACGCCATGATCGTCGGCCCGGCCATGTACAGGCCGATGGTGTTGATCGGAGGGGGTGCCTGGACTCGAGCGGCCTCCTGGTCGAAGATCGCCTGCTGGACGAGCGTGCCGGCACGCCCGCCGTACTCCCGCGGCCACGTGAATCCGAGCCAGCCGGCGTCGTAGAGCGTTCGCTGCCACCACCGCCACAGCTCGACCAGCTCGTCCGGATCGCGCGCGACCGGACGTGGCTCCGGCCAGCCCTCGGGCAGATGCTCGCAGAGCCACCGGCGTGCCTCTGCCCGGAACTCCGCTTCGGCAGGGCTGTCCCGGAAGTCCATCGCCACTCCCCTTGCCGCGGAAGCTGACCGAAGCCACCCTAATCGGATGCTGTCGCGGATAGGATGCCCCGACGGACGGGCTGATGCTCCGCACCGCCGCTGTCCAGCTACTCGATCAGGGAGGCGGTGCTCCGGGCTGTTTCCGGTAAGCCGCCGTGGGTGGCACTGGGCTGATCTGAGGGCGTGTGTCGAAACCGGGCCAGACGGTGAGACGTCCCGGGGAGCCCTCGTCGGCGACTTCGCGACACAGCCCTGTAGGGTTTCGACACATGTTCTCAGGCATGATGGCGCCCATGCCGCCTAAGGAGATCGCGCCACGGGTCCTGAGCTGGGCGTCCCTGCTCGACGAGGAGGCCGCTAGGCAGGCCGCGACGACGGCGCGGCTGCCGGTCGTCCGCGGGCACGTGGCGTTGATGCCGGACGCGCACCTCGGGAAGGGTGTGGCGATCGGGTCAGTGATTCCCACGAAGGGTGCGCTGATCCCGTCCGCCGTTGGGGTGGACATCGGGTGCGGGATGACCGCGGCCGAAACCGACGTAACCGCCGACGACCTGCCCGACACCCTCGAGCCGCTCCTCGACCGTATCGGGCAGTCGGTCCCAGCTGGGATGGACACGAGGAGGTCCAGAGGAACGTCCCAGACGGGTCAGGATCATGACCGCTGCGAGGCGGGAGTCGCCTGGCTCAAGCGGGCGCTCCACCAGCCGTCCACACAGCTCACACCCGAGCAACTGCGCAAGGTCGGCGAGCAGTTCGGCACGCTCGGCTCAGGAAACCACTTCCTGGAGGTCTGCGTCGACGAGCGCGACCGCGTCTGGGTCGTCCTCCACAGCGGGTCACGCGGGATCGGCAACCAGCTCGCGCAGCGGCACATCACCTCGGCGAAGGGGCTCATGCGCCAGCTCGACGTCGCGCTCGAGGACCCAGAGCTCGCCTATGTCCTGGCAGGCACCCCAGAGTTCGACGCGTACGTCGCTGACCTGCGCTTCGCTCAAGGCTACGCGAAGGCGAACCGAGCACAGATGATGGCTGCGGCGCTCGCTGACCTGATCGCAGAGGTCGGCCGCGGGCGGCAGACACGGCGGATCGACTGCCACCACAACTACGCGGTCGTCGAGCACCACTTTGGCGAGGACGTGTGGGTGACGCGCAAGGGCGCGATCCGCGCGCGGGCGGGCGACCTCGGGATCGTGCCCGGATCGATGGGAACCACGACCTACATCGTGCAAGGGCTCGGCGAGACGCAGTCGTACGCCTCGTGTGCGCACGGCGCCGGACGGGCGATGTCCCGCCGTCAGGCCCGGCAGCGGTTCACCGAGGACGACCTGCTCGCAGCTATGGGAGACCGGACGTGGCTTCGTCACAGCGCCAAGCGCCTGCTCGACGAGATCCCCGGCTCGTACAAGGACGTCACCACGGTCATGGCCGACCAGCGCGACCTGGTCGAGCCCCTCCACACCCTCCACGGCGTGCTGAGCTACAAGGGCACTTGAGGCCGCGCTTTCAGCCGCGACCGCTGCGTCCACGACCGTCCCGCAGAGCGGAGAGGTCCAACCGGGCGAGGCCCAAACATGCCACGCCCGCGAGGCCCTCAGGTATGCCTATAGCGCTACAATCCCCGGGCGTCGGCTTTTCCTTCCACTTCGGGGGCCGCCTACTATGCGCCACTCGATACAGTCCATCCTCGCATCGACGTTCCTCCGGACACTTCAGGTCGAGCCCTTCCTGGCCCCCTCTGACGCTCTGGCCCGAATCAAGAGCTCCCTCCCCGCTGTCCCCTTTTTCCCTCCCGACCCGGTCCACGTGAACCGTTTTCTTAAAGGCATTGCCAACGACGCGTGCTGCCGTGGGGTCGTCAACCCAATATGGCTTTCGCAGGCCAAAGACATCAACCTTTACTTTTACTTGATCGATACCGAGCCCGGTTGGATGCAGTACTTCGAAAGGCAGACAAAAGATCAAAGCTCCCCAGACAAACTCTCTTACTACATCCTTTACGGAACCCACGACATCTTAATCGCGTTCCATGGATCCGAGCAGGAGTCGGACACGCTGCTCAAGACCATTAAGAGCACATCGACGGTCTACGACTGCATCGATTTTTCAATCTCACGATACCTGTATTTCCACCGCCATAAGACCCGTGAATCCTTTGAGTCTGCACACCCACCTCTCCCCGTGACGCAAGAGTCCATCAATGACATCATCGATGACTACAATAACCCAGCGCACAAGCAGCAGCGGGCGCAGCTAGAAAAAGCCGGCATCCTCCTCGGACCTACGTGGGAGCTCAAGGGCCAGGCGTCAACCAACGGCCGCGCTTATGTGGGAATCAACCTGCGTGGCCCAATGAACAACCTGTCGTCCTCGGTGATCTTGGAGGATCTTCTGCAAAGCGAGGTGCTGCGCACCTGCTTGGTGCATTTTGCAGAGCTCAACCGGGGAAAGCCCTTCAACTACTGGGCGAAGATCGTCTGTCAGGACTTCGAAGAGTTGGATCGAGCGCTCTTTGAGCTCGAATCGCGGCCGATAGGCTCGGTGACGCTCGGGACCGCAACGTTCGTTGTAGCCCGTGGTGACGAGCACCTCACACGGGTCAGCAGCCAGAGGTCTCCCCAATTCTCGGTACCGGACACTCATGGAATCGAGGCTCTTGCGCAGGATACGGTCGGAGCGCTCGGAGCTGAGGCGATCACGCTGTTCAACCTCCTGGAGTCACGGCTGCAGCCTGTGGTCCTCGACAGCCTGTGCGAGCTCCAGGAGCACGAGAAGGATCCATCCTGGGAGGACGACATCAAGGAGCGCGTCAACGCTGCCTTGAGTTCGTTCAGGCGCGCGCTGCTGGAGGGGGCACGACCCGGGACGCTGCAGGGTCCGGTCATGAACATGTCCACAGAGGTCGAACGCGTGCTCAAGGCAGCGTTGGAAAAAATGGTCAGATGTGTATACGGGCGCGATCTCGGCCGGGCTCAGAAAGAACTCAAGCTTCGGAGCCGAAAAGTCAGCGAGTTTGCGCTGGGCAACATCCTTTCCGCATTACAGACAATCAGGGACCGCGAGGACTTCGACTTCGTGTCAGAGGTTTTAACTGACGAATGGCTGGACCGGCTGGAGGAATTTGCGGACAACCGCAACCGGTGGGCGCATGCCGGGCGGGAGCCGAGCAGCTCGTCGCACGCGGAGATCTACGAGGCACGACGAGTGTTCGGCAACGGGATCGACCTGATCAGGTGGGTGCCAACACAGGTCATGCCAGCCATCAGGCGAAAAGACCAGGTTGCAGGAGATGAGGTTTCCGGTCGGCAAATAAACCTGCCCCCGGACAGCAGCTCTCGCCAGTTTGGGATCTTTTTGAGCCACTCGGCGGTGGACGCTGACATGGCGGATCGGATCGCCATGGGCCTACGGGCGCTCAAGTATCCGGTCTGGTACGCAGAGTGGGCGATCAAAGCCGGTGAGTCAATCGTCGAGAAGATCAACGACGCCCTGGCGCAGAACGACACGTTGCTCGTGCTCTTGAGTCATGAGTCGGTCTCGTCTGCTTGGGTGCGACACGAGTTCACTGTGGCTTTGATGGACCAGCTGAGCGGTCAGGACGTAACCGTCATCCCCATCCTGGTTGAGTCATGCCCCATACCGGCGATTCTGCGCACCATCAAATATGTCGACATGAGGGCAGACCGTTTTGAGCAGGGGTTCATCAAGCTGCTCGAGGCGTTGAGGGACCGGCTGCGGTAGGGCTGCGAGCCGGCCCAGGCGCGGCCTATCTCAGCAGCAGGATGATGAGAATGATCAGGAGCACTGTGCCTATGCCAATGCCCGGCCCACGGTACACGCCCCCGCCGTACCCGAATGCGCCGAGCAGCACGAGGACGAGCAGGACGACCAGGATGATCGTGACGAGACTCACGGGGACCCCTCCCTCAAGGAACTTCCCAGAAGAATACCCCGATCCGAGGGTTCGCAACCGTGCGCTCAGCGCCGCTCGAGGGTGGCGGAGAGGTGGTGGGTGAGGGGCTCGCCCACGGCGGCCATGCGGATCGCGTAGGTGAGGCGGGCGCGGTCGACGTCGATGTCCCGCTCGAGCGCATCGACGCGCTTTGCCGTGGCGGTGGCCGCTACCCGGGTGGTCTGCAAACGTATGGAGGAGCCGTCGAGGTGGCCCTCTGCGACCTCGGTGACGCCCGTGGGGTGGGCGAGGACGAGCTCGACCCGGCCGTCGCCGACGTGACGGAAGTATCCCGCCTCGGCGTGCAGCGGCCGGCCGTCGTCCAGCGCCCAGGTCCGCTGGACGTAGAACAGGAACGGCTTGCCGCTGTGCGCGACATGAATCTGTTCGCCATAGCGGAACGATGCGATCGTCGGGTACTGGCCGGCCCCCTCCCCCACCCACGTCCCGAGCAGGAACCCGAGCGGCGCGATGTCGGGGTGAAGCGGTGGCGCCTCGGGCACGCTCATCGGCCAGCTCCCCGCCGCCCCGACCACGTCCAGGCGTAGCTCGCGTCCTCGCACTCACGCGCGGCGGGCCCCAGGTCCAAAGGCCGGAACGTATCGACCATGACCGCGGTCTCCTCAGCGGTCTCCTTGCCGATCGACGCCTCGACGCTGCCCGGCTGTGGCCCGTGGGTGAACCCCGCCGGATGGAGGGAGATCGACCCGAGCTCGATACGCGCGCCCTTGCGGCTCGTGAACTCACCGCTCACATAGAAGAGCAGCTCGTCGCTGTCGACGTTCGCGTGGTTGTACGGAGCCGGGATGGCGAGCGGGTGGTAGTCGAGCTTGCGCGGCACGAAGCTGCACACGACGAAGTTCGGGCCCGCGAACGTCTGGTGGACGTGCGGTGGCTGGTGGACCCGGCCGGTGATCGGCTCGAAGTCGCCGATGTTGAACGCGTACGGGTAGAGGCACCCGTCCCAGCCGACCACGTCGAACGGGTGGTGGACGTACGTGTAGCGCGTGAGGCCCGCATGGTGGCGCACGAGCACGTCGACGTCCTCGCCGTCGGCGAGCAGTGGCTCGGTCGGGCCGCGCAGGTCACGCTCGCAGTACGGCGAGTGCTCGAGGAACTGGCCACGGGCCGACAGGTAGCGCGACGGTGGGCCGATGTGCCCGGTCGCCGCGATCACCAGCGCGCGCAGCGGCTCGTCGTCCTGGACGACCCACCGGTGGGTCGTGGACGTCGGGATCACGACGTAGTCGCCGGGGCCGACGTCGAGCGCGCCGTACACCGACTCGAGCCGGCCGCGGCCCGACTCGACGTACACACACTCGTCACCGATCGCGTCGCGGTAGAGCGGGCTCGGCTCGTCGGCTGCGGCGTACCACAGGCGCACGTCGGCGTTGCCGAGCAGGAGCTGGCGGTCATCGATCAGGTCACCGCCGGTCTTGAGCTGGTGCGTGCGTAGGTGACGTGGCTTGAGCGGATGGTTCGACTCCAGCGGCTGCGGCTGGGACTCGACCGGCTCAGCCGCCACGATCGCGGTGGGGAGGTGCCGGTGGTAGAGGAGCGCGGAGTCCGAGCCGAAGCCCTCGACGCCCATGAGCTCCTCTGCGTAGAGTCCGCCGTCGGGTCGCCGAAACTGCGTGTGACGCTTGTGCGGGATCTCCCCGACGCGGCGGTAGAACGGCATCGTCGCCCCTCCTGTCGAGCCGTGGCAAGCCTACGCCGCTCCAGCGGAGAGGCGGTCGGTCCTACCCCTGAAGCCGCCCTTGAATCAGGATCTCTCCAGCGAGAGAGATTCCTACCCCCGATGGTCGGTCGCTGCACTAACGGCTCGCAGGGGTCCGTGCGGCGGGCGCACACGAATCCGGGCATTTCGGCGATCACGACGATCTATCGACTACGCTGACTCACTCCCTGCCAGGAGTGTCCCGCTGCTGACCGTGGGCCGCCCAGGCGAAGCGCAAAAGGAAGGGCTAAATGAAGCAGCGCACGAGGTGGGCCGCGCTCCTTGCCGCTCTCGCGCTCGCCACCGCCGCGTGCCAGGCCTCCAGTGGTCGCGCGCAACGGGCGGCGGAGACCTTGGTCGGGGCGAGCAACTCTGCGGCGGGCAAACGCCCGGGGGGCGCCGCGGTGGTGTCCCGGGACCAAGTGCGCTTCGACGTCGGCGTCACCAAGGAGCCCTGCCCCGAGCGGGTCAACCCTCAGAACAGCTGCATCTACCTCGGAACGATCTCGGACCTTTCGGGTCCCTTCTCGGTGCTCGGCGTTCCCGCCGTCGAGGCGCAGCGGGCGTTCTGGAAGCGGGTCAACGACCAGGGCGGGATCGGGGGCTTCGACGTCAACGTCACCCGGTACGTCCGCGACAACAAGTATGACCCTGCGACCCACAAGCAGGTGTACGAGGAGATCAAGGGCAACGTGCTGGCGCTGGGGCAGACGCTCGGGGCACCCACAACCGCCGCGATCATCGACGACCTCACCGCGAACGGGATCGTCGCCATCCCCGCGTCGTGGACGTCCGCCTGGGCGTACGAGAACGTCATCATGGAGTCTGGAAACAACTACTGCGCCGAGTCGATAAACGCCGTGGACTTCGCGCTCCGCACGAGTCCCGAGATCAAAAGCGTCATGGCGGTCCATCTTCCCGGCGACTACGGCGACGACGGCGCGGCCGGGGCGAAGATCGGCGCTGCGGCGCACGGCCTCGGGTTCGTCGCCGTCCCGCAGGCGCCGACCGCCACCGGTGCGACCACCGACGCCGCCGTCAAGGCGATCGTCACGCAGCGGCCCGACCTCGTGATCCTCACCGTCAGTCCACGCGAGACCGCGGTCATCGTCGGCGCCGCCGTCGCTCGCGGCTACAAAGGGCTGTTCATCGGCAACGGGCCGACCTGGGCGCCACCGCTGCTCCAATCCTCCGCCGCTGAGGCGCTGCGGAAGCACTACCTCCAAGCGGCGCCCTGGGGATCCTTCGACACCCAGACCGCAGGCCACCAGGCGATGCGAGCGGCGCTCGGCGAGGTGAAGGGCAACGACGGCTACGTGTTCGGGTGGGTGTGGTCCTATCCGCTCAAGGCGGCGCTCGAGCAGGCGATCCGCTACGGCGACCTCACCCGCAAGGGACTGCTCGCCGCGGTCGGTGACCTGCAGTCAGTCAACTACGAGGGCATCCTCCCCGAGGGCGCCGGCGACTACGCCGACGGCCCCAACGACGGGGGCACCGTCCGCCAGACCGTGATCCAGCGACCCGACGACACCGCCCAGTCCGGCGTGAGCGTCCTGGAGAACTTCTTCACCGGCCCCACCGCTGCCAGCTATACCTTCACCGGTCCCTGCTTCCAGGTAGTGAACCTGCAGGGCTGACCCGGAGCGTGTCTGAGGACGTGTTTGAGAATCGTGGCCTTGCCCCGTGGGCGAAGCGGAGCGCAGTTTCGGCGGCCACAAGCCGGCCGAAACTGCCGACCGCGCCAATCTCCCCCACCCACCCACCCTTTAAGGAACATATGGCGGTGGCCTGACAAGAGGGTCGCGTCGCGTCCCGGAAAGAGGCTCCGACCTAAAAGGCTCTTCGCGAGCGGAACCCGACGCGACGCGACCCCCACAACAGTTTTCAAACACGTTCTGAGGGGATCGCATGCCGACCAGGTTCACCATGGGCGAACTGCAGAAGCACGCGGGGCAGCACCTCGGCGTGAGCGGCTGGCACACGCTCACCCAGGAGCGGGTCAACCAGTTCGCTGACGCCACCGGCGACCATCAGTGGATTCACGTCGACCCGGAGCGGGCGGCCAGGGGGCCGTTCGGCACGACGATCGCGCACGGGTACCTGACGCTGTCGCTCGCACCGCTGCTCTTGCACGAGGCGTTCGAGGTCGCCGACGCGTCGCTGGTCGTGAACTACGGGCTCAACAAAGTCCGGTTCCCCGCGCCCTTGCCCGTGGGCAGTCGGGTGCGCGCTGACGTCCGGTGCGTCGCGGTCGCCCAGGTGCGCGGCGGGTTACAGGTGACGCTCGGGGTGACGTTCGAGCGTGAAGGACAGGACAAGCCGGTGTGCGTCGCCGAGATCCTGTTCCGCTTCGTCACCTGAGCGTTCAGCCACCGATGTAGGACATCTCTACTTTCGGCAGGTTCGTGGTGCCCAAGGACCGCAGCTCCGAGTAGCGGTCCCCGCGGCGTCCCCACCCGTCGCTGATCACGGCCGCGAGCTCCTCGTCGGTCGCACCGGCGCGGAGCGGCGCGCGTAGGTCCGTCCCGGCGGCGGCGAACAGGCAGGTATAGAGTTCACCGATCGCCGACAGGCGCGCGCGCGTGCAGGTCTGGCAGAAGGGCTGGGTCACCGAAGCGATCACCCCGATCTCGCCACCTCCGTCGATGTAGCGGTATCGGTTGGCGACCTCGCCGACATAGCGCGGCTCGACGGGCTCCAGCGGCCACACCGCGTCGATGCGCCGCACGATCTCAGCGGCCGGCACGACGTCATCGAGCCTCCAACCGTTCGTAATGCCGACGTCCATGTACTCGATGAACCGGGCGATGTGCCCATGCTCGCGCGCGTAGGCGGCGAGGTCGACGATCCCGCCGTCGTTCACACCCCGTCGCACGACCGTGTTGAGTTTGATCGGGGCGAACCCGACCTCGTGGGCAGTCGCGATGCCGTCGAGCACGCGCCCCAGCCCCATGCCCACGTCCGCCATCGCCTTGAACGTGAGCTCGTCGACCGAGTCGAGGCTCACCGTCATCCGGCGCAGCCCGGCGTCATGCAGCGCCCTGGCCTTCGTCGCGAGCAGGGAGCCGTTCGTCGTGAGCGCGATGTCGGTGATGGCCTCGACCTCGACGAGCATCGCGACGAGCCGCTCGATCCCCCGCCGCACCAGCGGCTCGCCGCCGGTGAGCCGCACCTTGCGCACACCGAGCCGCGCGAACACCCGCACGACCCGGACGATCTCCTCGAACGTGAGCAGCTCGTCGCGCTTGAGGAACCGGAAGTCCGACCCGAACACCTCGCGCGGCATGCAGTACGCGCACCGAAAGTTGCACCGGTCCGTCACCGAAACCCGCAGGTCACGCAGCCGGCGACCAAATCGGTCCGCGACTGGCATCGAACGCCAGCCCCCTTTCTCGTGGTCCGCCTCGGAGGTTGCGCAGCATTCGGACGAAAGCACCCGCCTCGCGCCTCGCGAGGCAGGAACCTCCTCGTTGGGACCACTCGCGTCCGAGCCTACGCGCTCTCCGGAGCAGGTGTCACACGCACCGTGAGCTGGCGAAGGAGAAGGCCACCGCCCCGAAACTTGGCTCACGCGCAGCGATTGGCTTGTGCTCCGCCGAAGCGGGCAGCCGCAATCAGTTGTCGGGGATATCGGCGGCCTCGGCGGCGGTCTTGGCGCGGGCTCGTTCCAGCAGATCAGCGGCCACGCGGTCGATGGCCTCCTCCAGCTCCGCAAGGGTGCCCTCGTTCCAGATCACGTGCGTGGCGACGGCAAGCTTGTCCGCCAAGGGCGCCTGCGCGGCGACCCGGGCGCGCGCGTCGTCCTGGGACATGCCCCGGTCGCGGCTCAGGCGCTCGACCTGGGTCTGTGGCATCGTCGCGACGACCACGACGGCGTCATAACTCCGCTCGAACCCGACCTCGACGAGCAGGGGGACGTCCAAGATGACGACGCCGTCGAAGCACTGGAGCAGCTCCAGCCGGTTCGCGATCTCCTCGATCACCCGCGGGTGCGTGAGCTCGTTGAGGACGATCCGCTTGTCCGGGTCGGCGAACACGATCCGGCCGAGCGCCGAGCGCTCGATGAAGCCGTGCTCGTCGATGATCGACCGGCCGAAGTGCTCGACGATCTTCTTCCACGTCGGCGTGCCGGGCAAGACGGCCTCGCGCGCGATCGCGTCGGCGTCGATCAACTCCATGCCGTGCTTGACCAGACGCTGGGCAACCGTGGACTTACCCGAAGCGATTCCCCCGGTCAGCCCGACAGTCAGCACGATTGGCCTGCCTTGAGGTCGAGATTAAGACTCGTCCTCCGCCTCCGCCTCGGCGACCACGACCGGGACCACGACCGGGACCTCGGCGATCACGGTCTCGGGGGAAGCGTCCTCGGGAGCATCCCCCTCGGGAGAGCCCTCTTCGTCCGTGCCCAGGCTCTCGGCGCGCTGTTGCAGTGCCTCGGCGAGGGCGGCGCCCACGGCCGAGCTGGCTGCGGTGTCGTCGACCTGCAGCTCGTCTGGACTGAACGCCGGTTGCTGGGGGATCTCGCGCGGCATCGGGTAGCCGGCTTTGACCGCCTGCTTCAGCGACAGAGAAATGCGTCGGCGGACGTCGTCGATGTCGATGATCTTCACGGTGATCCGGTCGTTCACACGGGCGACCTGCTCGGGCAGCTCGATGTGCGCGTCGGCGAGCTCGGAGATGTGGATGAGCCCCTCGATGCCCTCCTCGACCTTCACGAACGCGCCGAACGGCACAAGCTTCGTGACGTTGCCCTCGATGAACTCACCGACGTAGTGCTGGCGCGCGAACTGACGCCACGGGTCCTCCTGGGTGGCCTTGAGCGAGAGGCTGACCCGCTCGCGCTCGAGGTCGACGTCGAGCACCTCGACCTCGACCTCCTGGCCGACCTCGACGACCTCTCCAGGGTGATCGATGTGTTTCCAGGACAGCTCTGAGACGTGCACGAGTCCATCGACGCCGCCGAGGTCCACGAACGCACCGAAGTTGACGATCGACGACACCGTGCCCTTGCGGACCTCGCCCTTCTGGAGGGTCTCGAGGAACTCCTTGCGGAACTCGCTCTGGGTTTCCTCCAGGAACTTCCGACGGGACAGCACGACGTTGTTGCGGTTCTTGTCGAGCTCGATGACCTTGCACTCGAGCTCCTTGCCCACGTACGGGTGGAGGTCCCGGACGCGGCGCATCTCCACGAGCGAAGCAGGGAGAAAGCCGCGCAGCCCGATGTCGAGGATCAGCCCGCCCTTGACGACCTCGATCACCGTGCCGGTGACGGTGCGGTCGCTTTGGTGGATCTCTTCGATCTTGCCCCAGGCGCGCTCATACTGGGCGCGCTTCTTCGACAAGATCAGCCGGCCTTCCTTGTCCTCTTTCTGCAGGACAAGGGCCTCGATAACGTCACCGACCGCTACCACGCTGTGCGGGTCGACGTCGTGCTTGATCGACAGCTCCCGTGACGGGATCACGCCCTCGGACTTGTATCCGATGTCGAGCAGGACCTCGTCCGCGTCGACCTTGACGACCACCCCCTCGACGATGTCACCGTCGTCGAACTCCTTGACGGTCGCCTCCAGGGCCTTGAGGAACTCCTCCTCGGAGCCGAATTCCTCGAGGACGATCTGCTGCCCCCGCTCGCGCTCGAGCTGGGGGGCGGTGGCCAGCTGCCCGGGCTGACTGGGGGTAGTGTTCGTGTTGGTCGTCGCGGTTTCTTCGGTCATGATGGATCTGAGGTCTCCTGGGTTTCCGGATCATCGCCCGCGGGGTCGGTGGCAAGGTGGACATGCGCAAGGGCCACCCGGCCCCCGCGCGGGCATTGGGCCAGTGTCGCTTACCACACTACAAAGTGTCAACGCGTTCCGCCGAGGGCGGAACGCGTTGTCCGTGAAGGGCGGGTGGGTGGGGGAGGTTGACCCGTACGCAAATCGCCGCTGCGGTGCCAGGGAGTCCAGGGAATCCGGGGGGAGCACCTCAAATCCGAGCGCAGATCGGTGCTGGTGGAGACGGAACTTCTGCGGCAAGCGTTAGGCTCCGCGGATGCCTGACCCGCTTGCGGGCCTGCCCGCCGATGTCTCCGTGGCGCTCGCGACGCCCCCGGTGAACGACAAGCGGCTTTTGGAGCTCGCGCTGGACTGGCCCGACGTCCTCACGGACGCCGAGGCGCGAGCCGCGCGGCGGCTTCGGGTGTTCGTGCTGACCTGAGATCCGTGGCTCGGTGGCCACGCGCGGCTCGTCCTGGAGACCATTCGGATGTTCGACGGGCGGCCGGAAGAGTTCGCCGTGGCGGTCGCGGATCCACCAGCTGGGAGCTGGAGGCGTGGCTCTCCTGCCTCCCCGCCAACCTTGGCAACGTCGGCTTGGCCGAGGAGGCGGTGGCGCTCGGCGACGCGCTGGCTGTCCTCGATCCCGTCAACGCGGCCATGTACGCCGGTGACGTCGCGTCCGTGCTCGCCGAGGCGGGCCGCATGGCAGAGGCCGAGGCCCGCTTCGCCGCCGCGCTCGAGACCTACCCAGACGACGAGTGGGTGCGGATCGAGGTCGCCCGAACGTTCGTGGCCGCCGGCGACCTCGACGGCGCCGAGCGCCACCTCCGCGACGCGGTCACGGTCTCCCGCCGGGCCACAGACCCCTACAAGACGGACGACGCCAGCGAGGAGCTCGCGGCGTTCCTTGAGCAGCACGGCCGCCAGGAGCAGAAGGACCGGCAGGCGGGGCGCATCAGCGTCGGCCTCCGGACGCTCAGGACTCGCCCGACCGGGCGAGTCCTGAGAGCGTACGCCCGCCTTCTGTGCGATTGCTATCCGGAGAGGTCTGGGAGGCCTGGGTGATGCTCGGGATAGTGATCGTCGCAGATCCAGAGGAAATCGCCTGACGGGTTCTGCACACGGCGAAGACCGCCGAAGGACCGGGACGGGTCACGCTCGAGGAGCAACGCCCGAAACTCTCGCAGCCCGGCCCCCTCGGCGATTGTCAATCCACTGGCAGGTTGGGTCGCGGGTTCGGCGCGGATGTTCTCTTGCGACAGTTCCGCGAGCGTGCTCATGAACTCGATCCCGTGATTGACTCTCTCCGCATCGCTCCAGACGACGCTCGCGACCGGCACCACTAAATGCAGCGTCTTGCTCACCAACCGCAGGTATGGCGCGGCCCGGTCGAACCACTCCTTGGGGCAGGTTATGTCGTAGGTGGCTCTGTCCCAAGCGTGCTCGTTCTCCGGCTGCTCACACCAAAGCGTGAGCTGGTACTGATGCTCCCAAAACCGTATCTTGCTCCAGGCGGACTCTGTTCGGGCGAGGGTGAACAGTCGGGGACAGTCAGTGACCTCGGTGCTGACCACTCGCAGGATCCTGCGCACTTGATTCGCGATGGAGGCGGTGTACCTCCCGATGTCGTCAACGCCGTCTCTCAGTTTCTGGAGAATCTCATCAACCTGCTGCTGCAGGGTGGGGCCTGCGAACCCGGTCAGCAGCAAGGCGATGTCGTACAGATGGTCACATACACGGCAATCGATCTGTGCACCGTCGCGCTTGCCGCGCCGCATCAAGGTCTGCAGTTCGAACTGGCCTGTGCAATACGTTCCGCCGCTAGAGCGCGTGGGGCAGGGTACGAGCAGCTCGTAGCTCAACCCGGGCCAGCGTCGGTTGACAAGGTGCTCGAGGCCGTCAACAAGGATGCCGAAGAAATAACCCGGCGACGGAGCGCGCACGGTCAGCGTGAGGGACTGCTCGTTGTCGAGGAGCGCAAACAGCGCTTCTGAGGAAAAGCCTTTGTGCGCGAGGAGCACGCCCCGACGCCAGTGCAGTCCGGTCGAGAAACGGTGGTTTCGCACGGTGAGCCACGCGACCAGCCCCGGTGCCACGTCGGCCATCCTGCAGACCAGCCTGAGCGTGCGGGTGTCCGGCGCCTCGCCGGGATCGTGCCATGGCAGCTTCGGCTGCTCGTAGGGGACAAGCTGGCCGACGAGGCTCTTGTGCTCCTCCGGTAGGCGGTGGGAGACGTCGAACTTTTCCATCAGCCGCAGGAAGTAGGGGTGGTACTCGCTTGCATAGTTGACCTGAGGGCGCTGCCAAATGTCTTTAAGACGAGCGTGGTCGAGCACCCCGCCGGCCTGCCTTGTGGGCCGGTCCTCCAGCACATAGCTGATCGCTTTGGTCAACCATTCGGGTTGCAGGACGACGATGTCGCGCAGCCCTTCATCCGCACCGTAGTAGATGACGTGTCCAAGGTCGTGCAGCAGGCTGGCAAGCGTTCCTGTGGCCTCAGTGTCCAACGTGTGCTGCTGGCAGACGGCCACGAACTCGTCGTGGGGGATCTGCGGCTCGGGGCGCGCCAGGATCTCGTCACGAGCGGCGATCCAGCTTCTGCTCCACGACTGACCCATCTGCGGCAGCCTGGCGGCGTGGACGGCGATGGCCTGGCGCAACGTCTCAATTCCCCTGCCCGAGCAGTTGTCGATGGCGCAGTGGCCGACCAGCAGGTCCCCGAACTGTCGTTTCAGGCGCGGATAGTCCAGCTCCGGGATTTGCTCGTCAGCATGCGTTGCCACCACGATGACCCGCGCGTCCTCGCCGACGCGAAGCGTGATCCGCCGCAACCATCCCTCGACCTCGTTCTGCTCCTGTCCTTGGCGCGGCTGCCAAACCAGCAGATAAAGCGCGCGGCGGCTGAAGAAGAACTGGTGCGTGATCCGATAGAGCTCCTGGCCGCCGAAGTCCCAGGTGTTCAAGACCATGTCGACGTCCAGATCGGGGTGTGAGAACCGAAGCACCTCACGCTCAATGCCGTGGGTAGTGGGCCGGTCCCTGATGAATGACCTGCCCTGCAGCGCGGCTACCAATGAGGTCTTGCCGACGTTGCCCTCGCCCACCAGAACCAGCTTCGCCTCATACTGGGCCTCAGCGTCTCTGAGGAGGCTGCGCTGATACGACAACAGCTGGACGGTGCCACGCGTGACGAGCTGAGGCAGGGGCTCGCGGAGAGGGTTCCCGCCGAGACGAAGCAGCAAGCGCTCGGACAGATTGCCGAACTCTGCGGGCAGCCCGGTCAGCTGATTGTCGTGGAGGTACAGCGTCCGCAGGTTGGCGAGCCGGCCGATCTCCGCGGGCAGCTCAGCCAGCCGATTGCCCTCGAGGTAGAGGTGCTGGAGGTTGGCGAGCCGGCCGATCTCTGGAGGCAGCGCGGCCAACTGATTGCCCTCCAGACCGAGGGTCCGCAGATTGGCGAGTCGGCCGATCCCCGCGGGCAGCTCGGCCAGCCGATTGCCCCGAAGGGTCAGGCTCTGGAGGTTGGCGAGCCGGTCGACCTCTGGAGGCAGCGCGGCCAGCCGATTGCCCTCGAGGTAGAGGTGCTGGAGGTTGGCGAGCCGGCCGATCTCTGGAGGTAGCGCGGCCAACTGATTGCCGTGGAGATCCACGGTCCGCAGGTTGGCGAGTTGGCCGATCTCCGCGGGCAGCTCGGCCAGCTGATTGCCCCGGAGGGTTAAGGTCCGCAGGTTGGCGAGTTGGCCGATCTCCGCGGGCAGCTCGGCCAGCTGATTACCCTCGAGAGCCAGGGTTTGCAAGTTGGCGAGCTTCCCGATCTCTGGCGGGAGCTCGGTGAGCTGATTACCACGGAGGTCGAGGTTCTGGACCTGGATGGCCTCACCAATCTCTCGGGGCAGCTCGACCAGCTCCTGTTCCTGGAGGTTCAGGTCTTCGTGCTTTTCCTTCGCGGCCTTTTCGATGAGGCGGCGCGCCCTCCGATATGCCCGGTCCCACGGCCTCGGGCTCATCTCCGGCCCCCTCTCGCCTCACATCGGGTCCCTGCGCTCCATGCTCGCAGGAGCTGCCCGAACTCACCGCCGTCGCTGCATCGGCGAGGGCGAGTATTCAGTGTTTCTCGGCCTCGGCCCAGGAGGGGCCGGAGGCGGTGTCGACCTCAAGGGGGACGGTGAGGTCGGCGACGCCGGCCATCGTTTCGACGAGCAGGGCGCGGAGCTGGTCCTGCTCGCCCGGGGCGGTCTCGCAGACGAGCTCGTCGTGGACCTGCAGGAGGAGCTGGGAGCCCATGCCCGCCATGCGCGCGCGCACCGCGACCATCGCACGCTTGATGATGTCGGCGGCGGTGCCCTGGATCGGCGCGTTGAGCGCCATGCGCTCGGCCATCTCGCGGCGCTGGCGGTTGTCGCTCATCAGGTCGGGCAGGTAGCGTCGCCGGCCGAACAGCGTCGAGGTGTAGCCGTCGTGACGGGCGGCCTCGACGACCCCCTGCAGGTAGTCCCGTACGCCGGGGAAGCGCGCGAAGTACGCGTCCATCAGCTCGCGCGCCTCGTCGGGCGGGATGTGGAGCTGCTGGGACAGGCCGAACGCCGACAGCCCGTAGGCCAGCCCGTACGTCATGCCCTTGATCCGGCTCCGCAGCGTGGTGTCGACCGCGTCGACCGGCAGGTCCCAGACCATCGCTGCAGTCGTGGCATGGATGTCCTCGCCTGAGGTGAACGCCTCGAGCAGCCCCTTGTCCCCGGACAAGTGCGCCATGACTCGCAGCTCGATCTGCGAATAGTCGGCGACGAGCAGGCTGTCGAACCCCACCCCGGGCACGAACGCCCGGCGGATCTCCCGGCCGCTGATCGAGCGGATCGGGATGTTCTGGATATTCGGGTTCTGGCTCGACAGCCGCCCGGTGACCGCGACGGTCTGGTTGAACTCGGCGTGGATGCGCCCGGTGCCGGGATCGACCAGCGGCGGCAGCGCGTCCGCGTACGTGCTTTTGAGCTTCGACACCTCCCGGTACTCCAAGAGCAGCTCGACGATGGGGTGCGTGTCGGTGATCGTGGACAGCGCGACCGCGTCGGTCGAGTAGCCGGTCTTGATCCGCTTCGTCTTCGGCAGCCTGAGCTGCTCGAACAGGATCTGCTGGAGCTGGCGCGGCGAGTCCAGGTTGAACTCGCATTCGGCGAGCGCGTAGATCCGCTCCCGCAACCCGGCCATACGGTCGCCGAGCCGCTCCCCCAGCTCGGCGAGCACCTCCAGATCGACGGCGATGCCCGTCTGCTCCATGTCCGCGAGCACTGGCACGAGCGGCAGCTCGAGCTCGGTGAGCAGCAGGGTCTGGTCCCGTGCGGCGAGTTCCCCCGCCAGGATCTTCGCCAAGTCGAGCACCGCCTGGGCGCGCAGGCAGCGGTCAGCCTCCAGCTCGCCACACCGCTCGTCGAGCGCCATCGACAGCTGCGCGGGACCCTCCCTCGTCAGCTCTTTGTTGAGGTACTGGAGCGCCAGCGGGGCCAGGTCGTACGTCCGCTGCTGCGGTGAGACGAGGTAGGCGGCGAGTTCGGTGTCCATCCGGACGCCGTCCACGGCCCAGCCCCGGCTGCGCGCGGCGTGGAGCAGCGACTTGAGGTCGTGGACGAGCAATCCCCGCCCCGGGTCGGCGAGCGCGGCGGCGAGCGCGGCGAGGTCCGGCTCGGCGAGGTCGTCCAGGCAGCCCGTCGCGGGGCGCGCCCCCTCGGCCGCTACCGCGACCGCGACGAAGCGGGCCTGGGGCGGCCGGTGATCGGTGAACGGCACGACCGCGAGCGGTGCGGCGTCCGGCAGGTCCGCGAGCCAGCGCGCGAGCCCGCCCGGGCGCAGCAGCAGCGGCTCGGCGGCGAAGGCGCCCGCCTCCTGGGCGGTCTGCGTCGTGAGCACCTGCTCGCTGAGCCGGTCCCACAGCGAGCGGAACTCCAACGTATGGAACAACCGCCGCACCGCGTCGGGGTCGACGTCGCCCATCCGCAGCGCCTCGACCGGCAGCGGCAGCGGCAGGTCGCGGCGCAGCGCCGTGACCGCGTAGCCGTCGAGGACGTTCTGCCGGTGCTCACCGAGCACAGCCGGGAGCTTGCGGCCCTTGACCCGATCGAGGTTCGCGAACACGCCTTCGAGGTCACCGAAGTCGGCCAGCAGCCGCGCGGCGGTCTTCTCCCCCACCCCCGGCACGCCAGGGATGTTGTCCGAAGGGTCCCCGCGCAGCGCGGCGAGCATCGCGTACCGGTCAGGTGGGACCCCGTAGCGCTCCTGGACCGCCGCGGCGTCCATGAGCACGGTGTCGCTGATCCCACGCCGCGTGTAGAGGACCGTCGTGCGCTCGTCGATCAGCTGGAAGGCGTCCCGGTCCCCGGTCACCACGAGGGTGTCCCAGCCAGCCTCGGCGGCAAGGCCGGTGTAGCTCGCGATGACGTCGTCGGCCTCGCAGTCGTCCACCGCGACCGTGGGGATCGCGAGCGCGGCCAGCACCTCGTCGATCAGCGGGATCTGGGAGCGGAACGTGTCCGGGCTCTCGGTCCGGTTCGCCTTGTACTCGGGCAACAGCGCGAGCCGCTCCTGCGGCCGCCCCCGGTCGAACGCGACGGCGATCCCGTCGGGGCGCTGCTCGGCGAGCAGCTTGATGAGCATGCTCGTGAAGCCGTAGACCGCGTTCGTGACCTGCCCCGTCGTCGTGCGCAGGTCGTCAGGCAGCGCATAGAACGCCCGGTACGCGAGGCTGAAGCCGTCGAGCAGCGCGAGCAGCGGCCGGTTGCGGAGCGTTGGTCCAGGCACGGGGGGATCGTAGCTGGTGGCCTGCCGATGCCGTTCACTCGACCGGCCCCACCGGGGTGATCACGCCGTCTTTGACCTGGTACATGAAGATCCTCTGGTCGCCCACCTCACCGCGCTGGTCGAACTTGATCTGCTTCGTGATCCCGGCGTAGTCGACCGAGTCGAGGAACCGGTTGATCGACGTCCGATCCGCACTCCCCGCCTTGACCGCCTCCAGCAGCACGTTGGCCGCGTCGTAGCCCTCGGCCGAGTACGTGCCGGGCTCGACGTTGAACGCCCTCTGGTAAGCGTCGCGGAACTGCTCCCCGTTCCTCACGTCCTTCAGCGGCGCGCACGGACAGGTCAGGTACGCGCCCTCGGCCGCCGGCCGCCCAGCCACACTGACGAGCTGGGGGTCGTTCGCGCCGTCGTCGGAGACGAAGGTGGCCTGCACCCCCGCGTCGCGCAGCTGCTTGAGCAAGCGGCCGCCCTCGGCGTAGTAGCCGCCGTAGAAGATCACGTCGGCTCCGGAGCTCTTCACGCCGTTGACCGTGCTGGAGTAATCCTGCGCCGTGGTGTCGACCGCGTCGTTGAAGCTCACCGCGCTCCCCAACTGCTGACGGACGATGTCCGCAATGCCCTTGCCGTACTCGCTCTTGTCGTCGATGACCGCGACCTTCGTGCCCCTCAGCGTCTCCGCGATGTACCTCGCGGCTGCCGGGCCTTGCGCGTCGTCGTTGCCGACCACCCGGTGGAAGATGCCCCAGCCGCTCTGCGCCAACGCGGGATTCGTCGCTATCGTCACGATCGGCAGGCCCGCCTCGTTGAAGATCGGGTTCGCGACCCTGGACTCCCCGGAGTATGCGGGCCCGACGATCGCGACCACCCGCTGGTCCAGGACCGCCTTCTGGGCCAGCCCCGGAGCCTGGTCAGGGCTGCCCTGCGAGTCGAACTGCACGAGTTCGACGTTGCACGCGGGGCCGGCCGCGTTGTACTGGTCGATCGCGAGCCTTGCCCCGTTGCGAAGGTTGACCCCCAGCTGGGGGCTGTTGGGTCCGGTGAGCGCGCCGAAGAACCCGATCGCGACCCCGCCTTGCGGGCACCTGTCAGTGCTCGAGCCTCCGCCCCGCGCGCAGGCGACGGCAAGCAGCATGACCACGCACGGCAGCGCAACCGTCCACCAGGGCCGAGGCCTCAC
Organism: Egibacteraceae bacterium; assembly: GCA_050743125.1. Lineage (GTDB taxonomy): Bacteria > Actinomycetota > Nitriliruptoria > Euzebyales > Egibacteraceae > JBOGEB01. Next base: position 38,390 of record JBOGEB010000012.1, read on the forward strand.
ACCGCCTCGCCCCCTGTTCCGAGGTAGGCGGCACGGACACTCTCGTCGTCGAGCAGCTCGGCGGCGAGGTCGCTCTTGGTGATCGCGCCCGTCTCCAGCACGTAGGCACGTTGGGCGGCCTGGAGGGCCATGGCCGCGTTCTGCTCGACCAGCAGGATGGTCGTGCCCTGCTGATTGATCTCGCTGATGATTTGGAAAATCTGCTTGACGAGCTTGGGAGCCAGCCCCATGGAGGGCTCGTCGAGGAGGAGGAGCTGCGGCCGGGCCATGAGCGCGCGGCCGATGGCGAGCATCTGCTGCTCGCCGCCGGAGAGCGTGCCGCCCGGCTGGCTCCGCCGCTCCGCGAGAAGGGGGAACAGGTCGAAGACACGGTCGAAGTCTGCGGCCAGCTCGGCCTTCTTCGTGCGGTGGCGGGCGTAGCAGCCCATCTCGAGGTTCTCTCTCACCGTCATGCCCGGGAAGATTTTGCGGCCCTCGGGCGCTTGGCTGATGCCCATCTCAACCCGGCGGTACGCAGGTTGGCGGCTGATGTCGTCGCCCTTGAACCGGATCGTGCCCGACGTGAGCGGACGGATGCCGGAGATCGTTTTCAGCGTGGTCGTCTTGCCCGCGCCGTTGCTGCCGATGAGCGTGACAACCTCGCCCTCATCGACGTCCAAGGACATGCCCCGCAGGGCCTGGATCCTGCCGTAGTGGACGACGACATCGGTGAGCTCAAGAAGCATCGGCGTCGTCTCCCAGATAGGCCTTGCGGACCCGCGGGTCTCGCTGGACCTCGCTCGGCAGGCCCTCGGCGATCTTCTGGCCGAAGTCCAGGACCGCAACCCGGTCGGAGATGCCCATGACGAGGCTCATGTCGTGCTCGATGAGCAGCACGGTGTAGCCGTTGTCGCGGATCCGGCCGATGAGGTCCGCGAGCTGCCGCTTCTCGGCTGGGTTGAATCCCGCCGCGGGCTCGTCGAGCAGGAGGAGCCAAGGCTGGGTCTGCATCGCCCGGGTCGCCATCGCGCGGGCGATCTCCAGCCGACGTTGGTCGCCGTATGAGAGATTGCGCGCCGCCTCGTCGGCCCGGCGCTCGATGCCCATGAAGCGCAACAGCTCCAACGCACGCTCGCGGCTGGCGGCCTCCTCGCGGTGGTGCCGGGAAAGGCGGAGGAGCGCGCCCGGGACGCTCGTGCGGTGGTGCGCGTCGGCACCGACCATCACGTTCTCGAGCGCCGACATGTCAGGGAACAGCCGGATGTTCTGGAACGTCCGCGCGATGCCGGCTTTGGTGATTTCGTGACGCCTGAGGCCGACGATCGACTCGCCGTTGAAGGTGACCCGCCCAGCGGTCGGGCGGAAGACCCCGGTGACCACGTTGAACACCGTGGTCTTGCCGGCGCCGTTGGGGCCGATGAGCGCGAGGATCTCGCCCTCGTACACGGTCAGGTCGACACCGGAGAGCGCGGTCACCCCGCCGAACCGCATTGTCAGGCGCTCCAGCTCCAGAAGCGGGGCGCGCTCAATCAAACTGACCACCTTCAGTGCCCGTTTCGGTTTCAGTGCCCGTTTCGGTTTCAGTGCCCGTTTCGGTTTCAGTGCCCGTTTCGGT
>JBOGEB010000012.1:40083-46508 GCA_050743125.1 Egibacteraceae bacterium
TTCAGTGCCCGTTTCGGTTTCAGTGCCCGTTTCGGTTTCAGTGCCCGTTTCGGTTTCAGTGCCCGTTTCGGTGCCAAACCCGCCGGGCACTCCGGCCGCCTGAGCATGAGCAAGCTCAGCGGTGCGCCGCCGGCTGGGGATCAGCCCCTGCGGCCGGAACACCATCATCCCGACGAGCACCGCTCCGAACACGAGCACCCGCAGCTCCTGGAACCCGCGGAAGCGCTCCGGCAGGTAGGCGACGACCACCGCCCCGACGATCACGCCCGCCAGGTTGCCGGACCCGCCGAGCACGACTGCCGACAGGAACAGGATCGACAGAATCAGCGTGAAGTTGTCCGGGGTGATCGCGATGACCTTGGACGCGAACAAACAGCCGCCCATCCCGCCGATCCCCGCCCCGATCGCGAACGCCCAGAGCTTGAACCGGAAGGTCGGGACACCCATGAGCTCGGCCGCGTCCTCGTCCTCCCGGATCGCCGTCCACGCGCGGCCCACCCGGCTCCGCTCGAGCCGGCGGACGAGGAACACGACGAGGATGATGAACGAGAGCAAGAGCCAGTAGTAGGGCTTGGGGTCGAGCACCCCGAACGTGATGCCGGCGGCGTCCGGCGGGTGCGGGATCCCCGCGATCCCACGCGGGCCACCGAGCGCGTCGGTGTTCCGGGCAGTGAGGCGGATGATCTCCCCGAAGCCGAGCGTCACGATCGCGAGGTAGTCCCCGCGCAGCCGGAGCGTCGGCGTGCCCAATACGACGCCCGCAAGTAGGGACAGGACGACGGCGATCGGCAGGATCAACCAGAACGACAGGCCGGCCGCCACGCCCAGCTTCGCCATCGTGTAGGCGCCGATCGCGAAAAACGCGACGTACCCGAGGTCGAGCAGACCGGCCTGGCCGACGACGACGTTGAGGCCGATCGCCATGAGCACGTAGATGCCGACCGGGAAGAACAGCACGCTCGCAAAGTCTGAGCCCGGCGTGTCGAGGATCGGGATCTTCAGCGCGGGGAGCGCGTAGAGGAACGCGACGCCGACGACGCGCAGCGCCAGCCGTGCCCAGCCTTGAAGCGACGCCCAGCGCGCGACGGCTCTGCCCCGAAGGACAGCGAGCGCATTCATGCTCGTCACACTCGGGCCACGCCGAGTGACTCACCGAGCAATCCGGTGGGCCGGAACATCAAGACGATGACGAGGACGGAGAACGCAATGACATCCTTCCACTCGGAGCCCCAGACCGCCGCCCCGTAGTTTTCGATCAGCCCGAGTGCCAGCCCGCCGAGCAGCGCGCCGCGCAGGTTGCCGATGCCGCCGAGCACGGCGGCGGTGAACGCCTTGATGCCGAGAATAAACCCGATGTCGTAGCGGGTGTTCTCGAAGAACACCAGAAACAGCAGGCCAGCGGCCCCGGCCATGATCCCGCCCAGCAGGAACGTCACAGCGACGACGCGGTCGATGTTCACGCCCATGAGCGTGGCCGTCTCCGCATCCTGGGCGACCGCCCGGATCCCGCGCCCGAGCCGGGTGCCCTTCACGAAGCGCTCGAGCACGACCATCATCACGAGGGCGGCCACGACGATGAGGAGCTTGTCTGTGCGGATGTCGGCGCCCTCGAACGTGAGCAGCCGTACCTTCGCGAGGATCCGCGGGAACGGCTCGAGGTCGCGGCCCCGCCAGCGCGCAAAGACCTCCTGCAGGAAGAGGGACGCGCCGATGGCGGAGATCAGCGCGGACAGCCGCCCCGCGCCCCGATTGCGCAAGGGGCGGTAGGCGATGCGTTCGAGCGCCACTGCCGCCAGCCCCGAGGCGGCCATCGCGACGAGCGCGGCTCCGCCGAGGACGAGCGCCAACGACAGTCCGGTGTGCTCGGTGCCTGGGCCAGGCACGATCCCCATCCATTGGGTGGCGAACAGCGCGCTGAACGTGCCGATCATGAAAATCTCGGAATGCGCGAAGTTGATGAGCTTGAGCACCCCGTACACGAGCGTGTAACCCAACGCGATCAGCGCGTAGATCGACCCATTCGTCAGCCCGTCGACGGTCGCCGGCCAGAACAGCTTGACGAGTTCGGAAATGATCATCCCCTTTGCGCCTGGTTCAGGGTTTGGCGCGCCGCAGCGCGCCAAACCCTGAACCAGGCGTTGCGCTTGCTACTTGATGAGCCCTACCGAGGTGATTGCGCCGTCTCTCACCTGGTACATGAAGATCCTCTGGTCGCCCACCTCACCGGTCTTGTCGAACTTGATCTGCTTCGTGATGCCGGTGTAGTCGACCGAGTCGAGGAACTGGTTGATCGATGCCCGGCCGGTCTTGTTTGCTTTGATCGCCTGGAGGATCACATTCGTGGAGTCGTAGCTCTCAGTCGAGTACGTACCCGGCTCGACGTTCAGCGCCTTTCTGTAGGCGTCGCGAAATGCCGCGCCGTTCGTGACCTCCTCGATCGGGGCGCATGGGCAGGTGAGGTAGGCGCCCTCGGCCGCCGGTCCAGCCACACTGACGAACTGAGGGTCCCTTGAGCCGTCGCCGGAGACGAACATCGCCTGCACCCCTGCGTCGCGCAGCTGCTTGAGCAGGCGACCACTCTCGGCGTAGTAGCCGCCGTAGAAGATCACGTCGGCTCCGGAGCCCTTCACGCCATTGACCGTGCTGGAGTAATCCTGCGCCGTGGTGTCGATCGCGTCGTTGAAGCTCACCGCGCTCCCCAACTGCTGACGGACGATGTCCGCGATGCCCTTGCCGTACTCGCTCTTGTCGTCGACGACCGCGACCTTCTTGCCCCTCAGCGTCTCCGCGATGTACCTCGCGACCGCCGAGCCCTGGGCGATGTCGTTGCCCATGGCCCGGTGGAAGATGCCCCAACCGCTCTGCGCCAACGCGGGGTTCGTCGCGGACGGCGTCACGATCGGCAGCCCCGCCTCGTTGAAGATCGGGTTCGCGACCTTGGACTCACCCGAGAACGCGGGTCCGACGATCGCGACGACCCGCTGGTCCGCCACCGCCTTCTGGGCGAGCGCCGGAGCTTGGGCGGGATCACCCTGGGAGTCGAACTCCACGAGTTCGACCGTGCACGCGGGGCTGGCTGCGTTGTACTGGTCGATCGCGAGCCTCGCCCCGTTTCTGATGTTGATCCCCAGCTGGGGGCTGTTGGGTCCGGTGAGCGCACCGAAGAAGCCGATTGCGACCCCGCCCTGCGGGCACGCGCCATCGCCGCCGGCCGCGCTCGGCCCTCCACCGCCACAGGCAGCAGCCAGCACCACGAGCGCGCACGCCAGCGCGATCGTCCGCAAACGCGGACGCTTCATACCTTCCATTGCTACCCCTCCCCACCACGATACGCCGCACCCCATCACGAACGGCGATCTGGCCACAAAACGAGTAGCAGGCAGTGTAGGCGCCTGAGGGCTCGCGCGTGCGCACGCTCGACGCTCGCTGAAGACTCCTGATCAAGGCGGAGAAGAATGGCTTCACAAGCGTTCAGGATTCTTCCCACTGTGCCGAAGACCGTGAAAGCCACCTTGCAACGGCCCGCTTGCTGCTGATGATCGATGGCCGGCACCTGACCACCCAGGAGCATGCGGTGGGGATCGCAGGCGGGTTCCCACTTCACGGTTTCGCCCTTGATGACGTAGACCACCCCCCCATCCGGGGGCGAGGTCTGGCCCGTCCGGACGGGTCCCCTTGCCGCAAGGGGCGCTCAGAAGGCACGGTGGTGGGATGAGTTCGACGGAGCTTGCCCGTGAACAGGCCCATGTCGACCACGCGTACGCGCGCCTCGAGGTGCTGCGCGCCCGTGCCCGGGCGCTGGGGACCAGCGTGCTCGACCGGCACAGCGCCACGACGCACCAGGCTCGCTACGAGCGCGACGTCACCGTCCACGCGAGCCTCCGCCGCCTGGCAGAGCTGGAGGTCGGCAGCCTCCCGCTCGTGTTCGGCCGCATCGACCGCACCGACGGGGAGCGCTTCCACATCGGGCGGATCGCGGTCTACGACGAGGTGCACGCGCCGCTTGTCGTGGACTGGCGGGCGCCGGTGGCCGAGCCCTTCTACCGGGCGACGCCGCACGAGCCGCTCGGGCTCGTGCGCCGGAGGCACTTCCGCACGCGGGGGCGCCGCCTGCTCGGTATGGACGACGAGCGCTTCGGGCCGGCAGAGGCCGCGCGCGAGCTGCCCCTCGTCGGCGAGGCCGCGCTGCTCGAGGCGATCGCACGCTCGCGGACCGGGCGGATGACCGACATCGTCGCGACGATCCAGGCCGAGCAGGACGCGGTCATCCGCGCGCCGCTGGCCGGGATCCTCGTGGTCCAAGGCGGCCCTGGAACCGGAAAGACCGCCGTGGCGCTCCACCGCGCCGCCTATCTGCTCTACACCCACCGCGCCCGCCTCGAGAGCGCGGGTGTGCTGCTCGTCGGTCCCACCCCGGTGTTCCTCCGCTATATCGAGGAGGTCCTCCCGGCGCTCGGCGAGCAGCAGGTGCGGCTGGCCACCGTGGCGGGGTTGGTGCCGGGCTGCACGGGTACCGCCGTCGACCCGTCACAAGTCGCGCGGCTCAAAGGGGACGCGCGCATGGCGACGGTGCTCGCCCGCGCCGCCGCCGGCAAGAAAGGCGCAGACCCCCGGCTCCTGCTGTGGGGCCTGCTCAGCTCGCCAGCGCGGATCGAGAAGGCCGCACGGGGAATCCTGTCAGCTGACGAGCAGGCTGGGCTGTGCAGGGTGGGCGGGCGCGCGGGCAGCGACTGGACCGAGGCCGACGCCCCCTTGATCGACGAGCTCGCGACCCTGCTCGGGCCGCCGCCGGGCCGGCGCCGGCAACCGCGCCTCGACGAGCGGCAGCTTCAGGAGCTCGAGCGGTTCGTCGAGGAGCTCGCTGCCGTACAGCCGATGGACGATCGTATGCGCCGCGACCTCCTTGACCGGGTCATCGCCGCCCGCACTGAGGAGTTCGCGGACCCTGGCGGCGATGCCGAGGACGCCACCTATGGGCACGTCCTGGTCGACGAGGCCCAGGACCTGTCGCCGATGGCCTGGCGGATGCTCGGGCGGCGCTGCCCGTCGGGGTCGATGACGATCGTCGGCGACCTGGGCCAGGCGACCGGGCCGTGGGCTCCGCGGAGTTGGGAGGAGGTGACCGCGCACCTGTCCGCCCGCCGTGAGGGGGTCCGGAACCCCAGAGGGGACCCTGGGGACGCCCCCGACAAGCGCGTGACCATGACGGAACTCACGATCAACTACCGGACCCCCGTCGAGATCATGGCGTTCGCCGAGCAGGTCCGGCCCCCGTGGCTGCGGCCGGCGCGGGCCGTGCGGCAGGGCGGCGCCGCCCCGACCGTGCGCAGAGTCAGGCCCGACCAGCTGCGCGAGTCGGTCACGGCGGCGGTCGGCGAGGCACTCGCCGCCGTCGGGGGAACCGTCGGCGTCGTGGCGCCCGCCGCGCTCGTGAACACGCTGCGGGTCGGGAACCACCGGGCCGCCGTCTCGAGCGTCCCAGAGGTGAAGGGCCTCGAGTTCGACGCGGTCGTGGTCGTCGAGCCGGCGGCAATCGTCCGGGAGCACGGCCCGCGCGCGCTCTACGTCGCGCTCACCCGGGCCACCCAGCGATTGGCGGTGCTCACGACGCAGGCTCTGCCTTCGGCGCTCGTCGGCGACGCTTGACGGACCAGACGACCAGACCACCCAGGACGGCGCTTGAGGGCCGGGATGCCCGGCGATGGCTCAGGGCACTGGGCCGCCGTGAGGTCCCGAGCGAGCTGATCGGCGCTGAGGTGCTCACCGCGCTGAGGAATCTCCACCAGGTCGCCTACGTACGCTTCGCCAGCGTGTACAAGGGCTTCACCTCCCCCAAGGATTTCGTCCGGGAGCTCGCAGAGCTTGAGAGCCGCCCGCCCGAGCAGCCAAGCGTCGCAAAAGAGCGCTGACCTCCCACGTGGGCCGCGAGGGGACGATGTGCATTGATGTGCGTTCCGGCAAGATCCGTCTGGAAGGCACGTCTGCCGGAAGTGCGCATCCCTTAGAGGGTGTCTGAAAACTGCGGCCTTGCCCCCGTCGGCGAAGCGAAGCGGAGCACGATTTCGGCGGCCTTGCCGCCGAATAGCCTCAGATGTAACAAAAACATATGGCGATCGTCTGACAAGAAGGTCGCGTCGCGTCCCGGAAAGAGGCTCCGACCGACCGCACCAACCTCCCCCACCCGCCCACCCTGAAGGAGCGGAACCCGACGCGACGCGACCCCCACAACAGTTTTCAAACACGCACTAAGAGCTTGGGCAGAAATAACGTTGCTGTTTTCCCGCTGTGCAGTGACGCGGCGCGCCGGCGCCGCACGCCTCGAGCGCGTGCCGGCCGCCGGTCGCAGTGACCCCCGCCGCGTCCGCCTGCAGCAGACCCAGCGTCATCGTGAGCAGCCCATTTCGACCGTGCGTGACGCATGTCAG
>JBOGEB010000013.1:0-43390 GCA_050743125.1 Egibacteraceae bacterium
ATAAGGACGACCTGATCCTCGACTGCGTCCGCCCGCTGTTCGCCAACCTCCCCTCGACGGCCCGGCGATGTTTTTTCGTCCGCCACTGGCTGCGCGGCCCGCACCTGCGGCTGCGGTTCCAAGCGACCGGGGACGACTTCGACCGCGTCATGAAACCAGCCATCAACAGCCAGGTGGTCGGCTGGCTCGCGGAGCACCCGTCGACGACGCTCCTGGACGAGGCGGCGCTGCTGGCCAAATATGAGCGGCTCGCCGAGGCGGAGCGCGAACCCGGGCCCCTGTCCCCGCTCTACCCGGACAACTCGATCCAGTATCTGCCCTACGACCGCCGGGTCGACGTGCTGGGCAGCGAAGCCGCCGCAAGCCTGCTCGAGGACTTCTACGTCGCCACCAACGACCTGACGTTCGCCATGCTCGATCACATCCGCGACGGCAACAGCCGCCTCAACTTGGGCATCGACCTCCTGTGGGCCACAGCCCACGGCGTCGGCCCGCCGATCACTCGGACGTTCATCTCCTACCGCTCACACTCCGAGGGCAGGATCATGAGGGCTGCGGACCCCGCTGCGCTCCGGTCGTTCTTCGAACAGCAGTACCGCACCCGCGCACCCGTGCTCACCGAGCGGCTCGGCCAGGTCCTCGACACCCTTGACGGCGCACGCGACGACGTCCCCTTCATCCGCGACTGGGTCCAGGTCATGCGCCGCTTGTGGAAACAAGCCGAACCGCTGATCGCCGCCGGCAGCATCACCCTGCCCATGCCCCCGCCAGGGAAGTGGGTCGACAGCGAGATCGCGCAACACAGCACCTTCCATCAGGCGCTCGGCAACAACCTTTCGTACCTGGAGGGGATGCGCACCAGCTCCCGGTCCTTGACGTACCGGGTGATCGTCAACTGCCTCTATCTGCACCTGACCCGTCTCGGCATCAAAGGCTACGAACGGTTCCTGCTCGGCTACCTGGCTGCTGAGGCCGTCGAGGAGCGCTTCGGCGTCTCGGCCGTCGACCTTGTCTCCGTGTAATGAGCGTCGATGTCGATGAGAAGAGGCCACTCGATGGAAGATCACCAGGCCCCAGCACACGGCAGCATCGGATTGCAGTACGTGCGCGTCGGAGAAAGCCGTCCAATACCCGACAAGGTCGATTGGGCCAATGCTCCCAGCCAGTTCAAGCTGTATCGCGGCTGCCCGAAGATCCCGTTGGGCGATCACGCGAACGGAGAGCGGGCGACGAGCACGCCGTTGACGTTTGAGCAGCTCGGGCAGCTCCTCCGCGACGTCTATGGGCTGACCCGCCAAGGTTGGACCGCGCCGGACGAGCTGGTCTCAGCCAACCCCGGCGGCAACGCACGTTTCCACCTGTCCCCGCCAACCACGTTGCGTCCGGTCCCGGCAGGAGGCGCCCGGTACCCGTGCGAGCTGTACCTGCTCGCCGGTCGGGGTCAGCCTCTCCCGGCAGGCGTGTACCACTACGACCCAGCCCATCACTGCCTCGACACGATCCACGACGGGGACCACACCCGTGTGCTCGCCACCTCCCTTAGGACATATGTCGAAACTCCCCAGGACGGTGTCACGGAGTCGCGGGCGGTGGCTCACCAGGGCGTCTCACCGCTCCAAACCCAAGGACGACCAGTCGAAACTCCCCAGGACGGTGTCACGGAGTCGCGGGCGGTGGCTCACCAGGGCGTCTCACCGCTCCAAACCCAAGGACGACCAGCGGAACCTGCTCAGGGCACCCACTCTGGTCCGGTTTCGACACACGGTCTGTGCTTGCTGATCACGATCGCCTTTTGGAAAAACGTCTTCAAGTACGGCGAGTTCAGTTATCGGCTGCACAGCTTGGACGCAGGCGTCGTGATCGGCCAAGCCCTCGCGGTCTGCGCTCGGCACGAGCTCCCAACGACCGTCCACTTCCAATTCTTGGACGCGGAGCTCGATCGCCTCCTGGAGCTCGATTCCGCCTACGAGAGCGTCTACGCCGTGATCACGCTCACAGACTCGCCGGCCGCTGACCAAGAAGCCGCAGGGGCGGATGCCCTGCTCGACGACCAGCCGACGCCCGTGCCCCAGCCGGCGGCCCCGCACCATGAGGTGAACCAGACGCAGTCGATCGGGCTGTATCCACTGCCCGCCAAGCTCCACGAGGTGTCCATGCAGCAGGGCAGCGGCCCGTGGCCTCTGGGCGACAGCCTGCCCCCTGCGCTCGCCGACGCGCCCGCATCGGTCCGCTCGCTGCCGTTGCCCCTGGCCCCGCTCGACCTGCTCGAGGGGCTGCGCCGACGCCGCTCCTCGCGGGGGTTCTTCAGCCCGGGGCCATTGACCGGTCAACAGCTCGCCGGGCTGCTCTCACCGAGCTTGCGAGGCTACTCGAGCGACCTTGGGGGCGATGAGTCCGCCATCCAGCACACCATGCTCTTCTGTGCCGTCCACGATGTCGACGGCATCGACTCCGGCGTCTATTACTACGACCCCACCGGGCACACGCTCGAGCAAGTCTCCGCGGGCGACGTCCGCGCCGAGCTCCAAGCGGCGGTCACCTCGTGGATGTTCAACCTGTTCCAGGTGAACCTCTGCTTCTTCCCGGTCGCCAACTACGAACGGCGGCTGTCGGTCTACGGCGACCGCTGGTACCGCGTGCAGAACATGGAGGCCGGAATCATCGTGCAACGGCTCTACCTGGCGGCGGCGGCGCTCGGGCTCGGCTGCCACACCCAGCTGGGCTTCCGCGTGGACGCGGTGAACACCCTGCTCGGGCTGGGAGACAGCCCGCTCACCAGCCTGATCCAGGTGCTGATCGCTCCCCCGCACGAGTCAGGCCGCTCCTACGAGTACAAGCTCTGACTCAGGGGGCACATACGATCCAGCGTAGGGCTGTGTGCGCCGACAGGCATGCCGAGTGACGCCGTTTGCCCGTTTGAGCGCCCGCGAGCGCGCCGGGGTGTCGTTACGGCGGCCGGCGGCCCGTGCGCGTCACTACCCACCGTCCTGACCGCCGCCCGGTCATGTCCTGCTGCCAGCCGTTCCTGTTCACGCCACGCTGGCGACCCGACAACCTCCAGGAGGCCCACGAACGGTTCACGCCACGGGCGGTCGAAGGGCGCGACCGGACCGGGGCGGTGCTCGTTCCGATCGCGGGCGATGGCGATACCTTGTTGTTCGGTATCAGGAGCGCAGGAAGTGCCTCTGTTTGTTCGGGATCGCGGACGCTGAGCAACCGCAGCGCGCGAAGTGCCCGTCTGGTCCCGCAATGGACCGGTGACACCCCAGCGCGGCGCCGGCATCTCCATATACTCGGAGCTTGGTAGCCGCAGATCGGGTGTCCACTTCAGGCAGGAAGGAACCCCGCCATGCAGGACCCCCAGGCTGAGCTGAGCGAGCTCCGAACCCAGATCCGGTTCCTGGAGGAGGAGGCAGTCCTCCTGCGCCGCCGCTTGGAGGACTCCCCCTCGAGGGTACGGGCGCTCGAGGAGCGCCTGTTGGAGACCAAAGCCCAGCTCACCACGGCCATGGCCCAGAACGCCAAGCTCGCCGACACGCTGCGTGAGGCGCGTGAGCAGATCATCGCGCTGAAGCAGCAGGTCGAGAAGCTCTCGGCGCCGCCCTCGGGCTTCGGCGTCTTCCTCCGCACGCGTGAGGACGAGACCGCCGAGATCTTCACTCAGGGCCGCAAGCTCCGCGTCAACGTGAGCCCGGAGATCGACCTGGACGCCCTGCGCCAGGGCCAAGAGGTCATGCTCAACGAGGCGCTCAACATCATTGAGACCGCTGGCTTCGACATTGTCGGCGAGGTGATGACGATCAAGGAGCGTCTGAGCGAGGACCGGCTGCTCGTGATCGGCCGCACGGACGACGAGCAGGTCGTGCGCCTGGCAGAGCCCCTGATCGACACCCAGCTCCGCGCTGGCGACTCGCTGCTCGTCGACACCCGCAGCGGGTACGCGCTGGAGCGGCTCCCGCGCCCGGAGGTCGAGGAGCTCGTCCTCGAGGAGGTCCCGGACATCTCGTACGAGGACATCGGGGGGCTGGCGCGGCAGATCGAGCAGATCCAGGACGCGGTTGAGCTGCCGTTCCTCCACGCGGACCTGTTCGTCGAGCACGAGCTGCGCCCGCCGAAGGGCATCCTGTTGTACGGGCCGCCCGGGTGCGGCAAGACAATGATCGCGAAGGCGGTGGCGAACAGCCTCGCCAAGCGGGTCGCGGAGAAGGAGGGGCGGGCCGACGCCCGCAGCTACTTCCTCAACATCAAGGGCCCCGAGCTGCTCAACAAGTACGTCGGCGAGACCGAGCGGCAGATCCGCCTGATCTTCCAGCGCGCCCGCGAGAAGGTCGAGGAGGGCTTCCCGGTGATCGTGTTCTTCGACGAGATGGACTCGATCTTCCGCACCCGCGGGTCAGGGGTGTCCAGCGACGTCGAGAACACGATCGTTCCGCAGCTGCTCTCCGAGATCGACGGCGTCGAGACGCTCAAGGACGTTATCGTCATCGGCGCGTCCAACCGCGAGGACATGATCGACCCGGCGATCCTCCGCCCCGGTCGGCTGGACGTGAAGATCAAGATCGAGCGGCCCGACGAGTTCGCCGCCCGGGAGATCTTCCGCGTCTACCTCCACGCGCGGCTGCCGCTGCACCCGGACCTGGTGAAAGAGCACGGCGGCGAGGATGCGGCGGTCGACTGGCTGATCACCGAGACCTGCGAGCGGATGTACGCCGAGGAGCCGGTCAACCGGTTCCTGGAGGTCACGTACGCGAACGGGGACAAGGAGATCCTGTACTTCAAGGACTTCAACTCCGGCGCGATGATCGAGAACGTCGTCGCCCGCGCCAAGAAGACCGCCATCAAGCGCTTCCTCAACGAGGGCCAGAAGGGGATCAAGGCCGAGGACCTCTACCTGGCGATCCGCGACGAGTTCAAGGAGAACGAAGACCTCCCGAACACGACGAACCCGGACGACTGGGCGCGGATCTCCGGCAAGAAGGGCGAGCGGATCGTCTACGTCCGCACGCTGCTCGGCGACGGCAAGGAGCCGGGGAAAGCCATCGAGAACGTGAACACGGGCCAGTACCTGTAGCTTTGGCGACCGTTCCCTTCCGAAGGTGGGCGAATGGCGATCACCAAGTATCTGGGAACCGAGACGGAGTACGGGATCTCGGTCATCGGCCGCCCAGACTTCAACCCGGTGCTCGCCTCGTCGCTCGTCGTCAACGCGTACTCGTCAGACGGCCGGCACCGGGCGCGCTGGGACTACGAGGAGGAGAACCCGCTCCGCGACGCCCGCGGGTTCACCCAGCCCGGCGCGCACGAGCCGCCGCCTGAGGAGGACATGGGGCTGGCCAACTCGATCCTCCCGAACGGCGCCCGCTTCTACGTCGACCACGCCCACCCCGAGTACTCGTCGCCGGAGACGTCCAACCCCCTGGACGCGGTGATCTGGGACAAAGCGGGAGAGCGCATCCTCGAGGTCGCCGCGGCCAAAGCCGCCGTGCTGCTCCCCCACCACAGCCCGGCCCAACCCGGACGGGTCCTGGTCACGAAAAACAACACCGACGGCAAAGGCGCCGCCTACGGCATGCACGAGAACTACATGGTCGACCGGCGCACACCGTTCGCCGACATCGTCCGCCACATCACTCCGTTCTTCGTCACCCGTCAAGTGATGGTCGGCGCCGGCCGGATCGGCAACGAGTTCAACCTCGACGACGTCCCCTTCCAGATCAGCCAACGAGCCGACTTCTTCGAGGTCGAGGTCGGACTGGAGACCACGCTCAAACGGCCCATCGTGAACACCCGCGACGAGCCGCACGCCGACCCCGACCGCTTCCGCCGCCTCCACGTGATCATCGGCGACGCGAACATGAGCGAGATCTGCACCTACCTCAAGCTCGGTTCGACCGCCCTCGTGCTCGCCATGGTCGAAGACCGCTTCCTGCCCGACCCGCCCGCGATCGCCCAGCCCGTCAAAACGCTGCACGACGTCTCCCACGACCTGACCTGCGCCCAGCCCGTCGAGCTGGCTGACGGCCGGCGTGTCACCCCCGTCGAGCTCCAGTGGCACTACCTCGAGCAGGCCCAGAAGTACGCCCAGACCCGCGACGCCCCCGGCTGGGCGCCCGAGCTGCTCGCCCGCTGGGAGCAGGTCCTCACCGCGCTCGAGGACGACCCGATGCGCCTGGACGGGGTCGTCGACTGGGTCACGAAGCTGCGGATCCTCCAACGGTTCGTCGACCGTGACGGGCTGGCCTGGGACGCCGACAAACTCAAGCTCATCGACGTCCAGTACCACGACGTCCGCCAGGACAAAGGTCTGTACAACCGGCTGGTGGCCACCGGCCGCGTCCAGCGCCTCGTCGCCGAGGGCGACGTGCGCCGCGCCATGATCCAGCCGCCGGACGACACCCGCGCCTACTTCCGCGGTCGCTGCTTGGAGAAGTACCGCGACCAGGTCGCCGCCGCCGGCTGGGATTCGATCATCTTCGACGTCGGCCGCGAGACCCTCCAGCGCGTCCCCATGATGGACCCCGGCCGTGGCGGTCGAGCGATGACCAAGCACCTCATCGACCGCTGCGCCACCGCCGTCGAACTCCTCGAAGCCCTCCAGCGCTGACCAGCGCTGGAGGGTGCCCGACATGCGGACCACAATGCCGTTAGGTGCAGATGTCCGAACAACGGGACAGATCCTCCAGTTCGCCGTGAGAGTGAGCGGTTCCGGGGCAGTGTGCCAAGAGTCCCTCAGGAAGGCCCACCGGTCCGACCAGTGGCCGCCCTCTGCTCACCGGCTGAGGGCGCTGGCGCTACTCGGCAACGAGCTTGGCGCCCCAGGTGGCCACATGCCCAGGATCCAGGCGGCGGACCTCAGGGAACCCGTCGAACCCGCGATCGGCCGAGGCAATGAACTCGGCGCCGAGACGCTTCATGACCGCGACGTGGAGGAGGTCCCGGGCGCTCGTTGCTTCGGCATGACCGTCAGCCAGCACTGCCGCACGCCGAACGTCCTCTACGAACACCGGCGCGACTCGTTCCTCCATGAGCTCGACGAAGTCGTAGAGGAGCGCTCGCCCCTGCGGCCACATCCGTAGCGCCAGGTAGCGGTGCAGCAATTCCTGGAGCACCTCCGCGCTCGTGACAAATCGCTCGGGGTATTCGCTGATCAGCCCGAGCACCTCACGGCACGGATTCTTCAGGGGATGGGGACGGCCCGCCGCGTAGATCGGGACGTTGGTGTCAACGAAGATCGGGGCTGGCATAGGTGGCGTCCAGTTGCTCGCTCAGCTCGTCAGGATCCGGGACGTCCTCCAACTCCAGCGCACCGATTCGTCGAGCGGCCTCCCGCCGCCGAAGGGCGCGGGTCCGTTCGTACGCCTCGATGATCAGTTGGCGGACCGCCTCGGAGATCCCGGCCCCGCGATCGGCTGCGACCACCTCGAGCCTTCGCCGCGCCTCGGGGTCGAGCCGTACCTCCAGCCGCTTTCCTTGTGGCACCAGAGCCTCCTTACGGACAACACTTGTACGACAGCATTGTACGACAGGCGTACACCGGACGCACTCAACCCGAGCTTGTTTCGCTGCTTGAAACTCGGACTGGAGACACCCTCAAACGGCCCATCGTGAATACCCGCGACGAGCCGCACGCCGACCCCGACCGCTTCCGCCGCCTCCACGTGATCATCGGCGACGCGAACATAGCGAGATCTGCACCCTATCCGTGTACGACGCTGCGCTATTGCTCGAGCTGCAGGTGAATCGCGCCTATGCCGGCGGTCATCGCAATGCGCATCGTCACTGCGCTGCTGCCGAAGGCGTCGTTGACGTAGACACCACCGTCTCGCTTGAAGCCGTCGGCGTCGATCGCGCCGATGCCGCGTTTGATCTCGACTTGCACACCGGTGGCCTTGGGCAGGCGCAAGGTGATTTGACCCACGCCAGCTTCGATGGTGGCGGTGACGTCGCGCCGCCAGTCACCGGTCAGGTCAATCACTGCCTGGCCGGCGCCGGCGTCAAGCTCGAGCGTCCCGATATCGAGGCCGTGCAGATCGAGGTCGCTCGTGCCGGCCCCGAGACGCACCCGCAAGTCCATCGGGACCTCATTGGCGAGCCGTAGGTTCCACTCGTAGCGGGCATTCGCGGCCCCACGGGTCGTGTCGGGTTGTCGAACGGTCAGGTTGCCCTTTGTGCCGTGGACATCATATTCGACAATTGGCTTCCAACTAGGAATGTTATAGATAAATGTGGCGTCCAACAGGTGCTGGGCGCCTCCGGAGGCACTCAGCCTGCCGGCTCCCATCACGAGGTTGACCAGCGCAGACTTGGCGCCTTCCTGCTCAACTGACCGTGACTCGTTGCGCAGCGGGCCGGCGCGCTCCAGCGGGCCCCCGCAGCTGACCACCATCAGCACGGCGCACACGCAGCCCACTATCGTCCTCATCGCCGACTCCTTTCCCCTGAGGAAAGACCGCTTCGGTCAGATACGGGGGTCCACGGGGAACTGCCTCGCCTTGGGTGACGCGTCGTCATAGAAGTCGCCGCTGCCGCCAGTGGCTTGGATTGAGCATATGCCTGCCTGATGAGCGGTCACCGTAGCCGTCACAGTCTTTTTATCGACACGAATTTCCCCGAGCGAGCACACCGCTGGGTCGGCGCTCTCGAGAGACACGTTCAGGGGCTGACCCTTGATCACCTTGACCGTGACGTCGAACTGATTTTGTGTGCCGGGATTCGGCTTGGGGAACGAGAGCTCTGCTCGCCCACGGACGATTTTGACCAAGGCTTCCTGATCGGAGGCCGGGAGGTACTGGCCGTCCCCCGGTTGCGAGGCGACGATCACGCAGCTGTTCGGCGCAAACGAGCCATTGGAAGTGACGATATCGCCTTTGAGCACGCAACCGTCGTTGGGCACGCCGGCCTTGAACGCGTACTGCACCGCCAATCCCGAGGAGGCGGTTGCCCGCAATGGCACGGCGACATCCGGCGCCCACTCGGCGACCTTAGGCTGTGGAAAAGTGATGGTTTGGGACGCCTTCGGGGGCGGACCTGCTGGAGCCGTCGGCGAGGAACCGGGGTGGGCGGAGGCCCTACCGGCCGAGCGGGGGGCGGGAGCCGGGCGACCACCACCGGTCGACACGGGGGCGGGGACGGGGACGGGGACGAGAGCCGGGCCGCTGCCTCCGCCAGTCGATACGGGGGCAGAGGCGGGAGTGGGGACGCCACCTCCCCCGCCGTCGAGGTCCTGGCCGCTGCCCCCGCCGGTGGAGTCGTCCGTCGGCTCCTGCGTCGAGGGCATGCTCGGAACAGCCAGACCTTGGCCGCTCGCGGTCTCCACCGGCAGGTCGACGGGTGCTATGGGGTCCAAGATGATCAGACTGCCCGTTCCGCGGCTGGGGGTTCGGCCGATGAGGAAGGCCATCGCCAGCACCACGAGCGCGAGGGTGGTCCCCGCGTACACGAGCCGCACGCGCCGACGATCACGAGTGCCGAGGCCCGCGCGCATGCTTCCCCGCAGCGATTCGATCCAACGTCGCATCGCAGACTGAACCTCTCCCATCTTCGAACCCATCTTCGAACATCTCGATGACGCCGTATTGTGCAGGATCGCCCGCCATATCGGGCTCATCCCGCAGCGTACGGGTGAGCCCCCACGCGCTTTGCGGCCAGGCAATCCACACAAACCTGACCACAGGCTGTCCTTGGTGGTCCCGCCGGAACCGCCTAGCCTGCACCCTGTCGGCTTTGGCAAGGGCTCTGGCAAGGAGCGCTCGTGGACGCGGAGGAGACCTGGGACGTGCTGGCGCGAACGGCACGACGGGCGCTCGTCGAGTGTGGCCCGTTGACGCTGGACGAGTTGGCGACGGCGCTGGCAGCCGAGGGTTTCGATCTGGGCGCCGACCCGGTCGAGCTGCTCGACGACGCGCTGCTCGAGGAGGAGTGGAGGTTCGACCTGCCCGACGGGCACATGGTCGACCGCGAGCGGCTGCGCGGCGGGTTCGTCGCGGTCGAGCCCGACCTCTCGCCGCTGCTGGCCGCGGAGGCCGAAACCCTGGCGCTGGCCGACGGAGGAGCCGCCTGGTTCTCCTTTCCGGGACATCATGACCCGATCGTGGACGACGACCACCCGCTCGCCGACGAGTGCGTGCTGATCGGCTCGCCTGGCTGGCTGGGCGACACGGTCGACGGGGACCTGCTCGCCTTCCGACTCGACGGCGGCTGCCTGCGCGTCGTCCCGGTCGACGGCGAGCTGGGCGACCCGACCGAGGCCGCGGAAGGGCTCGAGCGCGCGTTCGACCAGGTGAGCGAAGATGGCGAGCCGATCGACGGCTGCGACCTGATCCTGGCCGCGTTGGCGACGCCCCCGAGCTGCTCTCGAGCCCGCTCCCCCCGTTGTCGCAACTCTACGCCGGTGCCGGCCTGGAGACCTTTGGGCCGTGGGTCGGGCTGATCGGCGAGGACTGGAGCCGGCTCGACGAGGAGATAGAGGATGCGGTCGCGGCACTGTGGCGGCAGGTGTGGGGGCTTGGTGAGAGCGAGGGCAAGGCGTTGGGGATCCTGGTCGTCGCGTGCGAGCTGGCCTCCTCCATAGGGGCGGAGGAGCTGGCGGCCCACCTGAAGACCGTGGAGATCCTCGGCCATATGCTGTCGCTGGAGGGCGTGGCCGAGGCGTTCGTCGGCTCCATGCTCGGCCGGGGCCCGGAGCAGGAGCCGGCGGTGGCGGCCTTTACGCAGGCCCTGGTGGCAGCGGGCGGCGGGAGCGCCGGCGCCCACTACGTGCTCAGCCTCTGCGCCGAGCACCGCGGTGACGTCGCGGCCGGTGAGGCGCACCTGGCGGCGGCGCTGGCCGTCGACCCCGACTTCGAGCCCGCGCTCCTGGACGCGGCCTGGTACGCCGAGGACCGCGGCGACGCGGCTCGCGCGCTCGGGTACCTGCGAGCGATCGGCATCGATGCGGACGACGAGCACACCCTCCTGCTCCAGCGGTTCGCCGCTCGCGGGCCCGCCGCGGCTCGCCGCAACGAGGCCTGCCCGTGCGGGTCGGGCCGCAAGTACAAGGTGTGCTGCTCGCGGCGCAACGGGCACCCGCTGACCGAGCGTGCCGGCTGGCTGCAGCGCAAGGCGGGCGCGTTCCTGCGCCGGCCTGCTCAGCGGTTCGTGCTACGCGATATTGCTCTCGCCCACGCGGCTCGGGGCCTGACGACTGGGTCAGCCTGGCGCTGCACGATCCGCTCACGCAGGACCTGGCGCTGTTCGACACCGACGTGTTCGCCTCGTTCCTGGACGTCCGCGGCGGGCTCCTGCCCGCCGACGAGCTTGAGCTCGGCCGGTCGTGGGTCGGCCTGGCCCGCAGCCTCTACGAGGTGACGGACGTGTCGCCCGGGGAGGGTGTACGCCTTTGTGACCTGCGCACCGGCGAGCCACTGGATGTGACCGAGCGGCTCGGCAGCCAGGATCTCGTCCCCGGCACGCTGCTGTACGCGCGGGTTGCGCCCGACGGGCGCAGCCACCAGCTGCTCGGCGGCACCATCACGATCAAGGTCACGCTGCGCGACCGGCTGATGGCCTTTCTTGACACCAAGCCCGGTCCTGAGGAGGTCGCCGCCTGGTTCGCGGCCACCAAGGCACCGCCCACCCTGGCCGCCCAGGAGGGGGAAGCGACCGTGCTCTGCGAGGCGCGTTATCTGGTGGCCGACCACGAGGAGGCACAGGCAGCGCTCGCGGAGGTGCTCGAGGTCGTCGATGACCGCTTCGTGGAGCACGTCGAGGTCGACGGCCAGACCCTCGTGCGGGGACAGGTGCGCTGGGACGACCTCAGCCGAGCGCTTCGCCCGCCTCTGCGAGATCGTGACCGATGCGGTGCCGGGAGCAACGCCCCTCGCGGAGCGCTACACGCCGGCGGCACGGCTGCTGGCGCCACCGTAGCCTGGAAAATGGAGCCGAATGGGCACCAGCGGTTGCTCCCAGCGGCTTTGGGGTATTCGATAATCGCGATCTTTCATCGTGCCCGGGGCAGCAGAAACCGGAAGGCATACGCATGTGGGTCCTCCTTTCAACCAGGCTGCGCCGCTGGCTGCTGGTCGCGGTCGGTATCCCTGCGCTTGCGTGGCTGTTGGAGCGTGTCAGCGATCGGCTGGAGGCCCGCCAGGGACGCCAGACTGGAATCAGTCGCAATCTGCGGCGAGCGGGCGGGTGGCTGCATCGCAACGAGCGCCGCGGACGGTCTGCTCGCCGCCCTAACCCCAACGAGCCGGCCGGCTCAGCGAACTGAGCAACCGCCGATCACAAGGTGACCGCAGGCAGGTTTCAGTGTCGGGACCCGGATTGATCGTCCAAGCCAACGGTTCGGAACTCGGAAGCGGTGGGCGGCTCTCTAGGAGTTCGACGCCTGAGAAGGGTGACATGCTCCCAGCTCGTTAGCTACCGGTTGGCGCGAGCACACAGAGGTCTCTAGGTTGAGGCTCGTGAGCGATCGTGACCTCGTGGTGAAACCAGCCGACCGCGCGCTACAGATGGCCGAGAATCTGGTGTATGCCGGCGCTGGGGTGCTGCTCCTTGGTGGCGCTGTCATCGTCCTCGGCATCGCCGCCTATCACCTGATCGTAGACACCGCTACGGGGAGCGGGCAGGCGGTCGAGGGCGCGCTTGAGGGGCTCCTGCTCGTGTTCATCCTGCTCGAGCTCCTGGCCGGGGTGCGGGCCACGATGACGACACATGAGCTGGTCGCCGAGCCTTTCCTCATCGTCGGCATCATCGCCTCGATCAAAGAGATCGTGGTTGTGACGCTGCAAACAAAGAAGAGCCGGGGCGTGAACGACGCCGCTTTCACCGACGGCATGACCGAGATCGCGGTCCTGGCAGGGGTCATCCTCCTCTTGGCGCTCGCCACCTTTCTTGTGCGGAGGAAGGAGCGCGAACCGCAAGAACAGAGCCGCCGCTCAGACGAGAAGGGGAGCGACCGCTAGCTCAGCGGATCGCGACCAGCGCCTCGTAGAGGGAGATGAAGACGAAGAGGGCGAGCCCGAGCCCGATCAGGTTGATCTTGCCCGCAAAGCGGGAACCGAAAGCGGCCACGATGAAGCAGATGAACGCGGCGAGCAGGAGCAGGAATACAAAGATCGGCGACATGCGAACTGCCTCCTCATTGTCCGAATGGATGCACCCATACCCATAAGAATAGGCCGCTCGGACGACGGTTTCCGCGTCGGCCCGCTGAGCGCAGGGCCAGAGGGGACATGCCTCCTCGGACAGCCGGTGCCACCTGTGCGCGGAGTGACGAGAGCGACACGACACGGAACGGGCGGGCACGCCAGCTCGCGGTCGACGCCCTTGCGGCTATCCCGCTCCTTGTAGCATCCGGTGCCGTCACGCACGCTGCCGGCCCAGGCGATGGCGTGTGACCTAGGGAGGGGCGATGGCCGAGATCGAGCGGGTCGTGGAGGCAGTCGAGACGAGCCGGCTCGAGCTGGTTCGGTTCCTGTGGGTCGACCACGGCGGTGTCATCCGTGGCAAGGCGACGTCACGCGCGCGGCTGGCTGAGCGCATGCGGGCCGGCATCGGGCTGGCGGTGGCGATGCAAGCGATGAGCGCGCTCGACGAGCTGACCCCGGTGCCCGCTCTGGGACCGGTCGGGGAGGTCCGGCTCGTACCCGACCCGGCCTCGTTCGTCGCCTTGCCGTACGCCCCGGGAGCCGGGGCGATGATCGCCGACCTGGTCTGCCTGGACGGCCAGGCGTGGGCTGCGTGCCCACGGACGTTCCTGAAACAGGCCATCGCCGACCTCGCCACCGAGGGCTTCGCGCTCGTCGCCGCGTTCGAGCCGGAGTTCACGCTGGGCCGGCGCGTGCCGGTGGACGGCGAGCCTGACCGGTTGGAGCCGATCGACGACAGCCTGTGCTTCTCGACCACCGGCTTCGGCGCCGCCCACGACTACACGATCGAGCTGACCCGAGCGCTTGAAGCGCAAGGCCTGGACGTCGAGCAGTACTACCCCGAGCTCGGCCATGGACAGCAGGAGCTGTCGATCCGCCACGCTCCCGCCTTGCGGGCGGCGGATCGCCAGGTCATCTACCGCGAGACCGTGCGCGGCGTCGCGTGGCGTCAGGGGCTGTGGGCGAGCCTGGCGCCCAAGCCCATCCCGGACCAGGCCGGCAACGGCGCTCACCTCCACGCGTCGCTGTGGGAGCTGGGCGCGGACGGGCAGCCCGGCGCGCGCAACGTCTTCTTCGACCCAGGAGGTCGCTACGGCCTGTCCGAGGTCGCTTACCACTTCATTGCCGGGGTGCTCGATCACCTGCCGGGGCTCGTCGCGCTGACCTGTGCCAGCGTGAACAGCTACCGGCGCCTGCAGCCGCAGTCGTGGAGCAGCGCGTTCGCGTGCTACGGGATGGACAACCGCGAGGCGGCGGTGCGCATCGCCTCGCCGCTGCGGGGGGACGAGGAGGCATCGACGAACCTGGAGCTCAAGTGCGCCGACTCGACCGGCAACCCCTACTTGGCGCTCGGCGGATTGATCTACGCCGGGCTCGACGGGATCCGCCGCCAGCTCGACCCCGGCGAGCCCACCGACGTCGACCCCGCGACGCTGCCGGAGGACGAGCGGAGCAGGCGCGGCATCCACCGGTTTCCCGGCTCGCTGAGGACCGCGCTGGACGCGCTGGTCGGCGACGAGCTGCTCATGAGTGCGCTCGGGCCCCTGCGGAGCGCCGCCTACCTGGCCGTCAAACGCTCCGAGGTGACCGCCTTCGCCGGCCACGACGCCGCCTTCGAGTGCTTCCACCACTTCACGAAGTTCTAACCGTGCCGGTGGCGGCGGACCTCGAGGCGCTGGAGTTCGTCGACCACCACTGTCACCGCCTGCAAGGGAGCTGGACCAGCGCGAGCGGGGATCCGCCCGGCTGGCGGCGCTGCTTCACCGAGGCCACCGACGACGTGACGCTCACCCGCCACGTGCCCGCGCTGCTGGGATACCGGCGCTTCCTCCGCGCCATGGCGGAGCGGCTGGGGCTTGAGCCGGTTGGTGGGCACCTGGAGCGCCGGGTGCTCGCCCGCCGCGACGAGCTGGCGGCCGCCGACCCCGCTGGCTACCTGCGCGAGCTGCTCGACGACGCCGGGGTGACGGCGCTGCTCGTCGACACCGGCTTCGGCGGCCCGGACACGCTGGGCGTCGAGGATTTCGCGGGGATCGCCGGCCGGCCCGTCCGCGAGGTCGTGCGGGTCGAGTCGGTCGCCGAGAAGCTGCTGGCCGCTGCCGGGCCGGCCACCCGGGGACTGGACCGTTTCGCGGACGCGCTCGAGCGCCGGCTTGTCCAGGCGCTGAACGGTGGGGCGGTCGCGTTGAAGTCGGTCGCCGCCTACCGCGCCGGCCTCGCGCTGCCCCGGCCGCGGGCAGCCGACGCGCGGCAGGCGTTCGACGACCTGGACCACGCCCGTCAGGCCCGCCGCCTCGCCGACCCGACGCTCGTCGCGTTCCTGCTGTGGCGGGCGGCCGAACTCGCCGCCGAGCGCGGTGTGCCGCTGCAGATCCACACCGGGTTCGGCGACACCGACCTCGACCTGACGCTCGCCGACCCCGCCCTGCTCCGACCGCTGCTGCGCGACCCCCGCACGCAAGGCTGCCCGGTGGTGCTCTTGCACTGCTACCCGTTCGTACCCCAGGCCGCCTACTTGGCCAGCGTCTACCCGCAGGTGTGGATGGACTTGTCCCTGGCGATCCCACTCGCCGAGCCCCTCGCGGCCGGGCTGGTTGGTGAGGCGCTCGGCCTGTGCCCGGTCACGAAGCTGCTCGCCGGGACCGACGGCCACTCCTACCCCGAGATGCACTGGTGGGGCGCGCGCACCTGGCGCCGCGCGCTCGCCCAGATCCCGGACGCGGCCGAGGCCGCCGACCGGATCCTGGCCGCCAACGCGTGGGAGCTTTACCGGCTCTGACGGGGGATCCCGAACGCGGTGCTGCGGGATCCACTTGAACCGCACGCTCCCGTGGTCCGTCCACGCACTTTCGGTGTGAACAACGCGCGTAGGCCGCGCAGTCGGTCTTCTCAGATACGGCGACCGCTCTGGTGACGGCCGCCGTACCGCGGGCCTCGGAGGCGGATGCCGTTCGCCCGGCGCGCGCGCATAAAAACGGCCCCGCCGATACCCGCCAGGGTGAGTATGAGGCCGGGCAGCCAAGGGTTGAACAGGCCCGGCGAGCCGGTGGGCTCCGTTGCGACGATCGGTGACCGCGCCTCCGGCAGGGGCTCGATCAGGTCCACGGTGGCTGGACCTGATCCGACGGCACCGCTGGCGTGCCCACCCCCTGGCGGGTCCGGCGGTGCAGACGGGACTGGCGCCCCCGGAGCCTGAGTAGTGGGTCGGGGCGCCGACGGACCTATGGATCTCGGCTTCGCCGCGGGCGCCGCAGGAGCGATCAACGGAGGCGGCGGTTCTTGTGGCGGCATGGGGATGGGCTTTTCGGTGACGACGTCGGAGTGGTTCGGGCGCGGGCGCGGCCTGGGGTGCGCGTTCCGTTCCGGACGCGGGTGCAGTCTCGGGCGCGAGTCCGGTTCTGGTCGCGGATGCGGTTTCGGGGCGCGTTCCGATCTCGGGTGCGGGCGCGGGTGCGAATCCGGTTCCGGTTGCGGGTTCGGGCGCGAGTCCCGTTCCGGGCGCAAGCCCGGGTCCGGGTCCGGGCGCAAGTTCCGCTCCGGGCGCGATTCCGGTCTCGGATCTGGGCTCGGGCTCGGGTCCGGAACCAAGCGCGGGCCCGGGTTTGCGTCTGGAACCGGGTGCGGACGCGATCTCGGGCGCGAGTCCTGTTCCTGCTCCGGGCGCGGACTTGAGTCCGGGCTCGGGTCTGGGCTCGGGTCTGGGCTCGGGTCTGGACTTGAGTCCGGTTCCAGGCTCGGGTCCGAGCGCGAATTCGGCCTCGGGTCCAGCCAGCAGTACCAGTGGATCGGGTTCGGGCACGACACCTGGTGCTGGATCCCCAGCTCGCCCGCTGTCACGGCAGTCGGCAGGCCGACCGAGCCGAGCGCCGCCAAGCCCAAGCCGATCCCGACCGCCGCCTTGGAGGGACCGCCCTTGCAACGGAACACCATCATCCTGACCTTCCTGCCATCCGCCAGTGACTGCTGGTCCGTTTCTCGACCGCCCGATCGCAATCGGGGGCGTCCCCCCGCCCTCACGTTACGACGTTTCCCACAAAATTTCCCGTTGGGCAGGGTACGGCTGACCCCGCCGACCCGGTCCACGTCGAGGGGTGCCAAGCGTCTGCCGGCCCAGCGGTCCGCATCGGCCGAGGCAGGGAAGAACTCAACTCGGTAGGCAGCCGGCAGCGGCTCGCCAGGCGTTCAGCGTGCCGCTCGGCCCGCTGAGACCGGGCAGTGTGGGCTCGGAGGCGGTGATCGCGACGAACCGCCGCATTGGCTGCAGGGGCTCGGGCTGCTGCCCGCCACGCTTGCGCTGCCCCGCCAGCCCGCCGTTGACTTCCACGAGCAGACCATCACGCTGGTCACACGGTACGCGACGACCGCCCGGCGGAGCAGTTGGCCGACGCCCGCGCCCACCTCAACGTCCTGGGAGCCGCGCTGCGTGGGCCGAGACAGTTCGGGCAGCGCCGCGGCCTGCAGGTCGATGCGGCGGAGACCGCTTGCCTGGCCGCCTGCTCGGCCCGCTCCTGCGGATGTCTGGGCGAGACCACCGCGTTCTTCTCGCTCGCGCGGAGCCTCGCCGATCAGTCGCAGGTGGCGGGGGTGCGCGGCTGCGCGCTGGCGGTCTACTCGGTGCTGCATGCCCGATCATCGGGGACAACGACCCGTTGGCTGGGCTTCATCGCGAGCACCAGACCCGCAGCGCGCCTTCGCGCTGCCCGACGACGATGGTGATGAGGGGTTCCTCTCCAGCCGTCGGTTCCTCGTCAGCCTCGCCACGATGGGCGAGGCACAGCTTGACGCCTGGGTGAGCCGTGGCCTCATCCTGCTCGGCATGCGGTGGCAGGCCACGATCCGGAGCCGGCCTGTGTCCAGGCGCACCACGCGCTCGAGGTGGTGGCGCTGACCCGAGTCCACCACGCCCGCAACGAGATGCGCGGGCAACTGGACCGACACGTCCTGAGTCCGGGAGCTCACAAGCGCCACGCCTCGTCACCTGAGCCGGCGCGGTGCGGTTCGTCCGCCGGTCTCGGTAGGGAGCTGGAGAATGAAAGAATGAGAGGAATCACTCAGGCGTTCGGTGCGCGGTTCGACCTCGACGATCTGCTGATCGTGGGCATCGCGTTGACCCTTGCGCTCACCGGCATCTCGTCACTGTTGAGCCCGCTGGGCAACATCGCCGTCTCGGCGGTGGTCGTGCTCGCGTGGCTTGCGCTAGCCCGCAGACGCGCGCGGAGACGCCGCGGCCACTGGCGCGAGGCGGACTTCCAGAGCCCTCGTCGGGGTATCCTCTTCACAGTCGGGCTGGGTGGGGTCAAGGACGGGACCATCGCGGACCTCGTCGTCGATCGCCTGCGTCCCGAGTTCGTCGGCTTCCTGCTCACAGGCGAGGTCGAGAACCTCGAGCAGATCGAGGAGTTCAAGCGCCGGAAGGGTGTGGTCGTTCACTGCGAGCGGATCGACCCGGGTGACTTCGAGGGCTGCCGCCGGGCGACGGCCAGGGCACTCGAGTGGCTGCTCGACCAGGAGCTGGAGCGCGACGACCTCGTCGTCGACCTCACCGGGGGCTTGAAGAACGTCAGCCTCGCGGCCTTCCTCGCCGCCGAGGACTACCAAGTCGAGACGCAATACATTCAGTCCGACTACACCCAAGCCGCCAAACTCGTGCCGGGGACACAGCAGCAGGTGCTGCTCACGACGTATCGCGGTGCGCCCGCCTCCACAGCCGCCGGCTGACCCCAGACTCGACTCCACGCAGTTCGGCTCAGCTCCGTGGCGACCACGCCACTTGGATCCGTGCCTGCTACAGGTGTTGACTGTCCCCCTCGGGCGCGCGTCTCGACCCACGCTCCTCGATGAGTTCCCGCTGGACACGCACCAGCGCTGAGTCCAGCTGGGGCAGGTGTTCGTCGACCGTATTGGCGATAATGTCAGGGTCCCGATCCCAGTACTCGTGGACCACCACGTTGCGAAATCCCACAATCCTCCGCCACGGGATCTCTGGAGCGCGGCGGATGACGTCCTCCGAAAGGTGCTTGGCTGCCTCACCAATGCCTGTTCAAGCATTCCCGGCGGCGTCCTCGCGATCGACGGCGACGAGGCTGATCGCCTCGCCGAGCGCCTGAAGGGCCTGCTCGCCGGCACGGTCCTGTTGGGCCGGTCCCGCCGGGCCGGGTACGGCGGGGACCCGGCGATCGAGTGGGACGCGCTGGGCGACCGCGAGGTCGAGGGGCCACAGGTGGTCCCGCTCGACCGGGATCTCCAGGCGGGCGGGACCGTCCGGCTGCTGCTCACCTCGCCGTACCTCGGCCGTCATGCCGACACCGGTCAGCCCGACCCCACCTACCTGACGACCGAGATCGAGCGGCGCCTCGGCGCGGTCACCGTCGTGCGGCGGCGCTGGGCGTTCACCGAGGCCGGCGGCTACAACCGCGCTTGGGGGCTGCCGCTGCCCCAGCGCGCCGCCCTGGCCGCCGGATCAGTGCTGCTCCTGCGGGCGGACCACACCGTGCCTGCGGAACCGCTGCAGGACGTCGAGCACAGCGGGCTCGGCGACCGGCGGGTCGACGGCTTCGGCCGCTGCGTCTTCCTCCAGGCGCCGACCAAGACCGTCACCCTGCACGCCACCCCGAAGGCTCCACCGGCGCCGGCGCCCAACGGCCAGAGCCCGCCGACGCTCGTGCGCACGATCGAGCGGCGGATCGCCGAGGCGCGGGTCCGTGACGAGATCGAAGACGTCGCCGCCACGATCGCCCACAGCGCGACAGGGATCCCGACGTCCAGCCTGATCGGGCGGCTGCGTGTGCCGTTGCGCGGCGACCCAGCGGCCGGGCTCGCCGAGCTCGCCGTATGGGTGGGGTCCAACGACACGACCGCGCGGCTGCGCCGACCGGCGCTCGACCAGCTCCACCGCTGCCGGCTGACAGAGCCCGACGAGGGGCCGACGACGACCCTTCTCACGTGGCTGCGAGACCTCTCCCACGACGGCGGGAAGCGACTCAACCGCCTCCTCCGGCTCGACGTCGTCGCCCACAACGCGGCGATCGGAGCAGAGGCCGCGCTCCGCGCAGACGTGGGGAAGAGCGCCACCGCGCACCGGGCGCTCCTGGTCGATGCGGTCCTGGCCGCGCTCCGCCTCCGGCTGAAGACCACGAGCCAGGAGGGCGTCGATGACTGACCTCGCCGACACCGGCGGTGCCCGCCGCCTCCGGGCACGTTGGGTGCTCGCCGCTGACCTCGTCCTCCGCACCGCCGCGCACCTCGGCGGGCAGGACGAGGGAGCGGCCGACCTCAACGTGATCCGTGACCGGGTGGGCGGCGGGCCGCTCCTGCCAGGGACGTCGCTCGCGGGAGCGCTCCGCGGCCACCTGTGCGACCGGCTGGGTGGGTACGCCAGCGCGGAGGCTGACCCGCGTATCGCGACGCTGTTCGGCGCCCGCCGCGCGGAGGACGGCGGCTCGCAGAGCCCGCTGGTCGTGTTCGACAGCCTCGGCCGCCTGCCTGCGGCTGGCACAGAGATCCGTGACGGGGTGAGCATCGACCACGGCACCGGCACCGCCGCCGAGAACAAGAAGTTCGACCTCGAGATCCTGCCCGCGGGAACGCGGTTCCCCGCCAGGATCGAGCTGCTGATCGACAACGGCGTCGATGAGCACGAGCTGGTCTCGCTGCTGCTCGCGGCCCTGCAGGGTCTGGCCGGCGGGGAGATCGCGCTCGGCGCGCGCCGCTCACGGGGACTCGGGCGCGTGGAGACCCGCGTATGGCGGGCCCACCGATACGACCTCTCCTCGGCGGACGGGTGGCTGGCCTGGCTGTGCGCCGACCCCGCCGCGCCGATCCCCGACGACGTCGCCGGGCACGAGGATCCCGCTTCAGCGTGCGACACGGCGTGGCCGGCCCTGCGGCGGAGATCGACGCCGGACCAGCGCGAGCGCGTCACGGTCGTCGCGCGGCTGGAGGTGCAGGGCGCCGTCTTGGTCCGCAGCCCGGCGGACTCGGCCGACGCACCGGACGTCGCGCACCTCCGCTCGGGCGGCGTGGGTGTCCTGCCCGGCACGAGCCTTGCCGGCGTCCTGCGGGCTCGGGCGCTGCGGATCCTCGATCTCCTCGGCGCTGACGGACGCCGCGACGGGCTCGTCGACGGGCTGTTCGGGTGGACGCCCCAGGGTCGGGCCGAGCCGGGAGGCCGGTCGTCGCGCCTGCGGATCGCCGAGAGCGTGATCGACGGCGGCGACCCCGTCCGCCAGACCCGCATCCGCGTCGACCGCGCGACGCAGGGCGTTGCGCGAGGCGCGCTGTTCGAGGAGGAGCCGCACGCCGGCGGCGAGCTGGACGTGCGCATGGAGCTCCGGAGCCCGAGAGACGGCGAGACCGGTCTGGTCCTGCTGCTGCTCAAGGATCTCCTCACCGGCGACCTCCCGGTCGGGGGGAGCGCGGCGGTCGGTCGTGGCGTCGTACGCGGGTCGGCGGTCGTGACGTTCCCGGACGGCAGCACCGCCCGCCTGGAGCCCCCCGAGGCCGAGCAGCGCGCTCGGCTCGACGCGGAGATCCGCATGCTCGCGGCGGTGGCCGCGCGACAGGAGGCTGCCCGGTGATCACGCTCGAGCGCTGCACTCTGAGCCCGCTGTCACCCGAAGACTGCGGACAGCTTCTCGACTGGGTGCTCGGCGAGGGTCCGCCGCCGGACGATGCCGGCAATCCCCGCTGGCTGCTCGCCCACTGCGACGACGGGGTCGTCTGGGGCCACCGCCGGACGCCGGACGGCTCGTGGGCGCTGTCGTCGGCTGCGTTCCCGGCCGTCTCGCCGCCGCTGCGGGCCGGCACGCTCCAAGAGCTGCGCGTGTTCGGCTTCGACGAGGAGCGGCTGGTCTGGCGGGCCGACGGCGGGCTCGCCGGTCGCCGGCTCCGGGACGCGCCCAACGGGCGAGGCGAGGGGACCGAGCACGTGGAGGACGTCCGCATCGTCCGTGGCGAGCACGTCCCGGAGGAGCCCCGAAGCGGTTTCACGCTGGTCACCGACAGCGCCGGCTCACGGCACGCTGTGCCAACGGCGTGCGCAGAGGCGGAATTCAAGAACGGTCAGCGGGTGCGGCTGGTGCTGCGCCACTACCTGGAGCAGGACTCGAAGACCGGGGCGGTGCGCATCGCCGCCACCCGTCTCGTCGACCTCGAGCTGGAGCGTGGATGACATGGAGCACCTCCCCCACCACGTCAACCCGCCCGACGGCCGCACGGCGACGGCGCCGTACAACTTCGTGCCGCTCCCCCAGCAGGTGCTGCTCGCCGAGAGGGTGGTGACCGGCGAGCCGTGGAAGGCGCACGACCGCTGGCTGCCCGGCACCCACAGCGGGTGGATCGACCTCCAGATCGAGACGCTGACCCCGCTGTTCGTCCGCGGACCGGTCCTGCGCCAGGAAGGCGGGTGGGACAAGCGCGAGGCCCGCCTGCGCCCCGAGCCGTGGACGACGGCCGACGGCCGGCCGGCCATCCCCGGCTCGAGCCTGCGCGGGATGCTCCGCACCCTCGTCGAGATCCTCGCGTTCGCAACGATCACCCCGGTCAGCGACGCCAAGCCGTTCTTCCGCACGGTGTCCGCCGACCGGCTCGGCATCGCCTACCGCAACCGGGTCCTCCAGAACGGCAAGAGCAAGCCGGAGGGCGGGTTCCTCCGGCGCCGAGGAGAGGGTTGGGTAGTGGAGCCCGCAATGGTCCTGCGCGTGCCCCACCGCAAGCATGCCCAGGGCTTCGGTTACCGCCAGCACCCGAGCTACCACCCCGACTGGGCGCTCCAGCACCAGCAGTGCTGGGTGCAGCGCGACGGCGAGCGGGTGACAGCGATCGAGATCGGCGCGAAGAGGCCGAAGGGCGACGGTTGGGCCGAGGGCACGCTCGTGCTGACCGGCAGCGCGCCCAACAAGGAGGCCGAGTTCGTGTTCCTCGCGAACCGCGCCGCCAAGCCCGCCGAGGTCCCGGACGAGGTCTGGGAGCGGTTCCACGACGACGACCAGATCAGCCAATGGCAGGAGAAGGGCTTCCCAGAGCACGAACCGGCAGGTGGCCGGCGCCGGGCCGCCGGCCACCTGCGCGACGGCGAGCCGGTGTTCTTCCTGCGGGAGAGCGCTGACCAAGTGCGGTTCCTCGGCCGCGCGCAGATGTTCCGGTTCCCGTACGACCGCAGCATGGCCGACCTCGTTCCCCCGGCGCTGCGCGGTGCCGAACTCGACGTCGCGGAGGCCGTGTTCGGCCGGGTGCGCAAGGACCGGAACGACCCGCTCCCGACCGTGAAGGGGCGCGTGTTCGTCGAGGACGCGGTCGGGGTCAGCCATCGGAGGGGGTGGTTCGAGCCTGATCTGGTCCCGCAGATCCTCTCGTCTCCCAAGCCGACGACGTTCCCTCACTACCTGACACAGGACGGCCGTCAGCCCAAGGAGGCGCTCACGACCTACCTCGCGGGCGACGAGACCACGATCCGCGGCCACAAGCTCTACTGGCACCGCTGGGGCGAGGACGAGCTGGCCGACGTCTGTGACCGGTCCCAGAGCCCCCGCAGCAGCCAGCACACGGTCATCCGACCGGTGCGGGCCGGGGTCACGTTCGAGGGACGGGTCCGCTTCGAGAACTTGAGCGACGTCGAGCTGGGCGCGCTCCTCGCGGCGCTGAGGCTCCCGTCCGGCTGCGCGCACAAGCTCGGCATGGCCAAGCCGCTCGGCCTGGGCAGCGTCAGGATCACCCCCGCGCTCCACCTCGTCGACCGCGCCGCGCGCTACCGCTCGTGGAGCGACACGGGGCAACGGCCTGACCAGGACGCGGCAGTAGAGGCGCATTGTGTGGACGCATTCGTGGCCGCAGTGCTCGCGCACGCCGGCACGAGCCAGGAGGCGACGCTGGAGGAGCAAGAGGGCCTCCGGAGGGTTGCCCGGCTCGACGCGCTCTTCACGATGCTGTCCTGGGAGGAACACCCGCCGCGGGAGGCGACCGCGTACATGCCCCTGGCCGGCTTCAAGGACCGGAAGGTCCTCCCGACCCCGCACCGCGTAAGCGACCCCAAGCGGGACGAGCCGGACTGGCCCGGGCCCGCGCCGACGGCGGCGCCCGAGGAGCCCGACCCCGACCGTCCGCCGGCCGCTGCGACTGCCGTCGGCAGCGTCGTTCAGGGAACCGCGCTGGAGGCCAAGACGAACAAGGGCGGCTGGGTGTTCGCCTTGCCCGACGGCCAGGAGGGCATCTTCGCCCCGGGCTGCCCTCAACCGTCTGATCTCGCGCCAGGGCGCCAGTACAACTTTGTGCGGAAGACCGATCCACCGCGCAGCGAGCGGGCACAGCTGTGGTGGGTCGATCCCGACGCTCCTCCACCAGCGCCAAGGGCCCGGCCCGACCGCCGTCGGCGCTAGAAGCCCGATGCGTACCGCCAGGTCGCCGCTGGTCTGCAACTTCTCGCACCCGCTGACCCATGCGCACGTCGAGCAGTTGGAGGCGTTGCTCGGCGTCCCGGTGGACGCGGTGATCGAGCGACCGACCGTCTTCGACCCTGGGACGCCGTTCGCCGAGCAGGCCAGGCGGCTGGTCGACGCCGTCGGGCTGAGCGTGGCCGAGTGGCAGACCCGCCCGATCGTCGTGCACCTGCCGGGACACAGCGTGATCGCCGCCCTGGTCCTGGCCGAGCTGCACGGGCGCACCGGTGGGTTCCCTGCGGTGCTGCGGCTCCGGCGTCTGGAGCCGCTCAACGAGTTCACCGTCGCGGAGCTGATCGACCTGCAGGCCGTGCGCGAGGCCGGCAGGGGAACCCGCATGGAGAGGAGGTGAGCGATGCCGGTCGCCTACACGCTCCTGCTCCGAACCGGAGCCGCGGCGCCGGAGCCGACGCATGAGGATCTGCACCGGCTCGCGTGCCGGCTGGTGGAGCCGCCGGGCAACCCGGCGCATCAGGATCAGCGCAAGCCGTTCACGCTGTGGCCGCTGCAGGTGGCGCCGGAGCGGGGAGACGAGTGCCAGCTGCGGCTGAACTGGCTGCCGGTCGACGACGGCCTCGGCAGCCACCTGCGGCTGGCGCTGGGCCGGCGGCTGTGGCTGGGGACCGCGGAGGTCGTCCCGCTCGACGTCGACCGACAGGGCACGAGCTACCAGACACTGCGTGACCTCCCACCGCTGTGGCAAGCCGACCTGCGGTTCCTCTCCCCCACCTATTTCTCGCGCAGCGGGAGGGACTACCTGCTGCCCGACCCGGCGCTGATCGTGCGCAGCCTCGTCGTCCGCTGGAACGAGCAGGTCGAGGAGCGCCCCGCGCTGGCGATCGACGGGGACGTGGCGCGCGAGCTCGGCCGGCGGGTGATCCTCAAGGCCCACGAGCTGTACACCGTGCGGGTGACGGGCGCGGACGGACGGCCGCGGACCGGGTTCAAGGGGCAGGCGCGGCTGGGTCTGCGGACCGCCGAGCGACGCTCGGCCGAGGGCGTCGCCTGCGCGCGGCTGCTCGCCACGCTGTGCGCCTTCGTGCCCTACTGCGGGTTGGGGGCGCAGACGACGCACGGCCTCGGCGCCGTCGCGGTCTACTCGGCGGATGGGTGAGCTGCTCGACCGGGCGGCGCGCCAGCAGGCGCTGCTGGACGCCTAGCACGACCTGCGCGCCGAGGCCCGGCAGGAGGGGCGGCTCGACGCGCACTTCGCGGCGTTCGAGCACCAAGCGGCACAGCGGCTGGCCACGATCTCGAGCAGGCTGCGCGAGGGCGCCTGGCAGCCGTCGCCGGTGCGCCGGGTGGCCATCGCGAAGCCGGCGGGCGGCCAGCGGGTCCTCGGCGTGCCAGTCCTGGAGGACCGCGTGGTCGAGCGCGCCCTGCTCCGTGTCATCGACACGGTGATCGACCCCGAGCTGCTGCCTTGGTCGTTCGGCTACCGCCGAGGCCTGGGGGTGCAGGATGCGCTGCGCTGCCTGACCGAGGCGCGGGACGAGGGCGCGCCCTGGGTCGCCCGCGGCGACTTCACCCGCTGCTTCGACGAGGTCCCGCGCGCCCGGCTGCTGGACCGGCTCGCGAAGGTCGTCCCGGACGCCGAGCTGGTCGACCTCGTCCGGGCGCTCGTGCACCGGCCGGTCGAGGGCGGACCGCGGCACAGCGAGAAGGGGCTGCACCAGGGGTCCGCGATCTCGCCCGTCCTCACGAACCTCTACCTCGACCAGTTCGACCGGACGATGCTCGACGGCGGCTGGCAGGTGATCCGCTACGGCGACGACTACGCCATCCCGGTCGCCGACCGTGTGGCCGGCGACGCGGCGGTCGGGGCCGCGCAGCGGGCCGCGGCCGGCCTCGGCCTGGAGCTGAGCCCACAGAAGTGCAGCGTCCGCTCGTTCGACGAGGGCGTGCCCTTCCTCGGCCAGGTCGTCACCAGCGGCACAGGGCTGCGGACCGAGCAGCGCAGCCATCCGCACGCCACGACCGTGTTCGTGGCCGAGGAGCCGAACGGGCTGCTGCGCAGCCGCGGCTCCCGTCTGCGGTTGGAGCGCGGCGGCGAGCTGGTGTTCAGCGTCGCCTTCCCGCGCGTCCGCCAGGTCGTGGTGTTCGGGCGGGTCGGGATGACCACTCCGTTCCTCCAGCAGGTCCTGGTCCGCGGCATCGACGTGGTGCTGCTCAGCGACCACGGCAGGTACATCGGCCGGCTGCAGGGCGCGACGGCGACGAACCCGTTCGTCCGGCAGCGCCAGTACGAGGCCGAGCGCACGAGCGCGCGCCGGATGGACCTGGCGCAGCGGGTCGTCCGTGGGAAGATCGTCAACCTGCGGGTCGGGCTGCTGCGAGCGCGCCGACGCGTGGAGCAGCCGTCGTTCACGCGCCGCATCGACCGAATGGGCGAGCTGCTCGAGTCCGTGCCCGGCGCGAGGAGCCTGGCGTCGCTGATGGGCGTCGAGGGCGCGGCGACGCGCGACTACTTCGCCGGGCTCACCCAGCTCATCGCTGCTGAGTGGGGGTTCACGCACCGACGGCGCCGGCCACCGTCCGACCCCTTCAACTCCCTGCTCAGCCTCGGCTACACGCTGCTGTTCCAAGAGACGATCGCCGCGTTGGAGGTCGCCGGCCTCGACCCGTACGTCGGCTTCCTGCACGAGGCGCGGGTCGGCCGGCCGGGCCTGGCGCTCGACCTGATCGAGGAGTTCCGGCCCGTGATCTTCGACTCGGTCGCGCTGCGGGCGGTGAACACCGGGATGCTGCGCCAAGAGCACTTCACGTGCGACCCCGGCCCACCCGTGTCGTGCCTGCTGACCAACGAGGGGCGGAAGCTCTACCTGGCCGCCTACGAACGGCGCATGCTCACGCTGATGAGCCATCCCGGCACGCACCGCCGGGTCTCCTATCGTGTGGCGCTCAGCCTGCAGGCCCGCGCGCTCGCCGACGAGCTGCTCGGCCAAGCCGCCCGCTACGAGCCGCTGGTGTGGAAGTGATCTACCTCGTCGCCTACGACATCGCCGACGACCGCCGCCGCGAGGAGATCGCCGCCATCCTCTCCACCTACGGCGCCCGGGTGCAGCTGAGCGTCTTCGAGTGCGAGCTGGCCGACCCCGCCACCGTGGCAACGGTCACGGGCTTGCTCACCCGCACGATCGAGCCCGCCGAGGACCAGATCCGCCTGTACCCCCTGCCCGCCGGCTCCGTCCGCGGAACCGAGATCATCGGCAACCGCCGCCTCGAGGAGCGCGCCGACTTCTGGATCGTATGACGGCCCCCGGGTCCCTGCGGCTGTCGGATTCACCCCCTTTCGACCGACCGTTGCAGCCCCTCACGCCACGACGCCAAACCGGCCCGGTGCGCGCTACGCCATTTCCGCTGGTCAGCGCCCTGCCCGCCCCACACCCGTCCTTCCCTCGGCCCCTCTCCACCCCCCGCCCGCCCCGGTCCGCGCAACGCCGCGTATACTCCCAGGTCAGCGGCCCCTTTCTGCGGGAAGGGTTCCCCCTTAACGCCCGGTGCTCAGGGCATAGAAACGCCGCCTTCAACATGTGGAGTTGAGGAAAGCGATACCGTTCCGCCTTAGGCCTCGATGTTTCATGTGATTATGCGGGGCGGGTCTGAGGGGCCTGTGGGGCTGTCGATGAGAGCGCAGGAGACGAAAAAACCGGCCGTGGCCGGGTTGAGGCAGCAGTCGACGGATGTTCGGATGGTGTTGGGGCAGGCTGAGGCAGCGGCAGGGCCGCTGGCAGATGTTGTGAGAGGATTGTCGGACGGCGAGGGGAGATCAGGCCCGTCAGGTGGCCGGTAGGGGCAGTGCGTCCAACCGTTCGAACGCCGCTGCCAGCTGGGCCGCCCACGGCCAGTCATGCTGGATTCTCAGCTTCAGCCGCCGGCCCGAGCGGACGATCCGCGCTGGGGCGTGCAGCACCTTGCAGCGCAGGGTGGCGGGCTCGGCCAGCCGCAGCCGACCGTCGAACGTCAACACCTGCGTCCACACCATGAGCTCCTGAGCCGTCATCACCGGCTGCAGCCAGACGGCGTCGCGTTCGAACGTCTCGCACGGCAGGTTGCGCGCCCCGGTGTCACAAGGCGTGCGCGGATGCGGTCCTCGACGTGCGCGAGGCCGCGATGGCGCACGTCCCGGCCGGCGAGATCCGCGTCGGGCTGGTCGGTGAGGAAGGCGGTGAACCGTTTCCCGTCGACGTCGAACAGGGTCTGCTGCGCCCCGGGATGCAGCGCCGTGAAGCCGCGCGACGATCTCGCGGAACCGGTCCAGGACACGGCCGCAGCCCAGATCTTTGGTGTTGGCCACGATGGCCTCGAAACGCAGGACGTGCTCGCCTTTGGTGTACGCCTTGGAGGGTCAGGTTGCCGAAGCGGGACCTTGAACACCGTCAGGTCGTAACAAGGTGTGGCGACCACGGCCTCGACGCGCCAGGTGCTCGTGCGGTTGCGGTGAGGACGGCTCTTGGCGCCGAACAGGGTCCGTATCTTCGCCCACGTCCAGCCTGGAGCGGGTGCGGTCTACCAGCTGCCCGAAGACCCGCTGGATCTGGGCGCCGGAGGAGAACAGCAGATTGCGGCTGTATTCGGCCTGATAAACCGAGTAGGAGCAGCGAAAGCCGCTGCGCTGCTGATCTGCCAGGTCCAAACCGAAGCACAGACACGCCGAGTAGATCCGGGCGCTCGCAGACCTGGCTTGCCCGCCCTACTGTCGCCTGCTGCGACAAGGTGTCTGCGATCTAAAGCCAGGCCTGCGGGGTCGGCTGTACGAGTGAAGCAGTTGCCTTCTTTGACGAAGCCGATCCCCGCCTTGCGCGCTGTTAGCCGCCAGGGTTTTTGACCTTGGTGTGGGCCGATTCGGCCGGGGTTGTTGTCCTCTACGCAGGGTGACGGACGGTTTGCTGTCGGGCGCGGGGACGGAAAGGATGTCGCGGTCCTGACATGAGTCGGCCCTCGCGACGCCTGTCAGCGTCCGAGGGCCTTGGGCTGATCGTGGCAGCCGTTGCTGATCGTATTCGCTGTCGAGGTTGGGGTCAGCGATGACGTTGTGAGACGGCGGCCGGTCCGCGGTCGAAGAGCTGCCGATCGCTCGGGACCTCATCCACAGATCGACTGGGATACTTGCGCCCACACCACCCGATCAGGCATACTACGAACATGTGTTTGATCGATGGGCAGACAGCGGTAGACGCGCTGGCGTCGGCCTGCGACGCGCTGGCCGCCCGCGACCTGGACACGTTAGGCGAGGCCCGGTTGCGCGCCGACGTGGAGGCGTTGACACGGGTCGCCGCGCGGGTGGCCGCCGAGCGGCTGCGGTGTGTGGCCGCGGTCGCGCGTCGCGCGCCGGACGCGGCAGCCGGCGCGGAGCAGGCGCAGCAGCTGCTGCGCACCGCGGGGCGGCTGTCCGGCGGGCAGGCCGCCAGCCAGACACGGCTGGCCACCGCGCTGGCCGACCCAGGGTTGCAGGTCACGGCGGCGGCGTTGGCGGCGGGGCGGATCAGCCCCGGCCAGGCCGACGCGCTCGCCCAAGCGGCGCGCACCCACCCGCAGCTTGTCGCCGCAGCGCAAGACGAGCTGGTCGCCCAGGCATCTGAGTGCGACGACCGGGCGTTTCGGGAGGCGCTGGCCGACCGTCGTCACGCCGCGGATCCTGGTCCGGAGGAGGAGCGGGCGTGCCGCCAGTACGCCGCCCGCCGGTTCGCTCTGTGCCCGCTGCCCGACGGGATGCGCCAGACCGACGGGCTGCTGGACCCGTCCGGCGCCGCGCTGCTGGCCACCGCGTTGGACGCGTTGGCCGGTCCTGACCCGGCCACGGTGCCCGAGGAGCTGCGGCGCACCCGTGAGCAGCGGATGGCCGACGCACTGGTCGAGCTGGCCCGCCGCGCGTTGGCCCGCAACGACGAGCTGCCCAGCGTTGCGGGCCTGCAGCCTAGGGCGACGGTGTTCGTCACGCCGGAGACGCTCGCTGAGGAGCCCGACGCCCCGGCAGCACGGTTGGACTGGGCGGGGGTGATCTGCGGCGCGACCGCCAGACGGATCGCGTGCGACGCCGACGTGGTCCGCCGCCAGGTCACCCGTGACGGGCGGACGGTGTGGGTGGACGCGCGCCGGCATCCCAGCCCCGCGCAACGCCTAGCGGTGATCGAGCGTGACCGCACCTGCCGGTTCGTCTACCCGGACGGCACCCGGTGTCAGCGGCCGTGGCAGTGGTGCGACTGCCATCACGTCGAGCATCACGGCGACGGCGGGCCCACGCTGATCCCCAACCTCGCGTTGCTGTGCACAGCTCACCATCACGCGGTGCACGAGGGCGGCTGGTGGGTGACCGGCAACGCCGACGCGACGCTGACCTTTCACCCGCCGTTGGGCTGGCCCCACCACCAGCCGCGACCGCGTCCCGCGCGGCCGGCTCCACGGACCGTGCCGCCAGCCAGACCGCCCGCCACCCACCATCCCGGCAGCAACCGTGGCCCCCGCGACCCCGACCCTCCGCAACTCGTCCTGATCGAATGACGTGGAAATGACGTCGGACAGTCAGACCATACCCGCCAGATGGAGAGCGGGCGGCGCAAGGCGGTTGTCAGGCTCACGGCATGAGAGCCCGACGCCGCAGAAGCCGCTGCGCAGAGCTGCGTTACGCTGGCCGCGAGCCGCAGGAGGGGGGCCAAAGCATGGATCACGCGGTCAGGGTCGTCACGGAGCTGTATCTGCGTCGCAGATCGGCCGGGCTCACGCGCAAGGAACTCCTGAGGGAAGTCGATGATGGCTGCGAGCAGCCGATGGGCGTGACCCAGGAGGCGCTCTACCACTGGGAGATCCGCGAATGCGAGCCCCGCCCCTACCACGCGAAGCCGCTGACGGCCTTCTTCGATGACGTCACGTCGATCGCCGAGCTCGGGCTGGGTCACACGCCCAGAACCGCCTTCCATTGGACCTGGGCCACCGATGAGGAGATCGAGGCGGAGGTGGGGCGACGCAGGGCCGCGCAGACGCTCGCCAGTGAGGAGATCCAGATGGACCGAAGGACCGTAGTGCAACCGCGCTGATCGGGGCGGGGGCCGCGTTGCTGCCAGTCGGGTCGCTGACCGCGATGGCGCAGCTGCTGGGAGGACGCCCCACCATCGGGTTGGGCGATGTGCAGTCCTCCAAGGACGTCGCCACCCACCTCGCTGCCGAGTACCTCGCGAACCCGAGCAACGAGACGGTCCGCGCCGCCCTCGCGCACGCGCGCACGCTGGCCGATCGGCTGAAGCGGGCGTCGATGACCGATGCGGTGCGTACCGGGTTGGCCGCGGTCGCCTCCGACGCCGCCTCACTCGCCGGCGTCACGCGCCAGAGCGCCGGGCGAGTCACCGAGGCCGGGTTGTGGTTCGACGATGCGATCGACCTTGCCCGCGAGGCCGGCGACCGCCGCCTCGAGGCGCTCGCGATCGCGCACACCGCGTGGACGGTCTCCGAGAGCACGATGCTCGGGTACGGCGACCGCTCCCCGTCGCTCGTGGCCTTGCAGGGCGCTGCTGCGCTCGACCGGCATCTGCCACCAGCCGCTCGTGCGTGGGTGAGCGGCCTGCTCGCCCTCGACCTGGCTGCCATCAATGACGATGCCGGTTCAGGCCAAGCGCTGGAACGCACGCTCGCCGCTGCGGCACGTGTCGGCCGCAGCGGGCCCGGCTGGGGCTGGTGCTCCGAGCATGGAGAGCTGTCCGGCTGGGACGGCGCGCGGGCCGCCGTGTACACCGGGCTGCGACCGCTCTATCTGGGCCGTCACCGGGACGCGGCGCTGCTGTTGGACAGCGCGCTGGACGGGACCGTCGTGCCGGCCCGCCGCGCCACGCTGCATGTGGACCTCACGCGCGTCGGCGTCGGGCTCGACGAGCCTGAGCGCGCTCGCGCCCAGGCGCTCGCCGCTCTCGATGAGGCGGACAAGCACGAGCTTGAGGTCATCCGGGATGAGCTGCGCCTGGTGCGCGCGAGCTTCCCGCCCGAGTGGCCCGACTGGGTCTCAGAGGAGCTGGACGAGCGGCTCGCGCTGGCCTGAGAGCCTTCACGACCGCCGAGAGCCCCCGCCGCCACAGCGGGGCTCATTCCTGTAATCCTGGCTGAACTCTTTAACGCTTCATCTGCTGCTGGCCCTATCTGCCCCAGTCGCCGGGCTGGCAGCCTGCGGGTATGGATGATGCAGATGTGGGCAGGCCGGCGGTGGTCCGGGTGGAGCGTGCGGATCCGCTGGTGGTCTCGTGCTCGGCGTGCGGGTGGATGCCCACGCCGTGGCAGCCGGACGACCCAGGGGCGCTCCTCCACGCGGTGGTCGACCATTGGGTAGAGGTCCACTGGCAGGGGCCCAACCGAGATGAGGGCAGCCGGCGAAGGTTGACAGGCGGCAGCGGTGACGTCGTTGAAGGTCGGCGGTCGGGGCGGGCGTAGAGGCCCGGCGCGTCGCCCCCGAGCGTGCCGGGTGGTCCCTGCCCCTTCCGCCCCAACTGCGGGTCATTCCAGCAGCTTGGCGGCGTCAATGATCTCGTGGGCGACCTGGGCCATGGTCTGGTTGCGGGACCGGGCGCGGCGCTGAATCCGGATGAACGCCTCCGACTCGGTCAGCCCCGCCCGGTCCATCAGGATCCCCTTCGCGCGCTCGACGAGCTTACGGACCTCCAAGGCGTCGGCGAGCCGGTCGACCTCGGCGCGCAACGCCTGAAACTCGGTGTAGCGGGCGACCGCGAACCGCAACGCCGAGTCGACCTGCCCCGCGTCGACCGGCTTGACCAGGTAGGCGGCCACGCCAGCGTCGATCGCCCGAGCGACCAGGT
Organism: Egibacteraceae bacterium; assembly: GCA_050743125.1. Taxonomy (GTDB): domain Bacteria; phylum Actinomycetota; class Nitriliruptoria; order Euzebyales; family Egibacteraceae; genus JBOGEB01. Next base: position 33,358 of record JBOGEB010000013.1, read on the forward strand.
CCGGGTCGTCGTAAGCGGTGATGGCCACGATCGCCACGCCTCGGCTGTCGGTGATCCGCCGCGCGGCCTCCAAACCGTCCATACCCGGCATGACCAGATCCATCACGACGGCGTCAGGCTGGGCGCGCTCGGCGACCGCGACCGCCGCCTCGCCGTCGCCGACGCGCCCCACCACCTGGTGCCCTAACGCCACGAGCTTCGCCTCCAACCCCAAGGCGATGACCGGGTCGTCCTCAGCGATCAGCACGCGCACGCGTCGTCTCCTCGCTGTCTATGGGGACGTTGACCTGCACCTGCCAGCCGCCGCCATACACGCCCATAGTGACCTGGCCGCCCATGCCGTCCTCGACCAGCCGATGGATCAACGCGAACCCCAGGCCGTGCTCAGCGCCCTGCGGCCCTGTGCCCTCGTCGGCGACGCGCAGCTCGAGCAGGCCGTCGTCCCGGGCGAACTCCACGGTGACCGCGCCCCGCCCGTAGCGCAGCGCGTTGGTCACCAGCTCGTTGACGACCAGCGCCGTCCACGTCGCGCGCTCGCCCTCCAGCTCGGTGTCGTCACCCCGGACGGTGACCGTGCGTCCGCCTCCCAGCCGGTCGGCCAGCAGCGTCGCGATGCGCGTGATGACCGGCCGCAAGCTGACCCGCCCCACGGCGCGGTGGGCGAGCGACTGGTGGACCGCGGCCACGCTCTGGATCCGGCTGAGCGTCTCGTCGACCACGACGCCGAGCTGGCTGTCGGCCTTGCCCGCCTCCATCGTGAGCAGGTCGGCGACGAGTTGGAGGTTGTTCTTGATCCGGTGGTGGGCCTCGTCGGCGAGGATGCGCTCCATACGCGCCTCATGCTCCGCCCGAGCGCGCGACACGGCGGTGTCGGTGACGATCTGCGCGAGCACCGTAGCGACGCCGGAGGCGCCGACGAGCACGCCCAGCCGCACCACCAGCACAGCCATGGGCGGGCGGGGACCAGCCACCAAGACCGCGAGCAGATAGCCGCCCAGCGCCAACGCGTACAACGCCACCTGACGGCGACGGCCCTCGGTCGTCGCGACGAACGGCAGCACCAGGAAATACAGCAGGTAGAAGTCGGAGGTCCAGCCACCCTCGAGAAAGGTGAGCGCGGCGACGAGCAGGACGAGCGCGGTGCCCCACGCGGTCAGGATCGCCTCGCCGGGTCGGCGCCCGACGAGACGCTCCCATGGCAGCAGGGCGAGCACGCCGTTCGCGACCGCGGCGGCCCCGGCGAGGACCCACACAGCCGTCTGGGAGACGGCTTGACGCGGCGGCGGGTGCGGCAGCACCGACCCGGCGAAGACGACCGCCACGGAGGCCCAGCCGAGCAGGATCGCGAGCCGCACCATGCGCAGGCGAAAGGTCTGGAGTGGGGCGGCGTCATGCGTTAGAGTCATTGCCACAGACTCATTGTCCACCGACTCGCGACGGTCGGCGGACACCGGCCACGAGGCCGATCACCCGCCGACGGTGATCGGCCTTTCTGCGTTGCGAGGCCCCTTGCGAGAGGCCCAAAGATGTGGGGTGGACAGCGCACATGGCGAACAGCTTGACGGATGGCAGGCCTTTCCTCGGCGCTCGATCAGGTGCACGACGGCGGCGCGTTCGACGGGACGGCGCTTCGCTCGATCGCTACTTCGACCAGATCGGCGTCGTCGACCTGCTCGACGCCGCCGAGGAGGTCCGGCTCGCCCAGGCGATCGAGGCAGGACGGGCGAGCGCCCAGCGTATCGGCACGGCGCCCACGCTGGCGGCGGCGGAGCAGGCTCGACTCCAAGAGATCGCCGTAGCTGGCGCTGCGGCGAGGGAGCATCTCATCACCGCCAACCTGCGGCTTGTCGTCCACGTCGCGACGCGGCAGCCCGGCGCGTCGGGCATCGCTCTCGCCGACGTCATCCAAGACGGCAACCTCGGGCTGATCGAAGCCGTCGACCGGTTCGACTGGCGGCGCGGCTACCGGTTCTCGACCTACGCGGCCTGGTGGATCCGTCAGTCCATCCAGCGGGGCACGATCAGCACCGCGAACCGTTCGATCCGGCTCCCGTATCCGTTGCACGACGCGGTCCTGCGGATCGCGGCCGCGCGGGAGCGGCTCCAGGCCACGACCGGATGTGAGCCCTCTCCTCGCGAGCTGGCGCTGGCGACGAGGCTCAACCTCCGTCTGGTCGAGCGCGCGCTCCAGGTCCCGCCTGACGCCCTGTCGTTGCACCGGCCGCTTGGTGGCTGCGGCGAAGCCCCCGACCTCGGTGAGCTCGTCACCTCCTGTGAGGACTCCCCCGCCGACGAGGTGACCGAGCGTCTCTACTCCGCCACGGTGCGGCGGGCGGCCGCCGCCCAACTCGACGACCGCAGCTGGCAGGTGCTGTGCCTGAGGTTTGGGCTGGACGGCGGCGATCCGATGACCTACGACGCGATTGGCGCGGAGGTTGGGTTGTCCAGGGAGTCGATCAGGCTGATCCTCAAGGGCGCGCTGGCAGTCCTGCGCGCCGAGTTCGCCGAGGGGGAGACCGGTGAGGACTGCCACCTACGGCTGCCGCGCCGACGCCAGCTCCCACCGGCCCCCAACGACCAAGCCGTGTCCGCCGCGGGTGAGTGAACTGCGCTTGTGGCCAGGATTCGTCACGCATGCGTGACGAATCCTGGCCACAAGGACGTCCGGAACGGAGACCGTACACGGAGCACTGACTCAGTGCTCCGTGGCGCAGGGGCGGGCCGCGATGCGTTCCACGATTTTCGGGCCCAGCAGGGTCACGTCCCCGGCGCCCATCGTCAGCACCAGGTCCCCCCGCTGCGCCAGGCTCGCGACCACGTCCGGAACGGCGGTCCAGCAGGGCTCGGTGCGCACCACACCGCCGTGCTCGAGCACGGCCTGGGCGACAATCTGGGAGGTCACACCCGGGATGGGCTCCTCGTGGCTGGCGTAGACCTCCATGAGGACGACCAGGTCGGCAGACGCGAGCACCCGGCCGGCCTCCGCGCCGAGCGCGCGGGTACGGCTGAACCGGTGCGGCTGGAAGACGACCACAACCCGGCCGCGGCCGTCGAGGACCGCTCGTGCGGTCTCCAGGTCGGCCGTGATCTCGGTGGGGTGGTGAGCGTAGCTGTCCACCACGGTCACGCCTCCGGCCTCACCCTTGACGGTGAACCGGCGGCGCACTCCCTGGTAGCGTCCCAGCGCCTCGGCCATCCGCCGTGGATCCGCGCCGAGCGCCATGCCCACCGCGAGCGCCCCGACGGCGTTGTGGGCCATGTGCCTTCCCGGTACGCCCACCCAGACCGCGATCTCGCCCACCTCAGAGATCCGCACGGCGGCCGTGCTGACGAACCCGTGAGTCTCGATCTTGACGATGCGCACCTCGGCGGAGTCGGACTCGCCGTAGGTCACCACGCGCAGGCCCGGAGCGGAGGAGGCCAGGCGATCGCAGAGCTGCCGGCTCCCCGGGTCGTCGGCCGAGGCCACCAGCGTTCCGCCCGGCTGGATGCGGTGCGCGAAGGTCTCGTAGGCGCTGAGATGCTCGTCCGCACAGGTGTAGTGATCGTGGTGATCCTCCTCCACGTTCAGCACAGTCGCTGCGAGCGGTCGGTAGTAGTGGAAGCTGCGGTCGCTCTCGTCCGCCTCGGCGACGAAGATGTCGCCGCTGCCGTGGTGAGCATTGCTGGTGGGCTCGTCCAGGTCCGCTCCGATCGCGTACGACGGGTCAAGGCCCAGTCCCTGGAAGGCCGCTACGAGCATGGCGGTGGTGCTGGACTTGCCGTGCGTGCCCGCGACCGCCACCGACCGGTAGCCGTCCATGAGCACGGCCAGGGCCTGCGCCCGGTGCGCCACGGGAATGCCCCTCACGCGGGCTGCCCGCAGCTCAGGGTTCGACTCCGGGATCGCCTGGGAGACCACGACGCAGCTCGCGTCGGTCACCCGCTCCGCGGCGTGACCGACGTGCACCTCGCAGCCAAGCCGCCGCAGCGCCTCCAGCACCCCAGAGTCCGTCACGTCGCTGCCTGCCACCCGGCAGCCCCGGACCGCGCAGATCTTCGCGACCGCGGACATCCCGATCCCCCCGATCCCCACGAAGTAGGGTCGGCGCAGGTCCAGCGGCGGCGCGACGCCGGCCATGAACAACTCCCGACTCGAAGCGGCCCCGGATCACGTGTTGTGACCAAGATCACGAGGCCAGCGAAGACATCGATGCAGGATATCTCGGGCGCCTGATCGGGAATCGCGAGGGCACTGTTCGGGTGCCGGCGTTCGCGGAGGATCTGCGAGCGCCGGACCGCAAGGTCAGCGAGCTCAGCGCGGTCCTGTGTGCAATGCGCCTCCAAAGCGCGGGTCGTTCCGGCCGATCAGCCCCTGGCTGCCGCGACGGCCGCTCCTCAGGGAGCGGTCGACGGCGTGAGCCCAGGGGCGGCCAGGGCGGTGAGCACGCTGGTGGTGCGCTGCAGGGATTCATGCAGTTGGGCGCGGAGCCCACTGCCAAGGTTGGGGTCGTCGAGGGCGAGGGCCACCGGCACGATCCTGAAGTCGCTGCGGTCGACCCGGGTGGGGGTGAAGGTCAGCGCCTCAACGGCGAAGGTGCCTCGCTGTGCGTCCTCGGTCACCCGCGCCTCGACGATGACGCCGTCTTGGGCGGCGGCGGCGCAGCAGGCGGCCGACTGGTTCGACAGGAAGTTGCCGAGCCCGTAGACCACGTACTCTGCGCCGATCCGCTCCACCGGCTGCACCACGTGCGCGTGGTGGCCGACGATCAAGTCGATGTCGGGCGACGGCAGAAGCTGGTGGGCCAACGCCGACTGCTCGGCGGTGGGCGTCCAGCGGTACTCCACTCCCCAGTGCAGGCTCACGACCACGAACTCGGCTCCGGCGGCTCGGGCGGCGTGCGCGTCGGCGAGGATACGGTTGGCGTCGATGAGGTTCGCCAGCCACGGTTGGCGCGCAGGCAACGGGAGGCCGTTGAGGCCGAAGGTGTAACTGAGGTGACCTACCGTCACCCCCTTGACCTGGTACAGCCGGGGGGTTGCCCCCTCCTCCGCGGTGCGGGCGGTGCCGGAGTGGCCGATACGCGCGCGGTCGAGTTGCTCGAGGGTGGCCGCCACCCCGTCGGCGCGGGCGTCGAGGGCGTGGTTGGACGCGGTCGAGCAGCCGTCATAGCCCGCGTCGGCAAGCGCAGTCGCTAGCTGGAACGGGACGTTGAACAGGGGGTAGCCGCTCAGGTCCGAGTTGTCGCGCGAGAGCGGGGTCTCGAGATGGCAGACGGCCAGGTCGGCGGCCGAGAGGATCGGGCGCACGGCGGCGAACATCGGGCTGTAGTCGTACCCGCCGCCCGCGCGGGCGCCGTTGGCGGCCGCTTGGCGGGTCACCCCCGAGTGCGACAGCACGTCGCCGGTGAAGGCCAGCGTGAAGGTCCTCGGCTCCGGCTCCGGGGTTGGTGCCGCCGTGGGAGATGCGCCCGTGGCGCCCTCGCCCTTTCCGACGTCGACCGGGCCAGTCACGGCGTACGCGGCAGTCGCAGCCAGAAGCGCGAACCCCACAACAGCAACGATCCCCCGCCCCGTTCCCCCCATCCCCAACCACCATACCCGCATGCGCTCGAGGCGGGGGCAGCTCGTCCGCAACTCGGAGTTAGGGACGTATGTGCCCCGAACTCCGAGTGGGGTTGTCCACAGACTCCGCTTTGACGTCCAAAACCCGCATTCCACGCGAGATGCTGGTGTGCATGTCGCAGCTGCCGCGGGAAGTCCGTCAGCTCATGGGCGCACAGTGGGGTCTCGTCACCCGGACACAGCTCCTTGGCCGGGGATGGGGAGTGGACGCTGTCAGAGGCTGGGTCCGGGGAGACCGGCTCGAGCGGGTGCATCGAGGGGTCTACCGGGCGCCCGGAAGCGCGCAGCCGCCAGAGCAGCCGGTGCTCGCGGCCGTGCTCCGTGCCGGTCCAGGGGCTCGGGCCGGGGGCCGGACGTCCTGCGCGCTCCACCAGCTGGAGGGCTTCGTCCTGCGAGGACCGCCCGAGGTTGTCGTGCCGTCCGCTCGCGCCGTGACCGGGGTTTCGTTCCTTGTCAAGGCCACCCTCGTCGAGGCGCCGGAGCAGACGACGGTCCGCGGGGTGCCCGCCCTGTCGGCGGCCCGGGCGCTGATCGAGGTCGCCTCGGCCATCGACGAGCGGATGTTGCGGGTGGCGATCGACAGCGCCCGGGGCCAGCGGCTGCTGTCGGTACGCTGGCTGCAGCGGCGCGCCGACGCGCTTGAGACACATCATGGTGCGCGGATCGTGGCGCGGGTGCTGAGCAGCGGGGTGATGAGGCCCGAGTCCGAGGGTGAGCGCACCCTCGCCGGGGTCGTGAAGGGCATCGAGCCCGAGCCCGAGTGGGGGATCAGCGACCTTGTTCCCGGCCGTCGGCTCGACCTGGGCTGGCGGCTTGCGCTGTTCGGCCTCGAGTACGACGGGCGCGACCATCACGTCTTGCCGACCGACCGTGACGCCGACGGAGTACGCGACCTGGAGTCGCTGGTTTCGGGCGTTGTGATTCTCCGCGTCACCGCCGGGATGATCCGCGAGCAGCCGGAACGGACCCGTGCGCTGATCGAGGCGATCCTGCGCCGACGCCTCGGTGAGATGGCCACGCTCCGCGACGCCGGTCTGCTCCACGTGTCCCCAACCCGGAGTTAGGGGCATATGTGGCGCTAACTCCAAGTTGGTGGCGGGTGCCCACGGTAGCTCTCACGCCGGGCAGCGGGTAGGTTGCGGGCCAATTGAGCTCACGGCTCACAGAACCGACAGCAAAGGAGCCCGATCATGGCAACGCAGCGCAAGGCGTCCGCGATCTGGGAGGGCGGCCTGACGGGTGGCAAGGGGTCGGTGACCCTGGAGTCGTCAGGAATGGGTTCGTTCGACGTGTCCTGGCCCGCCCGGGCCGAGGCGCCCGGTGGCCTGACGAGCCCCGAGGAGCTCGTGGCGGCGGCCCACGCCTCCTGCTACGCGATGGCCCTGTCGCACGCGATCGGTGAGGCGGGCGGCACGCCGACGCGCCTGGACACCTCGGCGACGGTCACGTTCGGCAAGGTCGAGGGCGGGTTCGCCGTCACGAGGATTGAGCTGGCCGTCCGTGGCCAGGTCAAAGACATGGACGAGCAGGGCTTCCTGAAGGCCGCGAACGCCGCCAAGGACGGCTGCCCGATCTCACAGCTGGTCAAGGGCAACACCGAGGTCGCCCTCGACGCCGCCCTCGCCTAGCGCGCGTCCCTGATCCATGAGCCAGCAGTCCCTCTTTGACGGCCAACGCGTCGTCGATATCGACATCGCCGCCAAGATGGAGCAGTCGTTTCTCGACTACTCCATGAGCGTCATCGTCGGGCGGGCGTTGCCCGACGTGCGCGACGGACTGAAGCCGGTCCAGCGGCGGATCCTCTACGCGATGGCCGAAGCCGGCCTGCGTCCTGATCGTCAGCACCGCAAATGCGCGGCGGTGATCGGCGACGTGATGAAGAAGTACCACCCGCACGGGGACGCCTCGATCTACGACGCCCTGGTGCGGATGGCGCAGGACTTCACGATGCGCGCGCCGCTCGTCGATGGGCACGGCAACTTCGGCTCGGTCGACGGGGACGCCGCGGCCGCGCACCGCTACACCGAGGCGCGGCTCGCGCCCATCGCCATGGAGCTGCTCCAGGGCATCGACGAGGGCACGGTCGACTTCGTCCCCAACTACGACGGTTACGAGACCGAGCCTGTCGTGCTGCCGGCGCGCTTCCCGAACCTGCTCGTCAACGGCGCGAGCGGCATCGCCGTGGGGATGGCGACGAACATCCCGCCGCACAACCTCGGCGAGGTCGTCGATGCGTGCCTGACGCTGATCCGCACGCCCGAGGCGACCGTCGATGAGCTGATGGACGTCCTGCCGGCTCCCGACTTCCCGACGGGGGGGCGGATCCTGGGCACCGACGGGATCCGGGACGCGTACCTGACCGGGCGGGGCGCGATCACCGTCGAGGCGATCGCGACCACCGAGATGCGCTCCGGCGGCCTGCCCCGGATCATCGTCACCGAGATCCCCTACCAGGTGAACAAGGCGCTGCTGTTGGAGCGGGTCGCGAACCTCGTGAAGGACCGCAAGGTCGACGAGATCCGCGACCTGCGCGACGAGTCCTCACGGGACGGCATGCGCATCGTCATCGAGCTGAAACGCGGCGAGGACCCGTCGTGCGTGCTCGACAAGCTCTACCGCCTGACCGACCTGCGGATGAACTTCAACGTGAACTTCGTGGCGCTCGCCAGTCCGAGCGCCGGGGCACCACCCCAGCCGCAGACGCTCGGGCTGCGCGAGGCGCTCGTCGCGTACCTCGACCACCAGCGCGTCGTCGCCACCCGGCGGACCCGGTTCCGGCGCGACAAGGCGGCAGCCCGCGTCCACGTGCTCGAGGGGCTGCTCGTCGCGCTCGACCACCTCGACGAGGTCATCGCGCTGATCCGCGGCGCCGAGACCGCCGACGCCGCGCGCCGTGAGCTGCAGGCTCGGTACGACCTCGACGAGGTCCAGGCGACCGCGATCCTCGACCTGCAGCTCCGCCGGCTTGCCGCGCTGGAGCGGCAGCGGCTCGTCGAGGAGCACCGCGACCTGCTCCGGTTGATCGCCGATCTCGACACGATCCTCGCCGACCCAGCGAAGCTCGACGGGCTGGTCGCCGGCGAGCTGCGCGCGATCAAGGCGGGCCACGCGAACCCCCGGCGCAGCCGGCTCGACGCCGGGACAGCCGAGGCTGGTGTCCAGGCTCGACCTCTGCTCGACGCCCAGCCGGTCACCGTCTACGTCACGGCCGGCGGTTGGCTCAAGGCCGTCCCGCAGCAGCCCACCTCGGCTCCGCACACCCAACCTCGTGACCCGGTCGTCGCGGTCGTCCACGCCCGCACCGACGAGACGCTCCTCCTTGTCGATGCGGACGGCGGCGGGTACCGCGTGGCGCTTGCGGACGTGGCGGTCACAACGATGCGGCAGCGGGGAGTGGCGCTCGGGGCGTTGCTCGGTGAGGGCTCCGGTCTCCCGCCGCTGATCGGCGCGATCCGGCTCGAGCCTGGCGTCGAGACCGTGCTCACCGTCTCGGCCCAGGGCCTCGTCAAGCGCACCGAGCGAGCCGAGTACGAGGGGCGGACACGCGCGATGGTCGCCGCCGGGGTGCGCGAGGGCGACGCGCTCGTCGGCGTGACCGGCTGCAACGAGGGCGACCACGTCCTGATCGCGCACGACGGCGGCCAGGCGATCCGCTTCCCTGCCGCCGACATCCGGCCGATGGGCCGGGCGGCCACCGGCGTCGCCGGGATCAAGGTGCCCCCCAGCGGTCGCGTCGCCGCGGTCACGGTCTGTCCCGGCGGCCTGGATCGAGACGACCAGGGCCCCGACCGTGAGGTCCTCACCCTGTTGCGTAACGGTCGGGCGGTGCGTGCACCGCTCGCCGAGTTTCCGATCCAGGGCCGCGGCGGCAAGGGCGTTCGGTGCGGTGCGCCGCCGGTCGTGTGGTGCGGCCTTGCGGCCGACCTCCACGTGTCGATCGGCGAGGAGGCGATGGTTCTTTCTGCGGTTGACGCTCCGGCCGGCAAACGGGCGGGGAGGGCCTCGGCGGTGATCGCGCCGGTCAGCGGCTCGGTTGTGCCTGAGGTCCGCGGGAGCGGGTAAGCGACGCGTCCTTGTGCTGGATCCGCGACGTGTGTCGCGATCCAGCACTTCTGAGGCAAGGAAACCTTGGCGTCCTTATTCGGGCCCGCACACCCTCCTTTTGAACGAGGCTGTGCGCCTCGAAACCCTCCCTTCGGTGGGCGACGACATCGGGCTTGCGCCGGATGGCAGCGGCGCTCCCGCCCCCTACCGTTCGAGGCGTCGCTGTTGACCGCCGACCGCGACTCGGAGGAGGGAAGATGGACGCTCAGACCAATATCAAGACGTCAGAGTCGACCAACCGCTCCGGCGACGGTCCTCGAGCACGTTCTCACGGGGTCGGGAAGGCCACGTTGATCGGGGGCGTCCCCCCGTGCCCCCTCACGCT
>JBOGEB010000014.1:0-41956 GCA_050743125.1 Egibacteraceae bacterium
TCAGGGTCGCGCAGGCGGTGGGCTGACCAGCGGAGGAGCCGCTCGGCGAGCCAGCGGCCGCACTCGGTGAACTCGGCGAGCAGCAGGGGGAAGAGCACCACCCCGACGATGATCCCCAGCATGCTGCGGGTCATCGCAGCCTCCCGGCCCAGCCGAACCCCAGGACAGGACCGAGCGGGCGTGGCCGAGGCACACCTTGGCGGGCGGGCTTGCGGCGGCCCGCGAGGGCGGCTCGCGCGCTGGCCAAACCATCAGGGCTGAGCCGGTAGAACCGCCGCCGTGGGCCCCGCGAGGCGGGATCGCCCGGCTCCCATTCCGACTCGACCCAGCCGATCCGCTCCAGCCGAGCCAGGATCGGGTAGATGCTCCCCGTCGGCCGCCCCGTCGCCTTGGCGATCTTCAAGCCGTAGAGCTCGTCGTCCGGCCCCACTAGGACCTCGAGCACGTCGAGGGTGGCGGCGGTCATGCGCGGCGTCTCGCTCACGCCCCTAACTCTACACATGTAGCGTCAAGGCGGCTACCGCAAGATCGCGGAGCTCGCGTCCTCGGCGTCGGCGGCCTCGATCTCCTCGCGGGTGATGCCCAGCAGGAAGAGGATCGCGTCGAGGTAGGGCACCGACAGCGCCGTGTCGGCGGCGCGGCGCACGATCGGCTTCGCGTTGAACGCGATCCCCAGCCCCGCCCGGGCGAGCATGTCGAGGTCGTTCGCGCCGTCCCCCACCGCGACCGTCTGGCTGAGCGGCACCCCCGCGGCGGCGGCGAAGCGCTCGAGCGAGGCTGCCTTCGCCGCGCGGTCGACGACCGGCCCGACCAGGCGGCCGGTGAGACGGCCGCCGGAGATCTCCAGCGTGTTCGCGTGCGCGTAGTCCAGCCCCAGCCGGTCCTTCAGCTTGTCGGTCACCGGCGTGAACCCGCCGCTCACGATCGCGAGGACGTATCCGAGCCGCTTGAGCGTCCGCACGACCGTCCGCGCCCCGGGCGTGAGGACGAGCTGGTCACCGACCTCGTCGACCGTGCGGGCAGGCAGGCCCTCGAGCAGCGCTACCCGCTGCCGGAGCGTCTGCTCGAAGTCGAGCTCTCCTGCCATCGCCCGCGCGGTGATCACGGCGACCTGGTGGCCGCAGCCCGCGCGCTCGGCGAGCAGCTCGATCACCTCGCCGGCGACGAGGGTCGAGTCGACGTCCATGCAGATCAGCCGCTTCGCCCGGCGGTAGAGCCCGGCCGGCTGCACCGCGACGTCGACGCGCTGGGCGGCGGCCTCGGCGGCGAGCTCCGCGCGGAGCGTGCCAGGGTCGCCGCCGGAGACGAGCAGCTCGAAGCTCATGATCGGGTAGCGCGACAGCCGCGTGATCCGGTCGATGTTCCCCCCACACGCGGCGATCCGGCCGGTGATCGCGGCGATCGCGCCGGCGCGGAGCGGCTGCCCCAGCAGCGTCACGTAGTGGCGGGCGGTGACCGCGCTGGGCCGCCAGGCGGCCATCGTCTTGAACTCGACCGCCACGCCGACGTCGGCCGCTCGGCGCGCGAGGGCCTCGCGGGCGGTCTCCTCCTCGCCGCCGAGCGAGGCAAGGATGCCGAGGGTCAGCCGGTCGCGGATCGTGACCTGCTCCATGTCGATGATCCGCGCGTCCAGCCGCGCGAGCACCTCACAGAAGGCGGAGGTCAGCCCCGGCCGGTCCCGGCCGGTCACCGTAATCAGCAGGGCGGTGGCGTCGTCCATGGTGGCCTCACGCTATAGCCTCACAGGTGTATGGAGGAGATCCCGAAGCCGGATGCGCTGCTCGCCGCCCGGGGGTCGGCCGAGGTGCTGTTCGAGTTTCTCCGAGAGTGGTTCGACGTCCCGGACCACATCACGCTCGACCTGCGGGCGGTCGACTCGGCGGTCACCGAGCTGGGCGATCCCCAGCTGATCATGGCGATGGCGATGCGCAAGCTGCAAGCCTTCCACCTCCTGACCACGCCGGGCGTCGAGACGACGACCGACGTCGTCCTCACCGTCATCCAGGACCTCCAGCGGGCGCTGCTCCAAGCCCCCAACATGCACCTGCGCAACGCCGCCGCCGAGACTGACTGGGACGCCGCCTTCGCCGCGCTCGGGCAGGCTACGGACGCCGACCCCGCCCAGACCGACCAGATCGCGGCGTTCCGCCGCCACCACGGCGCCCTCCACGAGGCCGCCCGCGCCGTCCTCCACGTCTCCAACGGCCAGATCTGCCGCCTGATCTAGCCAGCCAGATCCTGGGCACGGGAGGGCTCGTCCTCGTGCGCCTCGCCGTGGCAGCCGGAGCCGCGTTTCTCGTCGGTGCTTTAACCCAGCGGATTCTGTTGGCGTCGTTCGCGATCAAGGTCGCGGGTATGGAGATCCCCGAGGTCGCCAAGGCGGCCAAGGCGACCGAGGAGGTGCTACAGAAGGTGGGGAGCCAGATCAACGATCTCTGGGGGGCGATTAAGGATGGCTCCTCGGCCGGGAGGCGGCTGACCGAACGCTTCGAGTTGCTTGAGTCTCAGATCAGCCACCCCGCCGAACGGGACCAGTCTCCTTCGGCCGCACCCGATCATGAGGGCTAGGCTTGAAATGCCATGCGCGAATTCTCTGAGTCCAGACCATCCGAGCTCGTGGAGGAATTCGTCCGCATCGCGGAGCGGGCCGACCGCCAGCGGAAAGAGTTTGACGAGGCCATGAAGCCGATCCTTGAGGAGCTTCACCGCCTCGCCAAGCCGGCCGTGCGCGCCGAACGCAGGTCGGGACGGATGAGACGTCGGCGTAGGGTGGGTTAGGTACTCCACGTTCGGCCAGCGATCAGCGCGCAGAAGCGCTCGACGCCGACGTTGCCGCCCGAGATGACCACGCCGACGCGCTTGCCGGCGACGTCGAGTTTGCCCGCGAGGAGGGCGGCGACGGCGCAGGCGCCGCTCGGCTCGGTGACGATCTTCAGCCGGTCGAATGCGAACGCCATCGCGTCGAGGATCTCGTCGTCGGTGACGACGACGATCTCGTCGACCAGCCGCCGGTTCACCTCGAACGTGAGCGCGCCGGGGATCGTGGCCTGCTGGCCGTCGGCAATGGTGCGGGGCACGGGGACAGACAGGCGGCGGCCGGCCGCGAGCGACCGTCTCGTGTCGTCGCCCGCAGCCGGCTCGACGCCGACGACGCGGACCCGCGGCAGCAGTCCTTTCGCCGCCGTGGCCGACCCAGCGATCAGCCCACCACCTCCAACAGGGACCAAAAGGACGTCGAGCTCGCCCACGTCCTCGATGAGCTCCAGCGCGCTCGTGCCCTGACCGGCCATGACGTAGGGGTCGTCGTAGGGCGCCACGACAGCGCAGCCGCGCTCGGCGGCGAGCTGAGCGGCGATCGCTTCCCGGTCCTCGGCGTAGCGGTCGTAGGCCACGATCTTGGCGCCGTACCCACGGGTCGCGGCGAGCTTCGCCGCAGGAGCGTCGGCGGGCATCACGATCGTCGCCGGCACGCCGAGCAGCCCCGCCGCGATCGCGACCGCCTGCGCATGGTTGCCCGAAGAATGCGCCACGACGCCGCGGGCACGGACATCGGCCTCGAGCGTCGCGATCCGGTTGTACGCCCCGCGGATCTTGAAGGCGCCGCCGCGTTGGAAGCACTCAGCCTTCAGGCGCACGCGTCCGCCGGTGATCCCGTCGAGCGTGCGTGACGTCAGCGCTGGCGTACGGTGCGCGACGCCGACGAGCCGCCGCGCGGCGGCCTCGACATCTCCGAGCTCAATGGTGCAGGGCACTTCGTGCATGCACCGGCTCCGAAGCGTTGGTAATCTGAAAGGGATTTCAGGTTAGCGTTCGGCCTCGACGGGGACGTCGACCAGCACCGGCCCTCCGAGGGACCCTCCCGGATTGTGGGCAGGTCGCCAGATTTGGGCGCCCCGGCCGCTTGGAATAGCCACGGCCGGGGCGCCTTCCATGTCCGCAGGTCGTTTGTGTGTCGTGGCTCACCTCACCTCCCTCGTGGGAGTACCGTGGGCGATGCATGAACCCGGTCGACCTCATCCTGCTGCTGGTGCTCGTCTACGTCGGGTTGCGCGGGTTCCGGCAGGGAGCGGTCTCGCAGGTCGCCGCATTCGGCGGCGCGGCGGTGGGGCTGGCCAGCGGCGCGATCTGGGCGCCGAAGCTCGCCAAGCTGATCATCTCTTCCCCGGGGCTCGGCCTTGCGTTTCTGACCCTGGGCGCGCTCCTCGGGACCGTGATGATCTGCCAAGGACTCGGAGTCGCCCTGGGGCTGCGGCTGCGCGCGGGCGCCGAGCGGCTGGGGATGGGAGGCGCCGACCGTGCCGCCGGGATCGCAGTGGGGCTCGCGGGCCTGGTCATCATGGTGTGGCTGCTCACGTCGGTGCTCATGCACGGTCCCGTCCCTGCCGTAGCGAAGGCGCTCCGCCAGTCGCAGCTGGTCACGGCGATCGCGGACGCGCTGCCGGCGCCCCCCAACGTGTTCGGCCGCGTCTCCGTCTACCTGAACGAGCAGGGCTTCCCGCAGGTGTTCGCCGATGCCGGTGACGTCATCGCGCCGCCCGTCGGCCCGCCCGTCGGTGCCGCAGTGAGCGCGGCAGTGAGCGCCGGGCGGGGGAGCACCGTCCAGATCGAGGCCGAAGGGTGCGGCCGGATCTCCAGTGGCAGCGGGTTCGTGACCCAGCCCGGTTTCGTCGTCACGAACGCGCACGTCGTCGCGGGCGCCAAGACGCTCTCCGTGCGGGACCGGAAGGGTGCCCACAAGGCGGTCACGATCTTCGTCGATCCCCGAGTGGACCTTGCGGTGCTGTCCGCTCCGCGGGTCACGGCAACGCCGATCGGCTGGGCCACAACGCCCGTGCGCCGCGGCACGGTGGGGGCGACCCTGGGGTTCCCGCGGGGGCAGCGTACGCTCAATCCCAGGCCGGCCGTCGTGCAGGCTCAAATCAGAGCAAACGGTCGCGACATCTACGGTGAGGAAACCGTCACGCGGGACATCATCGCCCTGTCCGCAGGCGTGCAGCGCGGAGACTCCGGTGGGCCGTTCGTGACAAGCGACGGCCAGGTCGGCGGGGTGGTCTTCGCCGCCGCCAGCTCCGACCCCGGCACCGGCTACGCCCTGACCGCTGGGCAGGTCAGCTCCAAGGTCGCCGCCGCCATCGCCCGCAACCGCCGGACCGACACCGGCCCCTGTCAGCTCTAACAGGTGCGTTTGGCGGCAGTTGTGTGGAGGATCTCGGCCGCATTGGTCAGATCCTCCACACACGGGAGGCCGAGATGGCCCCTAGCCGCGGAGCATCTGGGCGAGCTGGAAGGCCAGCTCCAGGGACTGCTGGTTGTTGAGGCGCGGGTCGCAGGCGGTCTCGTAGCGCTGGGCCAGGTGAGCGTCGGCGATCTCCTGGGCGCCGCCGAGGCACTCGGTGACGTCGTCGCCGGTCAGCTCAATGTGGACGCCGCCGGGCACTGTGCCCTCGGCGTGATGGACTGCGAAGAACGCGCGGATCTCCGCGAGCACGTCGCTGAATCGGCGTGTCTTGTACCCCTCGGCCGTCGTGAACGTGTTGCCGTGCATCGGGTCGCAGGACCAGACCACGGCGAGGCCACGGTCGCGGACCCCGCGCACGAGTGGCGGAAGCGCATCGCCGACCAGCTCGGCCCCCATTCGGGTGATGAGGGTGAGCCGACCGGGGATGTTTCGCGGGTTGAGCCGCGCGGCGAGCGCCTCGACCTCATCGACGGTCGCCGTCGGCCCCATCTTCACCCCGACCGGGTTGCCGACCCCGGACAGGAAGTGCACGTGCGCGCCGTCCGGGTCACGGGTGCGCTCACCGACCCACAGCATGTGCGCGCTGCAGTCGTACCAGCGGCCGGTCAGGGAGTCCCTGCGTGTCAGCGCCTGCTCGTAGCCGAGCAGCAGCGCCTCGTGCGAGGTCCAGAAGTCGACCATGTGGAACGTCAGATCATGCTCCACATCGACGCCGCACGCGGCGATGAACCGCAGCGCCCGGGTGATCTCGTCGGCGATCACCGCGTACCGCTGCCCCTCGGGGCTGGCGGCGACGAACTCCTGGTTCCACGCGTGCACCTGGCGGAGGTCCGCAAAGCCGCCGCGCGTGAACGCCCGCAAGAGGTTGAGCGTCGCCGCCGCCTGGTGGTAGCAGCGCACGAGCCGCGACGGGTCGGGGGTACGCGCCTCCGTGGTGAACTCGAGGTCGTTGACCCCGTCCCCGCGGTAGCTGGGCAGCTCGACTCCGTCGATGACCTCCATCGACGAGGAGCGTGGCTTGGCGAACTGCCCGGCGATCCGCCCGACCTTGACGACCGGGAGCTGCGCGCCGTAGGTCAGGACGACCGCCATCTGGAGCAGAACCTTGAGCTTGTCACGGATTGCGTCCGCGCTGAACGCGGCGAACGTCTCCGCGCAGTCCCCGCCTTGGAGCAGAAACGCCCTGGCCGCCGCGACGTCGGCGAGCCGCTCCTGTAGCGCGCGCGCCTCACCCGCAAATACGAGCGGCGGCTGGGTGGCCAGCACCGACAGCGCGTCGGCAAGCGCCCCCTCGTCCGGCCAGTCAGGCTGCTGGCCGGCGGGCCATGCCCGCCAGGACGAGGGCGTCCAGGTCTGCGTCTGTGTTTCCAGGGCTGGAGTCATGACCCATATGTATACCGGTCTGGCGTCGAGGCAAAGGGTTGTCTCGCCGAATCGGGAGCAGACACGGCGTCGAGAGCGCTCTCGGGCAACGGGCGCGACCGCGCTTACGTGTTGATTAAACGGCTGACCACAACGTGCGGGGACTCGTGCACGATTTGTTTCCGTGTCACAGACCCTTGAAGACGTGTCTGTCCGAATCCCTTTTCCAGCGGTATGCACCATTCATCAACGCGGCAGCCGTATTCGCCGGGCCGGCGATACCTGGCGCACATTGCTCCCATTGTCCCCTGAGCATGCCGCGAGCGCGGAGGCGCTCTTGCCCTGGCACAACGAGTGAGGCCCCCGTGGTCGGTCGGGGGCCTCAGAGCGCTCATCGGCGGAGTGCGGGCGGTTCCGCCTGGCGCCTCGTGCACCTTCAACTATGCCCTTCTTCGGTGCGCTCGACACCCTGTGAGGACACAAATTTTGGGGAAATTCTTGATGGGGGATGCATACTTCACCTGATTAGGTGGAAGTCCAAGATGCTGCGACCACCCAAAGGGTCGCCGGCCGCCCTGGTGGTCCGCCGGAAAAACCCGTGGCATTGGTGCGCAAAGCATCCGCACCTCACGGCGTTGCGGAGCGCTCGAGGACAACCAGCACACGGGGCGACCCGCGCGGAGCGCTTCGCCTTGCGAGGCGGGGAGCACTCCGCCCGGGCCCCCTCACAGCGATCGGGGGCGTCCCCAGGGTCCCCTCTGGGGTTCCGGACCCCCTCACAGTCAACGGAACTTTCCGCTTGGACCGCTAGGGAGCTTCGACGACTGTTCTCAGGCTGGGTGCGCGTCCAGACATATCGTCCAGACAAATGAAGAGGCCCGGCCGCTTGCGCAGTCAACAAGCGACCGGGCCTGGGCGCCCTGGGGCCCTGTTCGTCAGCCGTCATGATCGGCCGTCACCGTGGTAAGGGGCTATAGCATCTTCTGACCCTCTGGCCTTCTAGCTGAACTAGTGCCACGTCGCGGAGTCAGCACACAGAAATGTGGGCGATGCCCACATCAGCGCTCCGCCTTCGCGAGCGCGGCGATCGGCGCCCAGCTGTGCCGGTGGAGGGGGCAGGGGCCGTGCGTGGCCAACGAGGCCTGGTGCTCAGGTGACGGGTAGCCCTTGTTGCGCGAGAAGCCGTAGACCGGGTAGGTGGGGCAGGCTCGCGTCATCAGCGCGTCACGGGTGACCTTGGCCACGATCGAAGCGGCGGCGATCGAGGCCGAGCGCGCGTCGCCGTGGACGATGCGCTCGTTGTGCGTGCCGGTGCCGGCGAGAAAATCCCACGCGCCGTCGAGCAGGCAGACGTCGGGCCGGACCGCCAGGCCCTCCACCGCCCGCCGCGCCGCGAGCCGGATCGCGTAGGTCAAACCGAGCTGGTCGATCTCGTCGTTGCCCGCGTGCCCGATGCCGACCGCGACGGCGAAGGCGACGATCCGCTCGGCGAGCTCGGAGCGCCGCTGTGGGTCGAGCATCTTGGAGTCCCGCAGCTTGTACATCCGCCGGTCCGATGGCAGCACCACCGCCGCGTACGTCACCGGCCCCGCCCATGCGCCCCGGCCCACCTCGTCGATCCCCGCGACGACCGCGCCTTCTGCCCACCACGTCCGCTCGTGCCCCAGCCCGGGAACGTCCGGCAGCCGCGTCCGGCGACCGCCGGAGTACTGCGTGTTCTTGCGCTTGCTGACGGGGGCGATCACAGGTAGAGGCCGGTGGACCCGGCTGGGCGCTCCTTGGAGGCGACGGCGTGGACGTCGCGCTCGCGCACGACGAGGAAGACGTCGCCGCGGACGTCCACCTCGATCACGTTGTCGGGCAGGAAGAGGACCCTGTCCCCCGGCTCGACCGCCCGGACGAGCGGGCCGACCTCGGTGACCTCGGCCCACAGCCCGCGCCGGTCGGCGCTCGTCGCCGTGGCAGGGATAAGGATGCCCGACCGCGTCCGGCGGTCGCCGTCCTTGGGGGTCTGGCACAGGATCCGGTCGGCGGTGACCCGGACCGCGAGCTTGTGGTCGTCGTCTCGAGAGGGATGCGCGCTCATTGTGTCTATAGAGGATAGCGGCGGCTGAGGGAAGAGCCTCGACGGGCGGCACAGACGCAAGACGGGTCCGGCGCGCGGGGCGCAAGGACTGGTTTGTGGTCGTCTACCGGACACCTGGTCCGGTAGACGACCACAAATCTCCCCACCGGGAGGTTGTGGACGAGGATGGGGCCTACTGATCGCTCCTTCGTGGCGCGGCGCCGAGCGTCGCGGTCACCTCGCGCTCGTTGCCGTCGCGGAGGACCTTCAGCTTGACCGTGGCGTTGGGCTTGAGCGCCCGGATGCGGGCTTGGAGGTCACTGGCCGTGTCGATCTTCTCCCCGTTGACCGCGGTGATGATGTCGCCACGCTGGAGCCCGGCCTTGCCCGCGCCGCCGTCGGGTGTGACCTGCCTGACCAACGCCCCGGATTTCGGTAGTCGGTACAGGTCGGCGATGTCTGGGTCGATGTCCTGCACGCTGACCCCGAGCTGCGCGTGCTCGACGAAGCCTTTGTCGATGATCTCCTCGGCGAACGGCACGACGTTCGTGATCGGGATTGCGAACCCGATGCCGTTGTTCGTGCCGGACGGTGAGAAGATCGCCGTGTTGATTCCGACGACCCGGGCGTGGTCATCGACGAGCGGCCCGCCCGAGTTGCCCGGGTTGATCGCCGCGTCCGTCTGGATCGTCTCAGTCAGGACGTTGCCATTGGGTTCGTCGAGCCGGCGGCCTAGGGCGCTCACGACGCCTGCGGTCACCGTGGCGTCGAAGCCGAACGGCGAACCCACCGCGACGACCGTCGCGCCGACGCGCGGCACCTCCTTGGCGAACTCGGGCACGGGCAGGTCGGTCGCGTCGATCTTCACCACGGCGAGGTCGCTCGTCGGATCGACGCCAATCACCTTCGCGTCCTGCTTTGCGCCGTTCGGCAGTGTGACCTGGACCTGCTGGGCGCCGTCAACGACATGGGCGTTCGTGAGCAGGTAACCGTCCTGACGGAAGATCACCGCCGAGCCGGAGCCCTGCTGGAAGCGGCCGGTCACGTCCACTCGCGCCACGGACGGGAGGACACGGTTCGCGATCTCCTCGACGGACAACGCGCTGCCGGCGGCCTTCGGACGCGAGCCGCCCTCACGGGCGGGTTGCTCGGTCCCGGTGACCGTGGCCGGAGCCTGGCGCTGGTCGATCGCCCGCGTCAGCGGCACGGTGACGCCGACCGACACCACCACGGCGACGAGGGCAGCCACGGCGATCGGCCTCCAACCTCCCCGTCCCCGGTCACGGCCGGACGAGCGGCCTCCGGGTGGTGGCGGTGGCAGGGGTGCGGTGCTCGACGTCCCCTTGTCAGCGTCTTGGCCGTCGGTCATCCCATCCGTTGTCTTTGGCATGGGGATCGTCTCCTTGCTGACGGGAGCTGCGGGAGCCAGGCTGGAAGCCACTGTAGGAGGGGTCGGCCAAGTCCCCCCCCGAAGAGGGCAAAGATCACGCAAAGATGACCGCTCTGGACGGCTCCCGCAACGTCCTGTTGGTCGAGGATGACGAGGGCATCGCGACGCCGCTCGCCGCTGCGTTGCGCGGCGACGGGTACGAGGTCGTGCGTGTGGCGACCGGGCGTGAGGCGCTGGAGGCCGCCGGCCCAGGCGTCGCCGCAGTCGTGCTCGACCTCGGTCTGCCCGACATCGACGGCGTCGAGGTGTGCCGCCGGCTGCGCGAGCGGCTCCCACGGGTGCCGGTGCTCATCCTGACTGCGCGGACGTCCGAGGCCGACATCGTCGTCGGCCTCGACGCCGGGGGGGACGACTACGTGACAAAGCCGTTCCGGCTCGCCGAGCTGCTCGCGCGGCTCCGCGCGCTGCTGCGCCGTGCGAGCGCTGGCGGGCGCGGCGCCGAACCCGGCCGCGTCGTGCAAGCGCAGGACATCCGCGTCGATCTGGCCGCGCGGCGGGCGTGGCGCAGCCAGGAGGAGCTCGAGCTGACGCCGAAGGAGTTCGATCTGCTCGCTCTGCTCGTCGGCGCGGCCGGCACGGTCGTGACGCGCGACCGGATCATGGCTGACGTCTGGGACACGAACTGGTTCGGCTCCACCAAGACGCTCGACATGCACGTGTCCTGGCTGCGGCGCAAGCTCGGTGACGACGCCGTCCACCCGCGTTACCTCACGACCGTCCGCGGGGTGGGCCTGCGCTTCGAGACGGGTCCGTAGGTTGCGCCGCCTCGCTACGTCACCGTATCTGCGAAATGCGCCGCAAGACCATCCTGCGCGGTGCAGGTGGACGCCTCCCAGCGGAGAGGCCCGGCTGCATGACCACGGTATTTCGTCCTGAGCGCTGACTTCCATGCGCCGACGGCTGCTCACCTCGACGATCGCCGCTGCGGCGACCGCGGTGCTCCTGCTGGGGCTGCCGCTCGCCGTCGTCGCTCACCGATCGCTGGAGCAGCAGGCGCTCGGCGCACTCCAAGCTCAGGCAGTGCAGATCCAGACGTTTCTGAGCCCGCAGGTGCTGTCGCCCATCGGCCAGGCCCAGGTTCTGCGGCGCGCCGCTGACCAAACGCGCCTCCGCCTGATCCTGCTCGACTTGAGCGCCCAGATCGAGCTCGACACCGGCGCCCCGCCCCACGTCGCGCCGGGCTTCGACGACGACGTTCTGCGCGCCCTCCGCGGCCAGATCGGCAGGGCGGTCGGCGACGGCGTCCTTGCGGTGTCGGTCCCGATCCGGGACGGGAGCGCTGTAGCCCAGGTCGTCCGGGCGATCCGCGCCGATGACGAGCTGCGAGCGGAGATCCGGAGGGCGTGGCTCGCGATCGCGGGACTCGCGCTGTTCGCGCTGGGGACGGCGGCGCTGTTCGCTCGGCGGCAGGGCGAGCGGCTCGCTGCCCCTTTGGAGGCGCTCGCGGGGGCGGCTCGGCGGCTCGGTGACGGGGACTTCACCGCCCGGGCGCCCTACAGCGGGCTGCCCGAGGCCGACGATGTCGCGCGGGCGTTGCAGGTGACCGCCGAACGACTCGGCGCGATGCTCGAGCGCAGCCGCTCGTTCAGCACAGACGCCTCGCACCAGCTGCGGACCCCGCTCACCGCGCTGCGCCTGGACCTCGAGGCGCTCGAGACCGCCGGCGCCGACCCCGCGCTCGTCGCCGCGGCGACCGCCGAGGCCGACCGCCTAGAGGCGACGATCGCCGAGCTGCTCACCCTCTCTGACGCGCCGCCGGCCGACCGTCTCTGTGACGTGGTCGAGCTGGCCGGCGCTCGCCTTGACTCCTGGCAGTCGCTCGCGCGGGCGGCTGGCCGGGAGGTCGTGCTCGAGACCTCGCCCGTGCCGCTCGTCCGTGCACGCCCGGGAGCGATCAGTCAGTGCCTTCAGGTGCTGCTCGACAATGCGTTGGAGCACGGCGCGGGGACGATCACAGTCAGCATGCAGGCCGTCGCCGCCGGTGGCGGGCTCGGTTTGACGGGGCAAGGGCCGGACACGAAGTGGGTGCGCCTGTGCGTGGCCGACGAGGGCCCGGGCATCCCTGCCGACCGGCAGGCCGGCCTGCTCTCCGGGCGCGCCGACGCCGCCGCGGGGCGCGGACTCGCGCTCGCCCGTCAGCTCGTCGAGGCCGAGGGCGGCCGCCTCACCCTCGAGCGCGCCGTCCCAGGGGCGACGCCCTGCCTGCTCGTCCCCGCCGTAGGGCAGCCATAGCCCTCCTCGCAGCGGACGGCGTCTAAGAACGTGTTTGAGAATCGCGGCCTTGCCCCGTGGGCGAAGCGAAGCGCGGTTTCGGCGGCCGTCTATGGGGGACTCCCCCAGCCCCTGGCCGCCGAAACCGCCGACCGCACCAACCTCCCCCACCCACCCACCCTTAAAGGAACCTGCGACGATCGCCTGACAACAGGGTCGCGTCGCGTCCCGGAAAGAGGCTCCGACCTAAACGGCTCTTCGCGAGCGGAACCCGACGCGACGCGACCCCCGGAATACTCCTCAAACACGTTCTAAGAGCCCCGCGGCATAAATACGCTGGCATTCGAGCGACCTGCATCCACGCTCGCCGCGTTGCGCCTTGCTTCCATAGGACCTCCGGGTATGCGCGCTCGGCGCGCCTTGCGAGCGCGGCGCAGGACCGCTCTCGGTGCGGACCGTAACGCGCCGCCCGGCGGAGTACGAAGCGCAAGCACGTACACTTCCGCGAATCGTGGCGAACCGGCGTATTGAGGTCGTGGGGCGGTGTGCGGTGCTGTTGTGCTCCGTGGTCGCGCTGACGGCGTGCCAGCCGGTCGACCGCGTGGTCGCTCCCGGCGTCGGGGGAGGCGGCTCGGCTGCCGACGAGCCCCTTGGCGCGCCCGACCAGCGGTTCCCGCAGACCCTCGGTGCGCTGCTCGACCACGCTGGCCGTGTGGCACAGGAGTGGCAGGACGGGGCGGTCCCGGTCGAGGTCGCCGTCCAACTCGAGCAGGGCCGCTGGCGGTCCGCCGAGGCCACCTACGTCGCGCCCGACGCTGACCGCTTCTTCCGTTTTGTCGCGTCTCCCGAGGGCGTCGAGCAGTCCCGGCCGACGCTGGCGACCCTGTCGCTGCAGCCGATCGACGAGCCGAGCACCGCGCGGATCCCGCCTGTGCCCCAAGGCGTGCTCGATCCCGCTGCCCTCCTCTCGGCCGCCGCGCCCGCCCTGGCTGACTGCGGCATCGACCCGCGCTCGGGTCGGATCCTTTACGCCACCGGCGCCCCCTTCGCCTGGGACGGCAGCCGCTGGACTCAGGGACTGGCTTGGACCGTGACCGTCAGCGACCGCAAGCACCTGCTCGTGCTCGACCCCGTCTCGGGCAACGCGACGGGCAGCAACGCCTGCCGTCCCCTCTCCTGACTCCTAAACGACAATCGCCGCAGGCGCAGAATGTATTGATATCACCAGACCGTCTGCCGCAACTTTCCTTCATATCCGAAGGAAAGTTACGTTTTAGCTTTCGCCTTCCCGTCCTGCATGCCGCAAGCCCGCTCGAGGGGTGCGCACGCACGGGGGTGATCAAAGCGCACGAACAGGGACGGACAGATGTGGTGGGACGGGCGCTTGTCGAGCTACTGGATACCGAGCCGCTGCGCGAGGCCGCGGAGGCCAGGCGTGGCCGACTTGCGCTCCCGGCGGAGCAGCACTCCGACCAGGTCGTGCGCGCTGCGGTCATATCGCAGCGTGTCGGGTGCGACGCGTTCGGCCTCCAGCAGGGTGGCGACGGCGGCGGCGTCGTTGCGGCGCAGCCCGTGCGCCCGGGCGACGTCGAGCCAGGTTCGGGCCTGCCGTGCTGGCCAGGGCAGACCATCGAAGTCGACCTGGTCGGTCAACCGGAGCGTCTCGACGGGATCACCCGAGTCATGCGCCGCGCTGATCTCGTGGAAGGCCACGTTGGTGCCGCAGAACGCGGTGGCCGGGTCGATCCAGCCGTCGGGGAGCCGCTCCGCCGCCCAGCTGGCCTGGGACAGCGTCTCGCGCATGCGCCCATGGTCGTAGGCGCGAGACGCGGCGATCGAGCACGTCAGCGCGGTCGCCCCCCACACCGAGAGCTGCTCTGGCGACGCGTCATCGCCGGGCTCGACGAGCGCCGCGCCGTGGGTGCCGACGGCTTGGCAGCCGTCCAGGTATCCCGCGCTGAGCAGCGTGAGCGACAGTTGCCAGGTCGCGCAGGCGATCTCGATGACGTCATCGGCCCGTTGGGCCGTGGCCACCCCGCGATCGGCGGCAAGCAAGCCCAGGTCGGGTTCGCGCAGATTGAGGCAGAGCAATGCCGCTTGCCTATAGACCTGGGACAGCAGCGTCCAAGCCCGGCGCTGCTCGTCCCCAGCGAGATGCTGGGCGAGCGCGCGGGCATCGCCGATCGCGTCGGGCAGCAGCGTCGCAAGGAGGACGTACCGGCCCGCGTAGCGCGCGTCCCGGGCCTGCTCGACCCGGGAGGCGAGCTCGCTCAGGTCGATCCGCTCAGGGTCGCGATCCTGCTCGACGAACCCGTCGGGCACGTACAGGCAGCGCCTGAGCGCCGGCAGTCCCTTGGGCAGGTCCTCTGGGCCGCCGCCGTTGGGCGGCAACTCGAGGCCCGGTCCGAGCAGGTCGCTCAGATCGACCTTGAGGACGCGGGCGAGTTCGAGCAGGACATGGATGTTCTCCGCAAACCGTTCGCCGCGCTCGACCTTCTCGAGCCATGACGCTGAGCGCCCGACCTGACCGGCGAGGGTAGGCCGAGACAGCGCACGCCGCTCGCGGTAGTGGCGGATCCGCTCGCCGGTCGAAGTGTCATATTCCATGCCTGGCCTACCTCGCTCGGGTCACGGCCAGCTTAGCCGTCCCCCAGCGTAAAACGGCCCCCGGTGGAGGGCCGGACCCGTCCTCCCTTCCCCTTGGAGGACGATCCCGGTCTCATCGGGGGCCGCTTGATCCGGGACGATAGGGCCAGGCGCTCGGGCACGCAATCGGGTTATACACAACCCTGTCCACACGCTGTGGAGAGGCTGTGCTCCTCCTGCGAAAACGGACAACCACCTGTGCAGAGCCGATGTGGACAACTGTTGAACTCATGGGGGTTGTTGTGGTCTTGAGCTGCGGAAATGAATTTTCCTTGAGTGGGATGAAAGTTTTTTCAGACCCGCGCAGGCCGTGCGGTCCGCGAACGTCGCTGTGGATCACGACGGTAGTCAGGGGATTACTGACTGCCATCTTCGAGGTCGCCGAGGTCGGCCTCGATCTCCCGTGCCGCCATGCGGACGAGCCACACGCTGGGCGCAGCGAGCTCCCGCTCCGTCGGGAGGTTGTCTGGATCCCGCCAGACCCGGTCCAGCCCCTCCTGGCCACGCGCGGCGATCACCGCTTCGCAGAATGTCTGTCCCAGTCGGAAGTCCGCCGGCTTGAGATCGAGGCCGATGAGCTGGGCCAGGAAACGCTCGCCTGGGCCGCGCTCGGCACGGCGACGGCGGGCGGCCTCCTCGATCCGTGCCAAGGTCGTGAGCTTCTCTCCGGCTGCGGCCCGGAGGACCGTGTCGCTGTACGCCTCGACCAAGGCGACGAGCGCCTGCAGCCGCCCCAGTGCCGCCTTCTGTCCCGCTGTCGGCTCCAGCGCGAACGCCTCAGGCCGGGACAGCATCTCCTGCATGGAGGAGGGGTCGGACAGCGCCTGTGGGTCGAGACCCATTGCGCCGAGCTGCTCCATCAGCGTGTGCGGGTCGAACTCGGCCGCGGAGGCGAACGCCCCGATCAGCCCGGCGATGTGGTTCCGCAGCCAGCCCACGCCCACGAACATCCGGCGGTGCACCGCCTCACGCAGGGCGAGCCAGTAGCGGAACTCGGCCTGGTCGAAGCTGTAGTCGCGCGCGAACCGGAGCGCCGCGTCACCCACGGTTCCGACCGAGCGGGGATCGACCGTCGGGAGCCCCAGGTCGTACGTACCGAGGAGCTGGCCGGCGAGGTGGCCGGCGATCGTGCCGATCTGCACCCCGTAGAGCATCGCGCCCATCGACCGCATCGCGTCGCCGAACGGGCCCGCCATCCCTCCCTGCGGACTGCCAAGCTCTTCAGGCAGTCCCTTGCTGAGCGCGCTTCCCATGCCGTCGGCGATGGGCTCGACGAAGGTGCCGAGCCCGCCAGCCGATGTCGCGAGCCGCACCCACTCCGCCCTCGTGTATGCCTGGACCGGGCCGTGGACCGCGGGGAGGACGGTGACCGGGTCGAGCCAGAGCTCCGCGACGTGGACCGCCTGCTCCAGCTCGGCGGTCGCCCGCCCGCCGGTCGCCTCGCCCTCCTCGGGACCGATCGCGAGCGCCGCTGCGGTCTGACCGGCGAGCTCCCAGTTCACCGGCCCTCCACGCCAACTCAAGAGCTTGGCCAGCTCGCGGAACAGCGGGACGCTCTCGAACAGCCGCGGATCGAATCCGCCGAACGGAGCGCCGGAAAAGGGATCGGACATGGACGCCATGCTAGTGCCGTGACTGGATGGGGTGGGGCGGTTACAGTGCCTTGCGTGCCAGGAGCCCAACGGTGGTGACGGTCGCGGTCACGGGGACGTGCACCGCTCTCGGCAGGGCCGTGCTCCAGCTCCTGCGCGCCGAGAAGGCCATAACCGCGATCGTCGGCGTCGATCTCGTCGAGCCCGACACGCCGGTCCTCCTCGACGACGTCGACATCGTCGTGCACTGCGCCTTGGAACAGGTGCCGGAACACTGGCGGGCGGTGTTCCGGAATCGCCGACGAACGCTCACCAGAGCGTCCCACCACTCCAAACCCAAGGGTAACCAGGAACATGCGCTGGACCGGGACGAGGACGCGGTCTTCGCACGCATCGTCCAAGGCGGCCGGAGCCTCGGAGGTCTGAGCCTGCTCGATGGAGTAGCGAAGGTCGGGGTGCGCAAGCTTGTCGTCGTCTCCAGCGCTGCGGTCTACGGCGCGCACCCGGACAACGAGCTCTCCCTGGCCGAGGACGCCCCCCTGCGCGCCAACCCGGACTTCACCTCGGCCTACCAGCTCATGCTCGTCGAGCAGCTCGTCGAGGAGTGGGCCGACGGCCATCCCGCGGTGATCGTGACGGTGCTACGGCCGGCGATCATGCTGGGGCCGGGCATCGAGGGGCTCATGTCCCGGCACTTGGAGTCCCCACGGCTGCCGCTCATCCGCGGGCAGTCGGCTCCGCTTCAGTTCGTCCACGTCGATGACGTCGCCGCGGCGGTGCGGCTCGCCGTGACGACCGACCTGCCAGGTGCGTTCAACGTCGCCGCCGACGGCTGGCTGCCGATGACCGAGGTGTGCGCAATCCTCGGGCGGCGGCCGATCACCTTCCCCGAGGCGACCGCGTTCGAGGCGGTGCGGTGGCTATGGGAGCGGGGGTTGTGGCACATTCCACCCGGCGCGCTCCGCTACCTCATGTATCCCTGTGTGGTGACGGCCGACCGGCTGCAGGCGTACGGCTGGGCGCCGACCCGTTCCAACCGGGAGATCCTCCGCGAGTTCGTCGAGGCCCACCATGCGCACCTGGCGATCGGCCGTCTACGGGTCCGCCGCCGTGGCCTGTACGTCGCCGCCCTCGCGGTCGCCGTGCTGCTCGTCGTTTGGCTCGGTAGCCGCCCCAGAGCCAGGAGACGGTAGTGCCACTGCGTGCTCTGTGCTCTCGGGTATCTTGTCAGCGCATTCTGGTACTTGATGCACATCTGCCATGAACCGCAGGGAAGGTGGCCGAGTCGAACTTTCCAACGCGCAGACGGCCGACCCGAACAGAGGACTGACGGCCGGGAGGCGATGGGAAGAACAATGACCGGGGAGGACAATGAACTCGCTAGCCATTCTCGAGCGGATCGTCGAACGCTCCCGCCCTCCCAAGACGCCCCATGCCGAGGACATCGAGCGTCTGCTCCCCGCGGTTCAGGTTCGTGATGACGGCGCGCTCGTCGTGTGGTCGGACGGGCGTGAGTACGTCGTTCAGCCAGGGCACGGTGGTGCGATCCGCATCGGCGACCACATCATCTATCAAGGGTCTGATGCCGAGGCCGTCCTTAGCGCATTCTGTGAGATTCTCACGCTGAAGCGTCTCCCGGCCCCGTGTTGGCTCCTGCTAGCCGTTCTCGACCGGATTGCCGAGCGTTCCCGCCCTTCCGAGGACATCAAGCCCTCTTCCAAGGAGATCGAGTTTCTTCTCTCTGAAACTCAGGTTCGTGACGGCGAAATCGTCCTGTCGGGCGAGTATGCCGTTCGGCTGGGGGATCGTGGTGCGATCCGCATCGGCGACCACCTCTATCGAGGGTCTGATGCCGAGGCCGTCCTTAGCGCATTCTGTGAGATTCTCACGCTGAAGCGTCTCCCGGCCCCGCGTTGGCTCCTGCTAGCCGTTCTCGACCGGATTGCCCTGCGAGGCTCCCACACTGCCAGTGACATCGAGCTTCTGCTCCCCGCGCTTGAGGTTCGTGACGACGGCGTGATCGTCCTGTCGGGCACGGATGTTGTCCAGCCGGGAGCCGATGGAGCCGTCCATGTGGGTGACCTCGTCTACCAGGGGTCCGGTGCCGAGGCCATCCGCGGGGTGCTCCGTGAAATCCTCCCGCGGAAGGGTTTCGGGCTCCCGCCTTGGCTCCAGCTCCCACCCACCCCACCCACCCCACCCACGCACATGTCCGTCCCCGGGGCCTTCGCCTTGGTGTTCGGCCTGCTTGCGCTCGCGGTGTGCTGGCTCCCGCTGGTCGGCGTCCTCGCGCTCCCGCTCGGGTTCGTCGCGATGGTCACCGCGGCCGTGGGGATCCACAGGATCCGGACCCGCGCCACGGCCGGGCTCAGCCTGGCGATCGCGGGTCTTCTCACCGGTGCGATCGGGCTGGTGGTCGCGCTCTGTCTCTTCTTCGTCCTCTTGGTCGGCTTCCGGGGTCCAGCGTGGCAGGGGGACTGGAGCGACGTCCGCGGGCTGTTTCGGTCGGAGCCTCGTTAAGCTCCGTTAAACCCGGTCCTCCGGCAGGATGTTCGCCGTCGCCCACTGGTCGTAGGCCGGGTCGAAGTAGCGGACGCGGATCTTCTTGTACTCCTTGGTGGAGTAGAGCAGCCGGTAGTCGTCGAGGCCGCTGCGCTCACGGATCGACCATACGGCCTCCTCGACTTTCTCCTTGGACGTCGCGTGGATCATCCCGAACAGCGCGTACGGCCAGTCCGGGTAGGTCGGGCGGCGGTAGCAGTGGCTCACCGCCGCGTAGCCGGCGAGCAGGTAGCCGTACTCGTCGGTGCGGTCGGGCGGCACGCGCCACACGCTCATCGCGTTCGCGCCGAACCCCGCCCGCCGGTGGTGGAGCACCGCCGCGTACCGGCGCATGAGGCCCTCGTCGATGAACGCCTCGGCGGCTTTGAGCACCGCGTCCTCGGTGGTGCCCAGCCGCTCGGCCATCGACGCGAACGGTGTCGGCTCGACCACGAGGTCGGACTGCAGCTCGCGGACGAACCCAATCTCGGTGGCGGTGAGGTCCTCGGCGGTGCGCGTCGTGTCCTTGTAGGCGGGCAGCCTCGACTGGGCGTCCATGGCCCGCTGGTCGCTCACGTCGAGGTCGACCCCGATCTTGTAGAGCTTGAGCGTCGGCAGGATGCGCGTCGATGTCCCACCCGACAGGCGGTGGAGTGCGTTGACGTGGGCCTCCAGGTCCTCGCCGGGCGGCACGGCGATCGTCCACCAGATGTTGAACTCGTGGTCACGGCGGTAGTTGTGGCTCACGCCCGGGTGCGCGCTGATCACGTCAGCGGCCTCGTCGACCCGGTCCTCCGGCGCGGCCGTGGCCACGAGCGAGGAGCGGTACCCCAGCTTGCGCGTGTCGAAGATCGCCGACACCTGCCGGATGATGCGGTCATCCTTCAGCCGCTGGTAGCGGTCCATGACCGCCCGCTCATGCTCGCCCAGCTGCTCGCCCAGCGCGGCGAACGGTCGCGCGGTCAGCGGGAACTCGGTCTGGATAATGTTGAGCAGACGCTGATCGGTCTCGTCGAGGACGACCCGGCCGACGGTCTTGGTGGGCATAGGGGCTCCGAGCTGGCAGATACTGTCGTGAGGATTCACATCGTAGAGGTGGGCTTATGGCAGCGCGGCTCCACACGCGCCTGATCGACGCGCCGCTGTCCGTCGCCGACGCGCACGCCTTTGTCGCCGACCCGGCCGCGGGCGCGACCGTCGTCTTCACCGGCAACGTCCGCAACCACTCCGTGGGGGGGTGCGGGGGGACGCCCCCGGTTCCCGTGCGCGCGGTCGCCGGCCTTGAGTACGAGGCTTACGCCGGGCAGGCGGACCGGCAGCTCGTCGTGCTGGCCGAGCAGGTCGCCCGGAAGTGGCCGGAGGCGCTTGCGGTCTGGATGGAGCACCGTGTCGGCAGCTTGCGGATCGGCGAGTGCTCGGTCGTCGTCGCGGTCTCGGCCCCCCACCGCGCCGAGGCGTTCGAGGCCGCCCGTTACGGCATCGACGAGCTGAAGGCCACCGTCGCCATCTGGAAACGGGAGCAGTGGGCGGACGGTTCCGCCCACTGGCCTGGCACCGACTGCTAGCCTCCCGGCCCGTGGTGCGTGATCTCGCGATCGATCTGGGGACGGCCAACACCCTGGTGTGGGCACGGGGGCAGGGGATCGTGTTGAGCGAGCCGACCGTCGTCGCGGTCAACCAGCGCGACAGCAAGGTGCGGGCCATGGGGCGTGACGCGTACACGCTGATCGCCCGCAGCTCCGGCCACCTCATCGCCCACCGGCCCATGGCGGGCGGGGCGGTCACCGACTTCCACGCGACGGCGCGGCTGCTCGAGCTCGTCCTCCAACGCGTCGGCGTGACGCGCTTCTCACGCTCGCGTGTGCTGATCTGCGTCCCGAGCGGGGTCACCGAGGTCGAGCGACGGGCGCTGGAGGAGGCCGCGATCCAGGGGGGGGCGGGCACGACGTACCTCATGGAGGAGCCGCTCGCCGCCGCGATCGGCGCAGGTCTGCCGATCGCGGAGCCAGCCGGGGTGATGCTCCTCGACGTCGGCGGCGGGAGCTCCCAGGTGGCGGTCATCTCGCTCGGTGGGATCGTCACCGCCAGCCCGGTCCGTACAGGCGGCTTCGACATCGACGACGCGATCGCTGCGCACGTCCGGACCCGGTACGACCTCGCCATCGGCGAGCGCGCCGCGGAGCACGTGAAGCTCGCCATCGGCTCGGCTTACCCGCTCACCGAGGAGCCGTGGGTCGAGGTCCGCGGCCGGAAGCTCGCCACCGGGCTGCCGGAGACGATCGCGCTCGGCGCCGAGGAGATCCGCGCCGCGATCGATCCGTGCGTCTGCGCGATCGTGGGTGCGGTGCTCGACGCGCTGGGGAACTGCCCGCCTGAGCTGGCACAGGACGTCCTCGACTCCGGATTGTGGATGGTCGGCGGCGGGGCGCTCCTGCGCGGCTTGGACGCCCGGGTCACCGCCGAGGCCGAGATCCCGGTCCGCGTCGCCCAGCACCCGCTCGAGGCCGTCGTGCGCGGCGCCGGGCACGCCGTGGAATCCTTCGAGGCGTTGCGCCACCTCATGGCGCGGTGTTGAGCGCACCGCGCCCACTACGGCCGCATCCTCCTCGCTCCGCCATCCCTCCGCGTTGCGCCCCGCTTACAGCTGCTCTCACCCGGGAGGTTGTGGACGAAGTCGGTCCGAGATACCGGGTTTGCTGGATAGCTCAGGAACGTGGACGGAAGGAGAGCCCCCGACCGGGGGATGCTTGAGCTTCCGTGTGGGGGATCTCTCCCCTTTCGGCCCCTCGGTCACCTACACTTCCGGCAAATGCCCGGCCTGTCGACGCCACTACACCTGGCTGCGAGTTTGCTCGCGTTGGCCACTGCCGTTGGTCTGGCGATCGTGGCCGGGGTGAACGCTGGGCGGGCACGCTTCGCGGACGCCTGGTTCCTCGTCCTGGTCGCCCTGGGTGCGCTCACGTTCGCGGCGGGCAATGCCCTGGCGGGGGCGCTGGTGGACGGCGCGGGGGAGGTGGTTCCGTGGCTGCGCGCGGCTGGCCTCGCCCTGATCGCGCTCGGCCTGTCGTCGCGCAGGCTTGGGAGGCTCGCAGGCGCGGTGACGCTCGGCGCGGCGGCGCTTGTCCCGGTCGCGCTGATCCCGATCGCGCTCGGACCGCTCGCCTCTACCGCTGGAGCGCTCTCACCGCCCGCGTCGCCCGGCCCGGTCGCGTTCGCCCAGCCCGCGTCCCTGGTCGCGGTGGTCGCGGGCGGGGTAGGCGCGCTGCGTGGGTTCTTGGGGGGAGGGCGGACAGCGCTGGTCGGGATCGCGCTCGTGTCCTGGGGGGCGGTCGAGGTCCTTGCGCTGTACTCGCCGTCCGGGGCGGCATGGATGACGCTGGCCGGCGCGGCGGCGCTGGGCGGGTGGCTGTGGCAGGCGAGCCAGCGGTGGCTGCTCGCGAAGTTCGTCACCGCGTTCGTCGCCGCGCTCCTCGCGGTGGTCGTGCTGCTCGCGACCGTGCTGTCCAGCGTGGGGACGAGCCAGCTCGTGTCCAGCCAGCTTGGCCGCCTCCGCGACTTCAGCCAGCAGCTGGCCAGCCAGGTTGCCGAGGACTGGCCGAAGGACGCGATCCGCAGCGCGCGCGCGGTCAGCCCAGCCGGTGGGCGGTTCCTCGCGCTACGGAACCGTGACGTCACGCAGCTCGCGAGCCTGTACGACCTGTCGTTCGCGAGCCAGGACTTCTTCCTCACCCTCGACGGGTCTGGCCGGCCGATCAACTCCTACGCGCCTGAACCCCCCTTGGTGACGCCGTCGTTCCTCCTGTCGATCAGCGGTTCCGACCTCGTCGCGTCCCTGCTCAAGGACACGAAGGCAGGTG
Organism: Egibacteraceae bacterium; assembly: GCA_050743125.1. Taxonomy (GTDB): domain Bacteria; phylum Actinomycetota; class Nitriliruptoria; order Euzebyales; family Egibacteraceae; genus JBOGEB01. The sequence continues at coordinate 22,964 of JBOGEB010000014.1, forward strand.
GCAGGCTCGTCACGATCGGCGGGGAGCTGGTGGCGCTCGGCGGGGTCCGCCTGCTGCCCGAGAACCCGCGAGCGGGGGACGGGGCGCGGGGCGTGCTGGTGACCGGCCGGCGGGTGGATCAGCTGTGGGCAGCCAGCGAGGCCGCGGCACGTGGTGTCGGGCTCGTCGTCGAGGTCGGCGGCCGGGTCGCGACCGTGTCACCGGACCTGCCTGCGGCGCAGCTCGTGCCGCCGGGCGCGCCCTCGTCGCCGAGCGTGGTCCAAGTGGGATCGCGGACGTTCTATCGTGCGGGCACGCCCGTGGTCGAGCCTGGGACCGGACAGCTGGTGGGCCGGGTGTTCGCCATCGGCACCGCAGACGCGCTTGCCGACCTCCAGCGTGACCAGGCGAGACGGCTGTTCCTGCTCGCGCTGCTCGGCGCGGTCTTTGCGGCCTGCGCCGCCGCGCTCGTCAGCCGCCGGCTCGTCGCGCCGATCCGCAGTCTCACCGCGGCGGCAGCGGCGGTGAGAGAGGGAAACCTCGACGCCCGTCCGCGGATCGAGTCGAGGGACGAGGTCGGCGACCTCGGGCGGACGTTCAACGAGATGACCGCCTCGCTTGCCGCCCAGTCGGCGCAGCTGCGGGAGGCGGCAACCGTGCAGGGGCGGCTCCGCGCCCGTCTGGAGGCGCTGACCGCGTCGATGAGCGACGCGCTTGTCGCCGTGGACAGCGACGGGAAGATCATCACGTTCAACCCCGCTGCCGAGCGGCTGGTGGGCCGGGACGTCGCCGACGTGACCGGGCTGCCGCTCGGCGAGGTGCTCGTCGGGCGGGGGCCAGGCGACGTCGATGCCGCCGACGCCCTCGGCGAGCCCGACGGGCAGGAGGTCATCGCCGCTCAGGTGCTGCTCAGGGCTCCCCAGGGTCGATGGATCCCGACCTCTGTGACCGCCGCGCCCGTGCGGGACTCGGGCGGCAGGGTGCTCGGGCGGGTGTTCGTCTTGAGGGACGTGACCCGTGAGGCTGAGCTCGAGCGGATGAAGACTGAGTTCCTTGCCAACGTCAGCCACGAGCTCCGTACGCCGCTGACCCCGATTCGCGGCTACGCGGAGGTGCTCGCCCGGCGGGAGGTCGGCCGCGAGTCCACGCGCAGGTTCGCCGAGCAGATCCTCACCTCGACCGGCCGTCTCGAGCGGATCGTCGGGATGATCGTGGAGTTCGCGGCGCTCGACAGCGGGCGCCTCGCACCGAAGCCGGAGCCGGTGGACCTGGGCATGCTGGTCGCCGACGTGCTCGATACCTGGCGGGACCGGGACAGTGAGCGGCAGTTTCTCCGGCGGATCCCGACGAGCTTGCCGCCCGTGCTCGTCGACCGCGCGATGCTCAGCCGTTGCCTCGACGAGCTGCTCGACAACGCGGTGAAGTTCTCGCCGGGCGGTGAGCCCGTCGTGGTCAGCGCGGCGCTTGAGCCCGGTGACCTTGTGAGGGGGAACGAGGGAACGCCCCCGAAGGCGCGGCTCGTCCGGCTGTCCGTGCGCGACCGGGGCGTCGGCATCGAGCCAGAGACCGCAGTCAGGGTGTTCAGCGACTTCTACCAGGTCGACGGGACCGAGACCCGGCACTTCGGCGGGCTGGGGCTGGGACTCGCGCTCGTCCGCCGGATCTTGGACGGTCTCGACGGCGACGCGCGGGTCGAGTCAGAGGTCGGGAAGGGCTCCGTCTTTCATTTGCTGCTGCCCGTGGCCGAGACCCAGGCGCTCGGAGTCAGCACGGACGGGTCAGCGCCGGATGCGGCCGTGACCAGCCCGGCGCCAGACGAGGACGTGCGCTCCCGGCGCGGGGCCTGATTGGCTGAGATCGTCGCGAATCGCGCAGGTTTGCCCGGAATACCAGGCTGATCCCGCACAGTGCGGGACCAGCCTTCATCCGCTTTAGGATGAGCCACCTATGGCTCGTATCGTTGATCCGCCCGCGCAGGGTCACGAGACATGGCTGGCTGCTCGTATGCGCGCGCTGCGCCGGATCGTCAGCGGGCGGTTGCAAGGACGCAGGTTCTTGACGCTGGTCGTTGTGCTCGTGCTTACGGCCATGCTCGGCGGGGCGGTCCTCTTGAGCGGGTTGGGGAACCGGCTCCGGCACGGCGTTTCGGCGCAGGTGGTCAGCGGTGACACGCTCGAGACGGCGGGCGAGCGTGGATGGGTGCCGCTCGGCGTGGGCGACGATGTCCCTGATGGGGCGCGGATCAGAACTGGCGGCAGCGGGATCCGGCTTGAGCTCCGCGACGGGCAGGTCTGGCTCGGTCCCGATGCCGCGGCGAGAGTCTCCTCCCAGCAGGTCGACCTCATCCGCGGCGAGGCGATGGTGGTCACCCCGGAGGGCGGCGAGCTCAGCGCGCATTGGGCGGACGTTGCGGTGTCGGGTCGCGGGATCTTCCGCCTGACACCGGGCGTGGACCCACGCGTCGGGGTGTATGCCGGTACCGTGCGCGTCCGCCGTCCGGCCGAGTCCCGGCCGGTCGGGGCATTGGAGCAGCTGGGCTTGTCGACCCGCCGCCTTCCGGTCAACCCCGCCCCGCTCGCCTACCGAGTTCAGGATGCATGGGACCGTGAGCTGCTCGGGCAGGCGGTCGCTTTCGACGCCGAGCTCGAGCGCATCGCCCGCGGCATCGACGTGAAGTTTGCGCTCGGGGCGAAACCCCCGGAGTTCTACCGGGCCTTCAAGGCTGTTGACGATGCGACGATCCCGATCCTGCGGTCCACTGCCCGCACAATCACGCCCGACGGTCAGTTCGGGCCGGCGTCTGACGTGCTCGTCACGCTGTTCGTCGCCAAGGCCGCCGCCGAGGTGACCGGCAAGCCGCTGCCGGCCGCTGCCGCCCAGACCGCGACGTGGCGCGCGGAGGGTGCCCGATGGGGCCTGGTGGCGATGCGCTTCGGCGTCACCGCGTCCGACTTCGCCGAGACCGTCGACCTCTCGCAGATCGACCGGCTCACGCGGGCGCCGCTCCTGATCGCGGGTCGGGGGGGCGCCGCGCCGTCCTGAGCCCCGGCTGCCCTTGGTGGTGCCTCCCCAGGAAGCCCAAAGGACGATGAATTGGCCACCGTGAGCGGATTACGATAGAAAACCCCTAATGGCCAGATTACAGACATACTGAACAAACCTACTGCTGCCCGCCAGACGAGAGGAGCCTCCATGCTCACACCGGAAGAGATTCAGGCGCGCGAGTTCCTCGTGTCGCTGCGCGGTTATGACCGAGACGAGGTACACAGCTTCCTCGAAGAGACCGCACAGCAGATCCGTGATCTCCAGTCACAGCTCGAAAGCCTGCAAGCGGGGCGACCGCTGGTTCAGGCGCCCGAGGGAACCCCGGTGCCTGAGCTGATGCGGTCTTTGCAGTCCTCAGCCGACCCGAAGCCGTTCTTCGAGGACCTCGGTCAGACGACCCAGCGAATCGTGGAGGCAGCCTACGAGTCGGCCGCCGAGATCCAGCGCAGGGCCCGCGGCAGGGCCGACCGCGAGCTCGCCGACGCCCGTAGCCAGGCGGAGAAGCTCGTCAACGAGGGCCAGCGCCGCCGTGAGGTCATCGAGGGCCTCGTGGAGATGCTTGAGGAGCGGCGCGCTGCGCTTGCCGAGGACCTGCGAGGGGTCGGGAGGACCGTTGAGCAGATGCTCGCCGACTTCTTCGCGCCGCGGGGGGAGGTGGCCCAGCTCACCGAGCTGGACGAGCGCTGGGCGCTCGAGGAGGACGGCCTCGACGAGGCCGAGCTGGCCGCCGCTGCCGAGGTGTCCGAACGCGCGCCTGTCGCGCAACCGGTGGTCGGGGTGACGGAGCTCGCCGAGGTGGAGGGCGAGACCTCCCAGGTCAGCCGAGGGGTTCGTCTCGCCTGAGCAGGTATTTTCGGATCAGCAGCGGTCGTGTTTCTTGCAAACGTGCTTGAGAGCTGTCTTGGCGAGTCACGATCTTCCAAGTGCTGATGCCGTGTTGTTTCATGAGAGTTGATGCAGTTTCGGATGACAAGGGCCGGCCGCAACCGCGCGCCGTACGCCCGGCCGCCGAGCTGCTCGAATATGTTCTCCAGACATGCGAGGTGCAAGGGCGGTCATGACGCTGCGCCAGGAGCTGCGACGCCGCTGGTGGCTTGTGCTGCTCGCCGTCGTCGTGCTGGTCCTGCTGTTCGGCACGCGGATCAGCACCTTCTACACCGACGCGCTGTGGTACGACAGCGTGGGTTTCGGCGTCGTGTTCTGGCGGCTGGTGGGCATCAAGATCGGCCTCGGCGCCGTCGCGGGGCTGGGCGTGGCGCTGCTGCTCGGCGGCAACCTCCTGCTTGCGCGGCGGCTCGCGCCGCCCTACCGCATCCCGTCCCAGGGCGAGCAGGCGGTCGAACGCTACCGGCAGACGATCGAGGGCGCCGCCAGGCCGCTGCTCATCGGGGTCGGGGTGGCATTCGGGCTGCTCTCGGGCGCCGCGATGCTCCAGCAGTGGAAGACGTTCCTGCTCTGGGTGAACGCGGCGTCGTTCGGGATCAAGGACCCGCAGTTCGGCCTGGACCTCGGCTTCTTCGTGTTCCGGCTGCCGTTCCTCGAGCTCGTGAACTCGTGGCTGTTCACGGCGCTCGCGCTGACGATCGTGCTCACGGCGCTCGCGCACTACGTGTACGGGGGGATCCGGCCGCAGGCGCCCGGCCAGAAGATCACCCCGCTCGCGAACGTCCACCTGTCGGTGCTGCTCGCGCTCCTCGTCGCGGTTCGGGCATGGGGCTTCTGGCTGGACCGGTACCTGCTGAGCTACTCCCAGCGGGGCGGCATCACGGGGCTGTCCTACACGGACGTGAACGCCCAGCTGCGGGCGTACCAGCTCCTCACCGTGATCGCCGCCGTGTGCGTGGTGCTGTTCTGTGTGAACATCCGCGTCCGCGGGTGGCTGCTCCCGTCGTCCGGCGTCGCGATTCTCCTCGTCGCCGCCGTGCTCCTCGCCGGGATCTACCCGGCGGTCATCCAGCGGCTGCAGGTCGCCCCGCAGCAGCTCCGCCGCGAGGAGCAGTACATCACGCGGAACCTGCGGCTCACCCGGTTCGCCTACAGGATCGACGGCGACCACGTGAGCTACGAGCCGTTCACGGCCGCGGACGAGCTCGGCGCGGACGGGGTCGCGGCGAACGCCAAGACCCTCGAGTCCGTCCGGCTGTGGGACCCGACGACGCTGGAGACGGTCTACGACCAGGTCCAGACGTTTCGGCCGTTCTACGACTTTCGCGACGTCGACACCGACCGGTACCTGATCGACGGCGAGCCGCGCCAGGTGATGGTCTCGGTGCGGGAGCTCGGCAGCCTGACCGACAAGGCCAGGACCTGGCAGAACCAGGCGCTCACGTTCACGCACGGGTACGGGTACGTGGCCTCGGGGGTCAGCACCGCGGCGCCCAACGGGCAGCCGGACTTCCTTGTGCGGGACATCCCGCTCGACGGCGTGGCGGCGGTGAAGGTCGACAACCCGCGCGTGTACTTCGGTGAGGTGGGCCGCCAGTCTCCGTACTCGGTCATCGGCACGGCGCAGGACGAGTTCGACTACCCCGTCGGCGACAAGGACGCGACGTTCCGGTACGACGGCAAGGACGGCGTGCTGTTGTCCTCGCCGCTCCGGCGGGTGGCGTTCGCCTTCCGCTTCGGCGAGCCGAACATCGTCCTGTCCAACCTGATCGGCGGTGACTCGCGGATCCTGCTCCGCCGTAACGTGAGGGAGCGGGTGCGGGTGGCCGCGCCCTTCCTCGACTGGGACGACGACCCGTATCCCGTCGCCATCGACGGGCGGATCAAGTGGATCATCGACGCCTACACGACCACCGACATGGTGCCCTACTCCGAGCGCAAGGATCTCGCCGACCTCACGCTCTCCGCGCAGCGGATCCTCGTGCGCCAGCAGCAGCCGACGGGGCAGATCCAGCTCGTCCCGCAGGTCCAGCTGGTCCCCGGGCTCCGCGGTCGCGCGAACTACATCCGCAACAGCGTGAAGGCGGTCGTGGACGCCTACGACGGCACGGTGTCCTTCTACGTCACCGACCCCGCCGACCCGCTGATCCGGGCGTGGGGCCAGGCGTTCCCCGGGATCCTGCGGCCGGTCGAGCAGGCGGGCGCGCAGCTGCGGGCACACTTCCGCTACCCCGAGGATCTGTTCACGGTCCAGGCGGCCATGCTGCGCGCCTACCACATCCAGGATGCGGGGCCGTTCTTCAGGGGAGACGACGTCTGGGCCATTCCGAAGGACCTTGCCTTCGCGGAGAACCAGGAGAAGGCATCGGCGGGCTCGGACCGCCAGCGCGACCTCCCGCCCACTTACCAGCTCCTGCGGCTGCCCGGCGAGCAGCAGGAGCAGTTCGCGCTCGTCGGGCCGTTCACGCCCGCCGGCCGCCAGAACCTCTCCGCGTATGTCGCGGGCACGGTCGACGTTGACGGCAAGGGCCGTCTGCGGGTCCTGCGGATGCCGCCGAGCAAGACGGTGTTCGGCCCCGAGCAGGTCTACGCGCGGATCAATCAGAACATCGAGGTGTCCAAAGAGATCACGCTGCTGAACCAGTCGGGGTCGCAGGTCATCCGGGGCAACCTCATCGTCGTCCCGGTCGCGGACTCGCTGCTCTACATCGAGCCGCTGTTCCTCCGCGGGAGCCAGGGCTCCAACATCCCCGAGCTGCGCCGCGTCGTGCTCGTCCTCGGCGAGAAGGTCGTCATGGGGGACCGTCTGGACGACGCGCTCCAGCTGCTGTTCGGCCAGCGAGTGTCAGGGATCCAGGGCCCGCCTGCCCCCGGGCAGCCGCCGGTCATCGGGGCGGCGTCGGACCCGCGTGTCGCGGCGCTGATCCGCCAGGCGCTCGACGCGTTCGCCGCCGCCGACCAAGCCCTGCGCGGCGGCGACCTCGGCGCCTACCAGCTAAAGACCCGCGCCGCTCAGACCGCCCTGCAACAGGCCCAGCGCCTCATCGAACGCACCCCGCCAGCGCCGTAGGGCAGGGGCTCGGGCGCCTTTGCGGCGCCCGCCTCCCACCGCTACCATCTTGGGCGCGAGGTGGAGCAGTTCGGTAGCTCGCCGGGCTCATAACCCGGAGGTCGCAGGTTCAAATCCTGCCCTCGCAACCAAGAATCTCAGGTCAAAAGCTCTTCCGTTTGGCTTAAGGGGCTGTCCTCAACCCTCTGGCGGCGCGGGCACGTCCGTCACGAGGATCACAAGCCGACCCGCGGCCATTACACTCGCGTCCCACCCTTCACGCGTCCCACCCTTAAAGGGACCCAAGGACAAAACCGTGTTCGATGCGTTGTCCAACAGGCTGGAGCACGTCTTCGACCGCCTGCGCGGCCGAGGCAAGCTGACCGAGGACCAGGTCGAGGAGGGCCTGCGCGAGATCCGCCTCGCCCTGCTCGAAGCCGACGTGAACTTCAGGGTCGTCCGCACCTTCGTCCGGCGCATCCAGGAGCGGTCGGTCGGCGCTGAGGTGTCCGAGGCGCTCAACCCCGGCCAGCAGATCGTGAAGGTCGTCCACGAGGAGCTCGTGCGGATCCTGGGCGAGCAGTCGGCGCCGCTCGACCTCGGCAGCCGGTCGCCGGCGACGGTGATGCTCGCCGGCCTTCAGGGCTCGGGCAAGACGACCGCGGCCGGCAAGCTCGCGCTGCTGCTCAAGAAGAAAGGCCGCCAGCCCCTGCTCGTCGCGTGCGACCTCCAGCGCCCCGCCGCCGTCCGGCAGCTCCAGATTCTGGGAGAGCAGGTGGGCGTGCCGGTGTACGCGCCGGCGACCTCGGGCGACCCGGTGCCGGTCGCGCGGGACTCGGTGCACGAGGCCCGCAGGCTGGGCTGCGGCGTCGTGATCGTCGACACCGCCGGCCGGACGAACATCGACGAGGAGATGATGGCGCAGGCGGCGGCCATCAAGGAGGCCGTCGACCCGGCGGAGACGCTGTTCGTCATCGACGCGATGATCGGCCAGGAGGCCGTGAACGTCGCGAAGGCGTTCCAGGAGGCCGTCGACTTCACCGGCGTCATCCTGTCCAAACTCGACGGTGACGCCCGCGGCGGCGCCGCCCTCTCGGTCGCCGAGGTCACCGCGCGGCCGATCAAGTTCGCGTCGGTGGGGGAGAAGCTCGACGAGTTCGAGGCTTTCCACCCCGACCGCATGGCCGGGCGGATCCTCGGCATGGGCGACGTCCTGACCCTGATCGAGAAGGCCGAGGAGGTCTACACCAAGGAGCAGGCCGAGGACGCCGCCGAAAAGCTGCTGAAGGCCGAGTTCACGCTCGAGGACTTCCTGGCCCAGATGCAGCAGATGCGCAAGATGGGGCCGCTGCAGGGGCTGCTCGGCATGCTGCCCGGCGTCGGCCGGGCGCTGAAGGACGTCGACATCGACGACCACCAGGTCAAGCAGGTCGAGGCGGTCATTCAGTCGATGACCCTCGAGGAGCGGCGCAACCCCGCGCTCCTGAACGGCAGCCGCAAGAAGCGCGTCGCGCGCGGCTCGGGCCGCAGCGCCCAAGAGGTCAACGAGCTGCTCCGCAGCTTCGCCGAGATGCGGAAGATGATGCGCCAACTCGGCGGCGCGAAGGGCCTGAAGGCGCTGAAGGCGCTACGCGGCATGGACCCCGAGCAGCTCGCCGCCAGCATGGGCGACCTCGGCGATCCGGGTGGCTTCGGCCCACCGATCGGCGCGGGAGCGGGGGCGGGCGGGGGCGGGCGGGGACAGATGAACAGGCGCGTCCCTCCGCGCAAGAAGAGGAAGAAGCGCCGGTGAGGGTCGTCCGATGACGGTTCCGTACGGTGCATGGCCCTCGCCGGTGACGGCGGACCTTGTCGCGGGCGCCGCCACGAGGCTCGACCAGGTGGTGCTCGGCGAGACGGTCGTCTACTGGTTGGAGGGGCGCCCGGCCGAGGGCGGACGGCAGGTCGTCGTAGCGCGCGACGACGGCGGCGGCGCGCCGCGCGACGTGACCCCGGCCGAGCTCAACGTCCGGACGCTCGCCCACGAGTACGGCGGTGGGGACTACGCGGTGCACGGGCGGACGGTGTTCTGCGCGAACTTCGCCGACCAGCGGCTCTACCGGGTGGACCAGGGGGTCGGGGGGAGTCCCCCCACATCCCAGGGCGGTGTACGCCCGCTCACTCCCGAGCCCACGCTGCCCCGCGGCGACCGCTACGCCGACATGGACGTCACGCCCGACGGGCAGCGGATCTACTGCGTGCGCGAGCGGCACTACAGCCAGGGGGTCGGGGGGAGTCCCCCCACATCCCATGCCGAGCCCGAGAACGCCATCGTCGTCCTGCCCACCGACGGGTCGGCGGAGCCGCGCGTGGTGGCCGGAGGCCACGACTTCTGCGCCTATCCGCGGGCGAGTCCGGACGGCACGCGGCTGGCCTGGACGACCTGGGACCACCCGCGGATGCCGTGGGACGGGAGCGAGCTGTGGCAGGCTCGGCTCCGGCCCGACGGAACCCTGGACGAGCCGCGCCTGGTCGCCGGCGGGCCCCGCGAGTCGATCTTCCAGCCCACGTGGAGCCCGGACGGCGTCCTCCACTTCGTGTCCGACCGCACCGGCTGGTGGAACCTCTACCGCGTCACGGGCGTGGGCGTCGAGCCGATCGCGCCCGCCGAGGCCGAGTTCGGCATGCCGCAGTGGGTCTTCGGGATGTCCACGTACGCGTTCCTCGACGACGGGCGGATCGCCTGCGCGGCCACCGAGCGCGGGATCACCCGCCTCGGAATCGTCGAGGACGGGCTGCTCCGGCCGCTCGACCTGCCGTACACCGCATATGTGAGCTTGCGCGGACGCGGCCAGCGCCTCGCTTTCGTCGCCGCCAGCCCCGCCCAGCCGAGCGCGGTGATCCGGCTCGACGGCACGTGGAGCCCGGAGGTGATGGCACGCAGCCTCACGCTGGACCTCGACCCCGACCTGATCTCCGCGCCGGAGCCGATCACGTTCCCGACCGTGGCCGGCGCGACCGCTCACGCGCTCTACTACCCGCCGCGCAACCCGTCAGCCGAGGCCTCGGCGGAAGAGCGCCCGCCGCTGCTCGTCATGAGCCACGGCGGGCCCACCAGCCACGTCCTCGCCGTCGTCTCCCTCCAGCGGGTGTTCTGGACCAGCCGCGGCTTCGCCGTCGCCGAGGTGAACTACCGCGGCAGCACCGGGTACGGGCGCGCCTACCGGGACGCGCTGGCCGGACAGTGGGGGATCGCCGACGTCGATGACTGCATCGCCGCCGCCCGCTTCCTCGCCGGGCGGGGCGACGTCGACCCGGCGAGGATCGCGATCCGCGGCGGCAGCGCCGGCGGCTACACGACGCTGTGCGCGCTCGCGTTCCGCGACTTCTTCGCCGCCGGCGTGAGCCACTACGGGGTCGCCGACCCGGCCGCGCTCGCGAGGGACACGCACAAGTTCGAGTCCCGGTACCTGGACAAGCTGATCGGGCCGTGGCCCGAGGCCAAGGCGGTCTACCGCGAGCGCACACCCCTCTACCACGCCGACCAGATCCAGCGGCCGGTGCTGCTGCTCCAGGGCCTCGAGGACGCGGTCGTCCCGCCCGCCCAGGCCGAGCACATGGTCGAGGCGCTGCGCGCCCGCGGCGTGCCGCACGCCTACGTCGCGTTCGCGGGCGAGCAGCACGGCTTCCGCCGCGCCGAGACCATCCGCGCCGCCCACCACGCCGAGCTGTCCTTCTACGCCCAGCTCTTCGGCTTCACCCCGTCAGGGGACGTCCCGCGCCTGCCGATCGAGGGGTTGGGCTAGCGGACGCTGCGGTTCCGCCTAGGCGACGAGGCGCAGCGGATCACCTACTGGCGCTTCTCATGATCCGGCCTGAGTACGGAGGAGCGATGACAACGCACACCCACTGGAGTGACATCAAGGCCCGCGCAGGGGTCAACAGCACTCCCGAGCGGCGGACACGCTACGAGGAAGCCCGCCGGGACAGCGCCCTCGGCCAGCTCATCTACGAGCTGCGGTCCGCGGCTGGGCTGACCCAACAGGAGCTTGCCGAGCGGATGGGCACCACGCAGACAGCGATCTCCCGGCTCGAGGGAGGTGGCGGAGGCGCGCAGCGGCTGGACACGCTGCTCCGGCTCGCCGAGGCCCTCGATCGAGGCCTGAGGATCACCTTCCCAGATGCTAAGGGCGCGGACGCCGGGGTGACCTTGCGAGAGCCTGCCGCCTAGATTTGTGGTCGTTTACCGGACGTGGTGTCCGGTAGGCGACCACAAAAGTGGCGGCCAGGCCGGAAGGGGCGCCAGCCGGGTGGCCGGCCGAGGCCGGCGGCTATGCGGGCGTCGTGGCGGGCGCGTATGCGCGTGGCGGTCCGCTCCGGGCGGTGGATGACGTCGTCCCACGTCACCGGCTCGAACGCCCAGCCATCGGCTTCCAGCGTGCCGCGGCGTGCGCCGTCAAGGCTGCGCCGGCCGGGCAGATGCCATTTCATGCCGTCGAACTCGGGGATGAGCGAGCTGGTGGGCAAGCAAGCATCGACGATGACGCCGCGGACGATCTCCACGCCCCACGCTGGATACAGCTCGACGCTTGCCAATGCACGCGCCAGTCGCCGCTCGCCCTCGCCGTCCTGGTCGAGCAGACCCTGCCTGAACAGCCGTCGGATCTCGACCGCGCCACGGTGCTTGCCGAGCTGCACAGCCCGGTCGCGCAAGCGCTCCAGGCTGATCAGCCCCGCGCGGCGGGACTCGTCGATCGCGTCGAGCAGCCGCAAACCCTGCACTCGTCGCGCGTAGTCGCACAGGGCAAGGAACGGCCCGACGCACGGGATGCCGCCCACGCGGCGACGGTCGCGGTCGTCGAGCCGCTGCCGCTGGACGATGAACCCGACGCCATGGACCTGGCGGTCACGGGGGACGCCACCCACGGGGCCAGCCGCGCATCGAGGTCGAGCACGCCATACAACCCAAGGGCGGACCAACCGGTCGCGTACCCGTTCGCCCGCTCGGTCGCGGCGCGTATGAGCTGCCGGGGCTCCAGCGCGGCCCCGGGCAGCCGGTACACCCCGGACTGGACGGCGACGAGCTGCCCCCGGCCGAGCCGCTTGTCGATCGTCGACGGCGTCACGCCTGCGGCGAGGAGCTGCGCGCGGAACAGCAGGCTGCCCTGCTGCTCCATCAGCGGCCACAGTTCGGGAGGCGGAAACACACCCGCAGGGTGACACCGCTACGGTCTACTCGCCCCGCGTCACGCTTGACGCTGTGGATAACCCGGCGTGCCGACCCCATGCTAATTTCGGGTTCGTGCCTCGCCGGCTGACATCGTTGCTGCTCAGCCTGCTGTTGGTGCTGCTGTTCGTGCTGGTTGACGTCGTGGCGACCCTGATCACGAGCGGGTCGGCTCGTCCATGGTCGGTGCCGCTGCTTGGGGTCACGGTTGTGCTGCTGGCTGCGGTGACGGTGTGGCAGTACCTGATGGAGCATCCCGGGGCTCCCAAGCGGGCGTGGACGGCGGAGCGTCCGCCGTATCCGGGCCTCGAGGCGTTCACCGAGCAGGACGCGGCGGTGTTCTTCAGCCGCGAGCCGCAGATCGCCGAGCTGGTCGACCGGCTGCACCCGACCCTGCCGCGCAGTGCGCACCGGTTCGTGGCCGTGGTCGGCCCGTCGGGGGCGGGCAAGTCGTCGCTCGTGCAGGCCGGCCTGCTGCCCCGCCTGGCCCAGCGGCGCGGTCGCTGGGTGGTCGTGCCGCCGCTGCTGCCAGCAGACCATCCCGTGAGGAGCCTGGCGGACACCCTGGCCGTGCCGGAGGCCGAGCTGGCCGACGGACCGGCAGCGCTGGTCCGACTGGTTGAGCCGCTGCGCGCGGCTGGCGGCGGGAGTGCCGCGTCGGTGCTGCTCGTGATCGACCAGGCCGAGGAGCTGCTCACGTTGACCGGCGCGAAGGAGCGCGATGCGTTCCTCGAGCTGCTGCGCGACGCGCTGGAGCAGGATCCCAGGCTGTGGGTGGTCGCCACGCTGCGCTCGGAGTTCCTCACCGGGTTCCTGGAGACCGACTTCGCCGACCTGTTCCACCAGCCGGTGACCATCGGGGCGCTGGACCGCGCGGCGCTGTCGGCGGTGATCGAGGGGCCGGCGGCGCAGGCGGGGCTCGGATTCGCTCCTGGTCTTGTCCAGCGCATGGTGGACGACACCGGCGGCGGGGACGCGCTGCCGCTGCTCGCGTACACGCTGCAGGCGCTGTATTTGCGCGTCGGGTCGGGCGGGACGGTGACCGAGGAGGACTACCGCCAGCTCGGCGGGGTGGCGGGTGCGCTGTCCCGCCAGGCCGACAAGGTCACCGCTGAGCTGCACGCCTTTGACGCGGACGCCCCCGTCGTGGACACGCTCCTGAAGTTCGTGACGCTCGACGAAACCGAGCCGACCCGTCGGCGGGTGCAGCGCAGCACCCTGGGCGAGGCAGAGCAGGCGGTGGTGGACGCGTTCATCGCGGCACGGCTGCTGACCAGCGACGACGCCACGATCCAGGTGGCACACGAGGCGCTGTTCCGCCGATGGGCACCGCTGGCCCAGGCGATCGAGACCTGCGCCGACGAGCTGCGCCAACGCGCCGAGCTAGAGCGCTGGGCCGCCGACTGGGACCGCTCCGACCGCCGCGACTCCTACCTGCTTGCCGGTGAGCGGCTTGCCGCAGCGCAGCAATGGGCGGCCTCGCACAGCGGCCTCGTCGCCGACCTCCCGCTCGTGCGCGAGTTCCTCGACCGCTCGACGCGTGCGGACCGCGCAGCGATGCAGCGTCTGTCGGAGTCGATCGCGCGCCAGGCGCTGGTAGAAGTGGAACGTGACCCAGAGCACAGCCTGGTGCTGGCGCTGGCCGCCATCGAGGAGTGTGCCCCGACACTGCTTGCCCAGCAGGCGCTGCTCGGTGCGCTGGCAGCCTCCCACGTCCGTGCCATTCTGCGCGGTCACGAGGACGCGGTCTACGGGGTTGCTTGGTCACCGGACGGCAGGCATCTGGCAACCGCTTCCCGCGACGGCACCGTCCGAGTGTGGGACGCCGCCTGTGGTGAAGAGCTGCTTGTCCTACGCCATGAGGACGTGGTCCAGCGGGTTGCCTGGTCTCCGGATGGCACGCGCCTGGCAACTACCTCGAACGATCGCACCGTCCGGGTATGGGATGCTGACGCGGTGAGGAGCTGCTCGTCCTGTACGGCCACGAGGATGCGGTGTGGGGCGTGGCCTGGTCGCCGGACGGGCAGCGCCTGGCAACCGTTTCTCGCGACCGCACGCCCCGGGTGTGGCACGCCGCCCGCGGTGAGGAGTGGTTCGCCCTGGCTGGTCACGAGGACTGGGTCCAAGGGGTGGCCTGGTCGCCGGACGGGGAGCGCCTGGCAACCGTTTCTCGTGACCGCACGGCCCGGGTGTGGGACGCTGCCTCCGGCGCCGCGCTGCTCGTCTTGCGCGGTCACGAGGACTCGGTCGGGGGTGTGGCTTGGTCGCCGGACGGCCAGCGCCTGGCAACGGCCTCACACGACCGCACGGCCCGGGTGTGGGACGCTGCCTCCGGCGCCGCGCTGCTCGTCTTGCGCGGTCACGAGGACTCGGTCGGGGGTGTGGCTTGGTCGCCGGACGGCCAGCACCTCGCGACCACCTCGGGCGACCGCACTGCCCGGGAGTGGGACGCCGTCCGCGGTGAGGAGCTGCTCGTCGTGCGCGGTCACGAGGACGCGGTCTATGGTGTGGCCTGGTCGCCTGACGGCAAGCGCCTCGTAACCGTTTCTCGTGACCGCACTGCCCGGGTGTGGGACGCCGCCCGCGGTGGGGAGCGGCTCGTCGTGCGCGGTCACGAGGACTGGGTCTGGGGCGTGGCCTGGTCACCGGACGGCATGCACCTGGCAACTACCTCAGAGGACTGTACTTCCCGGGTTTGGGGCGCTGCTCTTGGTGAGGAGCTGCTCGTCGTGCGCGGTCACGAGGACGCGGTCTATGGGGTGGCCTGGTCGCCTGACGGCCAGCGTTTGGCGACCGCCTCACAGGATCGTACTTCCCGGGTGTGGGACACAGCCTCCGGCGCCGCGCTGCTCGTCTTGCGCGGTCACGAGGACTCGGTCTGGGGCGTGGCCTGGTCGCCTGACGATCAGCGCCTGGCGACCACCTCGGGCGACCGCACGGCCCGGGTGTGGGACGCCGCCCGCGGTACGGCGCTGCTCGTCTTGCGCGGCCACGAGGACTGGCTTATCGGTGTGGCCTGGTCGCCTGACGGCCAGCGCCTGGCAACGACCTCACACGACCGGACCGTTCGGGTGTGGGACGCCGCCCGCGGTGAGGAGCTGCTCGTGCTCCGCGGTCACGAGGACTCCGTCTGGGGAGTGGCCTGGTCGCCTGACGGCCAGCGGCTGGTCACCGCCTCACACGACCGCACTGCCCGGGTGTGGGACGCCGCCCGCGGTGAGGAGCTGCTCGTCCTGCGTGGCCACGAGGCTGGGCTCCTGGGCGTGGCCTGGTCACCGGACGGCACGCGCCTGGCGACCGCCTCCCGTGACGGCAGCGCGCGTGTCTGGGATGCCAGCGACGGGACCCAGCTGCCCAGTCCGTGCATGCACTCGGACTGGGTTACAGCTATGGCCTGGTCACCCGACGGCACGCGCCTGGCGACCGCCTCGCGTGACCGCACCGCCCGGATCTGGGACGCGGTCACCGACCTCGACGCGCTGGTGGCCAAGGCCCGAACGCGCGTCTTCCATGAGTTGACCGACGGCGAGCGCAGGAAGCTCATGCTGCCTGAACGCGTTTAGCCCCAGCCCAGGTCGTGGAGGGCGGCGTCGTCGATGCCGACGTGGTGGGCGAGCTCGTGGATGACGGTGATGCGGATCTCCTCCACAAGCTCGTCCTCGTCGGTGCACATGAGGCAGAGGGGGATGCGGTAGATCGAGATGCGGTCGGGCAGGACGCCGGCGTAGTCCCAGCGCTCGGTCAGCGGGACGCCCTCGTAGAGGCCGAGCAGGTCGGGGTCGTCGGGGTGGGAGTCCTCGACGACGACCGCCACGTTGTCGAACCGCTCCGACAGCTCGTCGGGGATCCCGTCGAGGGCCTCGCCCACGAGCTGCTCGAACCGCTCGGGGCTGATCGGCTGCACTCCAGCAGTGTAGGCACCCGCCCGTCCCCCGCAGGCATGATGAACGTATGGACCGCGAGTTCGGGCCGCCCACCCCAGGTGGCGAGGCGTGTGCCCGTCGGGGTGCTCGGGCAGGGCTGGCGTGACGGTGCCCGCCAGGCGCGAGTGGCGGTGCTGTATCGGGTCGGCCGCCTGAGAGCGCCTTCTTGTCGCCGAGGACGCTCATGAGCACCGTCCATCCGGCCTTGCGTTCTTCCCTGCCGGCCAGCTTCCTTCAGGGGTACAGTCCGTCTCTCTATGGCTACGACGCGCCGGCTGGGTGCCGGTTGCGCGTTGGAGGCAGGTTTCCCCGTAGATGGTCCAGACGGCACAGGCCTTGTGGCACTACCGCGGGCTGGTTGGCAACTTCACCCGGCGCGAGCTGAAGTCGAGGTACAAGGGCAGCCTGCTCGGCTGGGCATGGTCGCTGCTCAACCCGCTCGCCACGGTCGGCTTGTACACCCTCGTGTTCGGGTTTTTTCTCAAGTTTCCCCCGCCGACGGCAGGAAACGGGAAGCTGCAGAACTTCGCCATCTATCTGTTCACCGCGCTCATCGTGTGGAATTTCTTCTTCACTGTGGCGACCGGCAGCATGCAGGCTCTGATCGGCGCTGGTCCGCTGCTCCGCAAGATTTATTTCCCGGCGTGGACACCGGTCTGCGGCAGCGCGCTCGCCGTGCTCGTGCAGACCGTCATCGAGCTGGGAATCGCCGTGGCGCTTTACCTCGTACTCGGCAACGTCGGGTGGACGATCCTTCTGCTCCCCGTGCTGCTCGTGCTGCTCGTTGCGTTCTCGCTCGGACTCGGGCTGGTCCTCGCGTTGCTCAACGCCCGGCTCCGCGATGTCGCCCACTTGGCGCAGGTCGGGTTCAACCTGCTCTTCTACGCCACGCCGATCGTGTACCCGATCGATTTGGTGCGACGGCATTACGGCACCCACTCGTGGGCCCGGCTGTACGAGCTGAACCCGGTCACCCAGTTCGTCGAGGCGTTCAGGGATGTGCTCTACAGCCTGCGGCCGCCGAGCCTGTCGCGTTTCGTGTTCCTCGCCGTGGTCAGCCTCGCCACCCTCGCCGTCGGTGCTGCCTACTTTGCCCGGGGCGCCCGTGACGTGAGCGAGGAGCTGTGAGCGGCGTCCAGCGCCCTGCCGTCGTCGTCCGCGACGTCGCAAAACGGTTCAAGCTCTACCGGGACCGGCGCACCAACCTCAAAGAGGTGTTCACCCAACGCAATCGACGTAATCGCTACGACGAGTTCTGGGCGCTGGACGGCGTGTCGCTGGAGATTCCCCACGGGTGCACCTATGGGTTGGTGGGGCACAACGGGTCAGGAAAGACCACCCTGCTCAAGCTCATCGCCGGCATCCACCGTCCGACCCGGGGCACGGTCGCCACCCACGGCCGGATCTCCGCGCTGCTCGAGTTGGGCGCTGGTTTTCACCCTGAGCTGTCCGGCCGGGACAACATCTATCTCAACGGCGCGATCCTTGGCTTGAGTCGACGGCGGATCGACGCCGCATTCGACCAGATCGTGGAGTTCAGCGGCATCGGGGACTTCATCGATACTCCGGTCAAGGTCTACTCGAGCGGCATGTACGTGCGGCTCGGGTTCTCCATCGCGGTCAACCTGGACCCGGAGATCCTTGTCATCGACGAGATCGTCGCCGTGGGCGACGAGGAGTTCCAGCGCCGCTGTTTCGACCACCTGCACGCGCTGCGTCGCCGCGGCGTGACGATCATCTTCGTCACGCACGCCATGTCGTTGGTGCAGACGCTGTGCGACCGCGCCGCGTGGCTCGACCACGGTCGACTCAAGGTCGAGGGCTCGCCGCTGGAGGTGGTTGACGCCTACCTGGCCACGGTCAACGAGGCCGAGTCCAAGCGGCTCGGGCAGGACACCAGCGGTGCCTACGACGCCAGCCGGCGCGGCAGCGGCGAGGTGCGGGTGAGCACGGTCGAGTTCGTCGACCCTGACGGCCGCACCTGTCCGGTAGGGGTGAGCGGGCAGCCGCTGGTTGTGCGCGTCCACTACACGGTCCACGAGCCGGTCGAGGATGCGGTGTTCGGCCTCGCTTTCCACCACGAGAGCGGGGCGCACATCGCTGGCCCGAACAGCCAGACTGGCGGGGTGGAGGTCGGCCGGCTCGACGGGGACGGGCACATCGACTATCGCCTGGATTCGCTGCCGCTCACGCACGGTGTCTATTTTGTGACCGCCGCGCTGGTCGACACCACGCTGCGGCACGTCTACGACTACCGCGATCGTGCCTTCGAGCTGCGCGTCCAGCCCGGCCGTGGTCCCGAAGCGTCCGGCATGGTGCTGCTCGACGGCCGGTGGCGGCTCGTGAAGGCTCAGCGCAGGGTCAGCGGCCTGCGGAGCGACGACAGAGGGGGAGTTGGGTGAAGGTCAACCTTGGCTGCGGCCAGGCCTACATGCCGGGGTGGGTGAACGTCGACGCCAGTCCGGACGTCAAGGCCGACGTCTCCCTTGACGCGGTCGACTTCGTCCGCCAGTACGGCGATCAGGTCGAAGAGGTCTACCTGGGCCACGTGCTCGAGCACCTCCTCCCCGGCGATGCGCTCGTCCTCCTGACGCTGCTCTGCGAGCGGCTGCCCCAGGGCGCCGTGGTCAGCGCCGTCGCCCCCGACATGGCGGCGATCTGGGCGGCCTATCAGCGCGGCGAGATCACCAACGAGCAGCTCAACGCGTCGTTCATCTACTCGTACGTGCAGCCGTCGCACCATAGGTGGTGCTACGACGGGCCGTCTCTGCTCGAGCTGTTCCGCCGCGCTGGCTTCGACGATGCCGAGCCGATCGACGTCCTCAGCTGGTCGCCCGTCTACCACAAGGAGGGGCCAGAGTCGCGGTGGCAGTGCGGGGTCAAAGCCACCGCGAAGGGCACTCCGA
>JBOGEB010000015.1:0-36767 GCA_050743125.1 Egibacteraceae bacterium
TGGGTTCGGAACGGTGAGACGTCCGGTGAGCCCTCGTCGGTGACTCCGCGACACCACTCCGGAGAGCTTCGACACATGTTCTCAGGCTCGGGAGATGTAGCCGCCCGAGCGCGTGTCGACCTTGATCCGCTCGCCGGTGTTGATGAAGAGCGGCACCTGGACGACCGCGCCGGTCTCGAGCGTCGCGGGTTTCGTCGCGCCGGACACGCGATCGCCCTGGATGCCGGGCTCGGTGTCGGCCACCTCGAGCTCCACGCTGGCGGCGAGGCTCACATCGACGACCTCGCCGCCGTGGAAGACGAGGTCGATCACGTCGCTCTCCTTGACCCACCGGGTGGCCTCGCCGAGCGCTGCCGAGGGCACGAACGCCTGCTCGAACGTCTCGGTGTCCATAAAGACGTAGGCGTCGCCGTCCCGGTAAAGAAACTGAAGGGGCCGCCGGTTCAGGATCGCCTGCTCGACGTCCTCGCCGGCCCGGAAGGTGCGATCCACGGTCTTCCCACTCTGCACGCCTTTGAGGGTCGTGCGGACGAACGCGCTGCCCTTGCCCGGCTTGACGTGCTGGAAGTAGTCGACACGCCACAGCTCGCCGTCGATCTTCAGCGTCATGCCGTTCTTGAGGTTGTTGGTGGACACCATCGGCGAGGGCTCCTAAAGGGCTAGAGGACGACGAGTTCGGTGGTCGCGGTGGTCAGCGCCTGCGGACCTGAGGGCAACACCACCACGACGTCTTCGATGCGCACCCCACCGACGCCCGGGAGGTACACCCCCGGCTCGACGGTCACCGTCATGCGGGCGGTCAGTGTAACAGGGGACCCCCGCGAGAGGATCGGCTGCTCGTGGATCTCGAGGCCGAGCCCGTGCCCGGTCCCGTGCACGAACCGGTCGCCGTGGCCCGCAGCGTCGATGACGTCCCGACAGGCCGCATCGACATCGCCAGCGGTCACACCCGGACGAGCCGCCGCCACCCCCACCGCCTGCGCCTGGCGCACAAGCTCGTGGACGCGCCGCAGCTCCGGGGCTACGAACCCCAACGCCACCGTCCGCGTCATGTCCGCGCAGTAGCCCCCTACACACGCGCCGAAGTCGATCTTCACGAGGTCGCCGCGCTCCAGCCTCCGCTCGGCCGGTCGATGATGCGGCCGCGCGCTGTTCGGCCCGGAGGCAAGGATCGTGTCGAACGCGAGGCCCTCAGCGCCCAGCGCCTCCAGCTCACCACGCAGCCGCCGCGCAGCCTCGACCTCGGTCATGCCAGGCTTCAGCCACCCGAGCAACGCCTCGAACGCCGTGGACGTCACCGCGCACGCCTGCCGGATCAGCTCCAGCTCCCCGGCGTCCTTGGTCTGCCGGAGCGTCTCCACATGCCGCAGCGTGGGCACGATCCGGTCCTCCCCGAGCTCCGCAGCCAGCTGGAGCGCCACGTCCCACGATAGGTCGTGGCTCTCGACGCCGAGCCGCCCGCCGCCCAAGCGCCCCGGCAGCCATGCACGCGTCCGGTCGACCACCAGCTCGACGTCAGCAGCCTGCGCCGCAGCCTGCTCGGCGTACCGTCCGTCGGTCACGAGCAGGCAGGACCCGTCTGGGCGGACCAGGCAGCTTCCTGCGCTCCCGGTGAACCCGGTCAGCCAACGCACGTTTACCGGCCGCGTGACGAGCAAGGCGTCCACGCGGGCCTCGCCGAGCCGCTCCCCCAGCCGCACCCGTCGCTGCGCGTGCATCAGCGCGAACCCATGAGGTGCAGCGCCGCTCGGACCGCCAGGCGGTAACCGAACGCGCCGGCGCCGGTGATCGTCACATCGACGACGGAACTCACGACGCTGTGGCGCCGGAAGGACTCACGGGCGTGCGTCTGTGACAGATGCACCTCAACCTTCGGCACACCGAGCAGGTCGAGCGCATCCCGCAGCGCATAGCTGTAGTGCGTGAACGCGCCCGGATTGATCACGACCGCCTCGGTCCCGTCGGTCCGCGCCCGGTGCAGCCGCCGCACCAGCTCCCCTTCGGACTCGGATTGGAACGCCTCGAGGTCAGGGTGCTCAGCTCGCGCGGCGGCGACGAGGTCGGCGAGCGTACCGGTGCCGTAGACGGCCGGGTCCCGGTTCCCGAGCTGCGCCAGGTTCGGCCCGTTGACCAGCAGGATCATGCGAGCGACCGCAGGGTCTCATCGACGAGGCGGGGATCGGGTTGGTCGACGATCATCGCCACGCCGGGCCGGCGGCAGAGGACGAACCGAACCCCCCCACGGGCCTTCTTGTCCCTGGCGAGCAGGTCCCAGACGCGCGCCGGGTCGAGGCGGAGCCCACCGGTCGGCAGGCCGACCCCACGCAACAGCGTCACCGTGCGGTCAGCGAGTCCGGGCTCGGTGACGCCGAGCCGCTCCCCCAGCCGAGCGGCGAAGACCATCCCGAACGCGACCGCCTCTCCGTGCCGGTACACCCGGTACCCGGTGAGCGCCTCGATCGCATGGCCGACGGTGTGGCCGTAGTTGAGCAGCGCGCGCTCGCCGGACTCTCGCTCGTCGGCTTCGACGACGCGGGCTTTCACCGCGACGCCACGGCGGACGATCTCGGTGAGAAGCACGGTGTCACCGGCGACCGCCTCGTCGGGGCAGGACTCGAGCAGCTCGAGGACCGCGGGGTCGGCGATGAACCCGTACTTCGCGACCTCACCGAGGCCAGCCCGGCGCTCCCGGATCGGCAGGCTTGCGAGCGTCGCGGTGTCCGCGACGACGCCGATCGGCTGATGGAACGCGCCGACAAGGTTCTTGCCCTCGGGCAGGTTCACCGCGGTCTTCCCGCCGATCGCGGCATCCACCTGGGCGAGCAGCGTGGTCGGCACCTGGACGAGCGCGACCCCGCGGTTCCAGGTGGCAGCGGCGAAGCCGGCGAGGTCGCCGACAACCCCGCCGCCCAGCGCGACGACCACGTCGTTGCGGCCGAGCGGCATCGCCGCGAGCCGATGGTAGAGGCTCGCGAGCACGTCGAGGCTCTTCGCCTCCTCGCCGTCGGGCACGGTGATGAGCTCGACCGCGAGCCCGGCGGCCTCGAGTGCCTGCCGCACCCGCGCGGCGTAGCGCACGCCAACGGGGGCGCAGGTGACCAGCGCGGCGCGCCGGGCGTACGGGGGCGGCGCCACGTGGACGCAGAGCTCGTCGAGCAGGTCGGCGCCCACGACGACCTCGTACGGCCTGCCTGGAATCGGCACCGGGATGCGCTGGGGTGAGGGTGCCGCTGGCAGGTCGACGCCTGGAGGGTAGGAATCTGAAGAGGTCATGGCTTCCGCTCGTCGCTCGTGAGAAGCCCAGGCTGGGCACGGGCCCAGGCGAGGACGGCGTCGGCCACCTTCTGGGGAGTACGCCCGGTCGTGTCGATGGTGTGAGCGGCCGCCCGCCGGTAGGCGCCACCGCGCTGCGTACGGACCTGCGCGAGGCGTGCGGCGAGGTCCGCGGCGCCGGCGAGCAGCGGCCGGCTGTCCTCATCCTCCGCAACCCGCTGGGCGAGCACCTCCGGCGGGGCGTCGAGAAGGACGAGATCGCCGGTGGCGCGCAGGCTCGTGACGTTCGCCGGATCGACGACCGCGCCGCCGCCGACCGCGATGACCTGGCCACGCAAGGCCGAGGCCCGCCGGATCGCAGCGGCCTCTCGGACGCGGAACCCGCGCTCGCCTTGGTTGGCAAAGATCTCAGGGATCGGCTTGTGGGCCTCGGCCTCGACGAGCGCGTCGGTGTCGATGAACCCGCGGTCCAGCCGGGCGGCGACAAGTTGCCCAACGACGGTCTTGCCCGCGCCCATCATCCCGATGAGCACGAGGTTACGGCCAGGCGTGAGGACGCTGCTCACTTGCTTGGTGCGGAGCTTCTCGGCGGGCGCGGGCGGCCAGTCGTGGCGCAGTAGGCGGTGAGATTGCGCTGCACCTCGTCGAGGCTGTCGCCGCCGGTCTTCTCGAGCAGCGCGTCAGCGAGGCACAGCGCCACGACGGCCTCGGCGACGACCGCCGCGCGGGGCACCGCGCAGACATCGGAACGCTGCTGGATCGCCTCAGCGGGCTCGCCGGTGCGGACATCGACGGTGGCGAGCGGGCGGGTGAGGCTCGACAGCGGCTTCATCGCGCCGCGGACCCGCAGAGTCTCACCGGTGGTCATGCCGCCTTCGAGCCCGCCAGCGCGGCCCGTGCGGCGCGCCAGCCGCCCGTCAGCGCCGAGCACGATCTCGTCGTGCGCCTTCGAGCCGGGCACCTCCGCGGTGTGAAAACCGTCGCCGACCTGGACGCCCTTGAACGCCTGGATGCTCATCACCGCGGCGGCGAGGCGGGTGTCGAGCTTGCGGTCCCAGTGAACATGGCTGCCCAGGCCGGGCACCAAGCCGTAGGCGAGCACCTCGACGACACCTCCAAGCGTGTCACGCTCGGCCCTGGCCCGGTCGATCCGCTCCTGCATCCGCGCGCTCGCGTCGGGGTCGAGGCAGCGAACAGGATCGGCGTCGACCGCGTCGAGGTCGGCGGGGCCGGGAACGGACGCCTCCTCGGGGACCCCGACCTCACCGATCCGCACGACGTGGGAGACGATTTGCACGCCGACCTGGTCGAGCAACGACCGCGCGAAATACGCGAGCGCGACCCTGGCCGCAGTCTCGCGGGCGCTCGCCCGCTCCAGGACGTTGCGGGCGTCGTCGAAGTCGTACTTCTGCATCCCTGCCAGGTCGGCGTGGCCCGGCCGCGGGCGGGTGAGCGGCGCTCCGCGCCCGGTCGACTCCACTGCATCTGGGTCAGTGGGCTCCTCGACGCTCATCGCTCGCGTCCACTTCGGCCACTCCGTGTTCTGGATCACGACCGCCACAGGCGAGCCGATCGTGCGGCCGTGCCGGACTCCGCCGAGGATCTCCAGCTGGTCAGCCTCGAAGTCCATCCGCGGGCCGCCGCCATGCCCCAACCGGCGGCGGGCGAGCTGCCGCTCGAGCTCCTCCAGCCGCACGGGCACACCGGCTGGCAGCCCCTCGAGGATGCCAACAAGCGCGGGGCCGTGAGACTCGCCCGCGGTCAGGTAGCGCAACACCATGGTGCGGGTGAGGCTACCGCCTCCGCGCTGATCCAGCGGGTCGCCCGCGCACGTTGTGCGTTCGACGGGTTGTGAGCGCTAAGCTTGTGATTCCCTTCGGCCGGTGCGGGAGGCGTCGAGGTACTCCCCGAGGTCCACATCGCGGATCCGGTAGTTCTTGCCCACCCGGATCGCGGGCAGGTGCCCCGCTTTGATCAACCGGTACACGGTCATGTTCGAAACCCGCATGTGCTCGGCCACCTCAGCCACCGTCCAGAGTCGGCTCTCGTCGATTGGCGTCATCGCGTTCTCCTCCACACCGGCCGGAGCCGGGCTCCCCTCACTCACGTCCCCTCGCCGGTCACTCCGGCCGGACTCACTCACGATTGCGCTCCCCCTAGGGGTAGTCCGCCTCGGAAGTTCCGTGCATTCGGCAGCGCATCCCACGCCCGGGCCTCGCCACGTTGCTTCGTCGCTTGAGGAGCGCCGCTACGCGTCGCTCCCCACGCCTCGCGAGGCAGGCGCAGACCGCAGCCTCGGTGCAGGAACTTCCTCGGGCCACAGGTTCGCAACAGTCAACTCATCTTGAACATCAGCCACAGCCACGGTCAAGAAAAGCGGCAAAATACATGGGGACAACTCCAGGCATGTGGTGCGCTGACACGGGCGGAATACCGCACGTATCCAGCCGCTTCAGCGCCGCAGGGCGCTCGCGGCGGCCGCCCGCATCACCTTGATTGGCGGCGCAAGGCCGGTCCAGCGGGTGAACGCAAGCCCGGCTTGGGCGACGAGCATCCCCAGCCCGTCGAACGCCGCGGCGCCGCGGGCACGCGCGGCGGCAAGGAACGGCGTGTCGACCGGCCCGTAGACGAGGTCCAGCGCCACCTGGCCGGGGCCAAGCGCCATCAGATGGTCGGGCAGCGGCTCGCCATGAAGGCCGAGCGGCGTCGCGTTGATCACGCACCGCGGCGGCTCGTCCGCCGTGGCGCGGCTCGCGCCGCAGCTCGCGGCGAGGTCGGCGACCACTCGCGCCGCCTCCGCGCGCCGGGCCTCGACCCGCACCCTCGCGCCGATTCGGCCGAGGGCAACCGCCGCCGCTCTCGCCGCGCCGCCCGCGCCGAAGAGCAACACGGGGTCGCCGGCCTCGAGGTGGACGTCGGCCTCGAGCACCGCCTGAAGCCCCCGGGCGTCGGTGTTGTCGGCGATCAGGTCGCCGCCGCCACGCAACCCCTGTGTCCGAAGATCCGGTGTCCGAAAATCCGTTCTCCAAAATAAGGTGTTCGCCGCGCCGATCAGCTCCGCCTCGGGCGTGCGCCCGTCCGCTTGCTCCCAGACCGCGCGCTTGTGCGGCACCGTAACGTTCGCGCCGAGTGCCCCCAGCGCCCGCAGCCCAGCCACCGCCGCAGCCACCGCAGCGGGGGCGACGTCAAACGCGACGTAGACGGCGTCGACCCCCGCAGCCGCGAACGCCGCGTTGTGGATCTGCGGCGACACACTGTGCGCGACAGGGTGGCCGAGCAGGCACACAAGATCGGTGGAGGCGACTGGGAGGCGCATACGGAGGCTCCCTTTCAAATATTGGCAGCTTCTCCAGAGAGTTCCTCCAAACGTAAGCCAGGCTGAGCGAGGGCCTCAAGCCTACTGTGCAGGATTACCCGAATCGGGATGAACATTGCACCATGCAACGTGACCCTCAGTGCGTGTCTGAAAACTGTTTCGGGGGAATACTTCTCAAACACGCCCTTACGTTTTTACCTATTGACAACCTCTCGCAGGCGAAGCACGCTGAAGGCTCACCGGCCGGCCCGGGGACGGTCGTGCGGGAAGCTCTTGCGGGAAACCCTGGGCTGGCGCTGACCTTTCAGAAGGAGGGCACTCGTCTATGACATCCCTGTACACGCGTTCACACGCATTGCGACCGCGCCTCCGGGTGGCGCTCGGCACCGCGCTCGCACTGATCGTGCTCTTCCCCGCCGCTGCGCTGGCGGGCAACTTCGTCGGCGGTCTCGGCCCTGACGTGATCAACGGCACCGCTGAGGCCGACAACATCGTGGGCCTGAGCGGCAACGACACGATCAACGCCAAGGGCGGCGACGACAACATCTACGGCGGCGCCGGCGACGACGTCATCAACTGCGGAGCGGGCGCGAATGACCGAGCAGTAGGAGGCCCAGGCGCCGACACGTTCAGCGGCTGCGAAACCTTCGTGCAGTAGCAGGACGCCCTGAGATCCGCCGTAGCCGGAGGTCAGCCACCAGCTCGGCGGATCTCGGCCCTCGCCCGCTGATGCTCGGCGAAGGTGCGGCTGAAGCGGTGGCGGCCGGTCTTGGGGTCCTCGACGACGTAGTAGAGGAAGTCCTCGCTCGTGGGCTGGACGGCAGCGCGAATCGAGGCCTCGCCAACCCCGGAGATCGGCGTGGGCGGCAGCCCGTCGTGGCGGTAGGTGTTCCAGGGCGAGTCGACCAGGAGGTCGGCGTCGAGCACCCGGTCCTTCTGCTCTCCCAGGGCGTAGAGCACGGTCGCGTCGACCTGCAGCCGCTTGCGTTCCCGCAGGCGGTTGTGGATCACCGAGCTGATCCGTGGCCGCTCCTCAGCCAGCCGCGCCTCGCGCTCGACCAGCGAGGCGAGCGTGAGGATCTGATAGGGGCTGAGGCCGCTCGAAGGCGTGGCGATCGACGTGATCATCCGGTCGGTCTCGTGGACCAGCCGGGCGACGACGTCCTGAGCGCTCGCATCGACACGGAACTCGTAGGTGTTGGGGAAGAGCAGCCCCTCGAGCGGCTCCGCGCCCTCCGGCAGCGACGCGACCGGCGCCCACGCGGGCAGCGTGACGTCAGGGACGGCCACGCGCAGCTCGGCGACGGTGAACGGGCTGCCGCGGGCGGTCGTGATGCGCTGGAAGGTCTGCTCGACAGTGAGCCCCTCAGGGATCGTGACGGTGAACGTCGGCGGGCCAGGCGGTCCGGCGGCGAGCTGGCCGAGGACCGTGTCCATTCCGACCCCGCGTTCCAGGGCATACGTGCCGGCCTGGATCCTATAGCCGCGCCCGTCCAACCTGGCGACGATCTGGAACGCGAGCGCGGAACGGACCACCCCCTCCCGCTCGAGCATGTGCGCGATGTCGGAGAGGCCAGCGCCCTTCGAGATCACGACCGTGACACGCTCACCCTGATCAGCTCGAGGCGACGAGGGCGAGCCGAGCATCCAGTACAGCCCCCCGCTGAGCAGGACGGCGAAGACCGCGAGCACGACGAGGAAGCCTTTCGACTCACGGGAGAGCGCCATGCTCCGTTATCCCCTGGCACGCCGCGCGTCGAGCCATCCCTGGAGGATGATCGTCGCGGCGACGCGGTCGCGTTCGATCTTGCGCCTGGCTCGACGCATCCCGGCTGCGAGCAGCACCCGCTCCGCCTCGGCGGAGGACAGCCGCTCGTCCCAGAGCTGTACGTCGAAACCAAGTGCCCGCAGCCCGTCCGCGACCTGCACGGCCCAGACGGTGCTCTCAGTCCGGCGACCGGACAACGCTCTCGGCAGCCCGACCACGACCGTCTGGCACAGTCGCTGTCGGGCGAGCTCGGCCAGGCGGGCGACGAGGTCGTCGCCAGCGGGGATCGTCACGAGCGGGGTGGCCACCAACCCGTCGGGGTCACTGACGGCGACCCCCACCCGCACCGTTCCGACATCGACGCCAAGTGCGCTCATTGGATCGTCAGAGCGTGTCGCGTCGCGTCGGTTTTCGCTCCTTCAGGGTGGGTGGGTGGGGGAGGTTGGTGCGGTCGGCGGTTCCGGCGGCCAGGGGCTGGGGGAGTCCCCCACACAGTGCCCCCGACACCGCGCTCCGCTTCGCTTCGCCCACGGGGCAAGGCCGCGGTTCTCAAACACGTTCTCAGGGGAGAGTGCTGACACACCCTCCTCACCCCAGCCCGGCCAGCCGCTCGCGGGTGAGGGCGCGCACCGCCTCAAGCGCGTCGGTCAGGCGGGCGCCCTCGCGACCGCCGGCCTGCGCGATGTCGCCCTTGCCACCGGCGCCGCCGCCGACGAGCCGCGCGCCGGGCTGGAGGACGTCACGCGCGACGACACCGCGCCCGGTGAGGTCGCCGCTGACCGCCGCGACGAGCTGCGCGGTGCCCTCCGCCGTCGCGGTGCCGAGCACGACGACACCGCTGCCGAGGCGGCTGCGGACCTCCAAGGCGAGGGCGCGCAGCCCCTGGTGGTCGGCACCCTCGACGGCCGCTGCGACGATGCCTGCGCCGTCGATCCGCTCGGCCCCGGCGGCGAGGTGACCGGCGCTGGCGAGCAGCGTCTCGGTCCGTGCGCGGGCAAGCTCCTTCTCGGTCGCCCGCAGCCGGTCAAGGAGATCCGCTACGCGGTCGACGACCTCGTCGGTCGAAATCTTGAGCAGGCGCGCCACCTCGTCGGCGACAAGCCGCTCGCGGGACAGGAAGGCGAACGCCTCCGGGCCGACCAGCGCCTCGACGCGCCGGAGGTTCGCGGCGATCGAGCCCTCCGTCAGAATGGTGAACAGTCCGACCTCGCCAGCGTGGGCGACGTGCGTGCCGCCGCACAGCTCGCGGGAGTAGTCGCCGATCTCGACCACGCGCACGCGGTCACCGTAGCGCTCGCCGAACAGCGCGACCGCACCCGTCCGGCGGGCCTGCTCCTGGCTCATCTGGGTCGTCGTAATCTGCGGGTCGGCCGCGATCCGGACGTTCACCAGGCCTTCCACCTGCGCGAGCTGATCCCGCGCGACCGCCTCGAAGTGCGGGAAGTCGAAGCGGAACCGGCCCGCGTCGATCGCCGAGCCGGCCTGGGCGACGTGCTCGCCCAAGACCTCCTTGAGCGTCGCATGGAGGATGTGCGTCGCGGTGTGTCCGCGGCGGATCGATGCGCGGCGGGCGTGGTCGATCTCGGCATGGGCGTCCTGGCCAACGGCCAGCTCGCCGGCGACGACCTGGCCGTGATGGACGATCACGCCCTCGACGGGGCTGGTCGTGTCGGTCACCGACACCCGGCCGGTGTCGGTCGCAATGATCCCGTGGTCGCCGAGCTGGCCGCCGCCCTCCGCGTAGAACGGGGTGCGCTCCAGGACGATCTGGACGTCGTCCCCCTCGCTCACACGGTCGAGCAGCCCGTCGCCGCCGACGATCGCGCCGACGCGGGTGTCGGCCTGCTCGCTCACGTAGCCGAGGAACTCCGACCCGCCGGACCGCTCGCCGGCGCTCCGGTAGGCCTCCGCAGGGATGCCGCCGTCCGCGCCCCGCTTCAGCGCGCGACGGGCGCGGACACGCTGCTCCTCCATGGCTGCGGCGAACGCCTCCCGGTCGAGGTCGAGGCCCTGCTCGCGAGCGATCTCGACCGTGAGGTCGACCGGGAAGCCGTACGTGTCGTGGAGCGTGAACGCGGTCTGGCCCGGTAACGTCGTCTGGCCTGATCGCTTCGCCTGGGCGACCGCGGCGTCGAGCATGACGATGCCGCTCCGCAACGTGCGGGAGAAGCCCTCCTCCTCGGCCACCGCGACGCGGGTGACGAGCTCGGCCTGCTGGCGCAGCTCCGGCCACGCATCACCGAGCGTCTCGATCACGGTCTCGGTCATCGCGCGCATGATCGGCCGCTCGGTGCCGAGCTTCCGGGCGTTGCGGAGCGCGCGGCGGAGCAGCCGGCGGAGGACATAGCCGCGCGCCTCGTTCGACGGCAGGACACCGTCGGCGATCAGGAAGCTCGCCGCCCGTGAGTGCTCGGCGATCACCCGGAGGAACACGTCCTCACGGCCGCCTCCGCCGTACCGCACTTCGGTGAGCTCGCTGGCCCGGTCGAGCAGCGGGCGGACGACGTCGATCTCGTAGGCGTTGGGGACGCCCTGGAGGAGCATCGCCATGCGCTCGAAGCCCATGCCGGTGTCGATGTTCTGCTTGGGCAGCTCGCCAAGGATGGTGCCGACCTCGTCTCGCTCGTACTGCATGAACACGAGGTTCCAGAACTCGAGGTAGCGGGTCTCGTCCACCGCCGGGCCGCCTTCGGCGCCGTGCTCCGGTCCCCGGTCGTAGTAGAGCTCACTGCACGGCCCGCAGGGGCCGGCCCCGCCGAGCGACCAGAAGTTGTCTTCCGTTCCCCGACGGACGATCCGTGCAGCGGGCACGTCGGTCTCGGACAGCCACAGCCGCTCGGCCTCGTCGTCCTCCTCGTAGATCGTCGCCCAGATGCGCTCGGGCGCGAAGCCGAACCCGTGCGGGGGCGGGCTGGTCGACAGCTGGAAGGCCCAGGCGATCGCATCGCGCTTGAAGTAGTCGCCGAAGCTGAAGTTGCCGAGCATCTCGAAGACGGTGAAGTGGCGCGTGGTTTGGCCGACGTTCTCGATGTCGTTGGTGCGGGCGCACTTCTGGACGCTCGCGGCGCGCGGGTGCTCCGGGATCGCCTCGCCTGAGAGATACGGCTTGAACTGCACCATCCCCGCGATGGTGAGAAGCATCGTCGGGTCGTTCGGGATCAGCGAGGACGACGGCCAGACGCGGTGATCCCGCTGGCGGAAGAACTCGAGGAACGTGCGTCTGATCTCGGTAGAGCGCATCGAAACGATCGCCTTCTTGACAGGTCATGGCGCCGCCGTCAGGCCGGCGGTGAGTCCATACCGTACGCGGCGCGGAGCTCGGCTTCCCGCTGGGCTGCTGCGGCGCGCCCGACCGCGATCGCCTGGGCAGCGCGGTCGCGCAGCGAGCCGGCTCTCCGCCCGGCCGCGGCCGCGAGCTGATCCGGCGAGAGCTTGGCACGGGCGCGCTCGACCTTGCGCACGGCGTAACCGCCGAGCGCGATTCCCGCGCCCAGCCCGACCAGGGAAAAGAACAGCCGCTTGAACATGTCAGGTCGCCTTCTTCGCCGCCTTCATGGCCACACGCGTGCCGGTCGCGAACGCGATCGCCTTGATGAGCGGGTTCGCGACCGCGGTGTGCACGATGTCGGCGAGCCCAGCGGCCTGATCCGAGATGTGCTGGACGCTCCCGACGATCGCGTCGACCCGGGCGAGCTCGGTGTTGAGACCTGAGACCGTCTCGTTCAGGCCGGCGATCATCGGGACGGCTTGGTCGGTCAGCTGGCGGACCGTGCTCGTGAGTTCCCGAACGGTGCCCACCACGGTGAGGAGCAACGACATCAGCCCGAGCATCGCTGCCCCGAAAGCCACGGCCGCAACGATCGCGGCGATGCCCGCAAAGCTGGCGTCGGCGAAGATGCCGAGCAAGACGAACCCCACGATCACGACGACCGCTGCGAGGGTCGCGTTTACCACCGTCTTGCTCATCAGGGTCCTCTCGAGTGATCTGCGTACGGGCCGCATCAGCCTACCCTCAGGCAAGGATCAGGCGCGGGAACCCGGGGTCGAGGGACGACGTCTCACCGGCAGCGGTTTTCGACGTTGGAGGTGGCGGATGCGCCGTTGGTCGTTGCTCCTTGCCGTGTTCGCCGTCGCGCTGGCCGCCTGCACCGGGAGGAGCGCACCCACGTCGTCCGCGGCCGCCGCGGCGGACTCCGCAGCCCTCGAGGGCGTGACCGTGAACGGCCTCGGCCGGGTCACGGGCAAGCCGGACGTCTTACGGGCGACGGTCGGTGTCAGCGTGACCCGCCCGACGGCGCAAGAGGCGCTCGACGCCGCGAACGCTGCCGGGGACACGCTGCTCAAGGCGCTGCGCGACCGCGGAGTCGCGGATCGGGACGTAGGGACCCGCGACTTCGGAGTCAGCCCTGAGTTTCGCTATCCCCAGGACGGCGCTCCGCAGATCACCGGCTACACGGTGCGGAACACGGTCGAGGCGAAACTCCGCGACCTCCGTCGGGTGGGCGAGGTGCTCACCGCGGTGGTCAGGGCAGGCGGTGACGCCGCCCGCGTCGAGGGCATCGGGTTCATGCTCGAGGACAACACCGCGCTCCTTGCGCAAGCCCGGGAGGCCGCGTTTGCCGACGCTCGGGCGAGGGCCGAGCAGTACGCCCGGCTCGCCCAGCGCCCCCTCGGCGCGCTGGTGAGCGTCTCGGAGGTCACCGCCGCCCCGCCGATACCGCTGGAGCCGCGCCTTGGTGCCGCGGAAGCGCAGTCGGCTGCTCCCGTCCCGGTCGCCCCTGGCCAGCAGGAGGTCACGGTGACCGTCACCGCCCGCTGGGCCTTGAGCTGACCGCACCTTCAGAGGTCGGCGGCAGACGGCGAGGCGCCGACCGACCTCGACCAAGCGGTAGCCGACGCCTGAAAAGCCATCTCGCCGGGTGCGCTATGCGAGGTTACGCAAGAAGGGGTTCGTCGCGCGCTCCGCGCCGACGGTCGTAGGGGGGCCGTGACCGGGGACGATCGCCGTGCGGTCGTGCAGCGGCAGGACGACGCGGCTGATCGACGCCATCTGCTGCGGGAATGACCCGCGTGGGAAATCGGTCCGGCCTACGGAGCCGGCGAAGATGAGGTCGCCCGAGATGAGCAGCGGCTCGTCGTCGCCTGTGTCGGTGAGGAGGAACACCGACGACCCGGGCGTGTGGCCGGGCGTATGGCGGACCTTGATGCGGCAGCCGGCGAACGACAGCGTCTGGCCGTCGCGCAGATACTCGAGGCGCTCGGTCGGCGGGTCCCAGTCGAGGCCGAACTGCGCCTTCAACGCGCCGGGCGAGACGTTCCCGAAGGCGGCTGCAGGGTCGTCCCACAGCCACCGGTCGTCGCCGTGGAGGAGGACCGGAACGTCAAGCGCCTCGGCGAGAGCGGGCACTGCCCAGACATGGTCGAGGTGACCGTGGGTCAACAGGATCGCCTCGCAGGTCAGGTCGGAAGCCGCGAGCCGCTCGCGCACCACCGGTCCGCCGTCCTGACCGGGGTCGATGACGACCGCGCGGCCGATCTCGACGTCGCCCAGGACGTAGCAGTTCGTCTGCCACATTCCGAGCGCGAACCCCTCGATGAACCGGCTGTCCTTGCCGTGCATCGGGCGCTGGCTAGTCCGTCCGGGGGACGATGCGGTACGTGTCGAACACCGACTCGACCCGCAGAATCTGGGCAACGATGTGCTCGAGATGCGAGATGTCGGCCAGCTCAAACGCGAAGCGCAGATACGCGACGCGGTCCCGCTGGGTGGTGAGCTGGGCGGAGATGAGGTGCACCTGCAGGTCGCCGAGCACGGTCGTGATGTCGCGGAGCAGCTTCTTGCGGTCGAGCGCCTCGACCTGGAGGTTGACCCTGAACGTCGCGGGAGCGCGGGTGTCCCAGTGGACTGGAACGAGCCGCTGGGGGTCCTTGCCCAGGTCCTCGGCGTTCGGGCAGTTGCTGCGGTGGACCGACACGCTCCGGTTGTGGGTGGTCAAGCCCACGATGCGGTCGTAGGGCACCGGGCTGCAGCAGCGCGCGAGGGTCACCCAAACGTTGGCGGTGTCCTGGACGACGATCGCGTCGGCGGGTCGCGCGGTCGGCTCGTGGTGCGAGGGCGGCGTGACACCGAGCTGATCGCTGTCTTCGGTGATGCGCTGGCTCAGGTGCGCCACCACCGCGTGCGCGGAGCGATGGCCCTCGCCGATCGCCCGGTAGAGCGCGTCGAGGTCGGCGTAGTGCAGTGCCTCGGCAACGGCACGGAGCTCCGGCGCGCACATGTGGCGCTTCCAGCTGGGGTCTTTTTTCTCGAGGGCGCGCTTGAGCTCGTCGCGACCTTTGTCGATCGCGTCGACCCGCCGCTCGTGGGAGAACCAGTGCTTGATCTTCGACCGGGCTTTGGACGATCCGACGAACCCGAGCCAGTCGCGTGACGGACCAGCGTTCGGGGCTTTTGAGGTGAGAATCTCGACGGTGTCACCGTTGCGCAGCTCATAGTCCAGCGGGACCAGGCGCTCGTTCACCCGTGCGCCGATCGCGCGGTGCCCGACATCGGTGTGGATCGCGTACGCGAGGTCCACCGGTGTGGAGGTGCGCGGCAACGCCTTGATGTCGCCCTTCGGCGTGAACACGAAGACCTCGTCGGCCTGGAGGTCGCCGCGCAGGTTGCGCATGAACTCGGCCGAGTCCTTCGTGTCGGACTGCATGTCGAGCATCTGCCGAAGCCACTGCGCTTCGGCCCCGACGTCGCTGGGGGGAGCGATGTCATCGCCGCTGGCCTTCGCCTGCTTGTACTTCCAATGCGCCGCGATGCCGTACTCGGCGGTGCGGTGCATCGCGGTGGTGCGGATCTGCACCTCCAGCGGCTTGCCGTCCGGGCCCACGACGGTCGTGTGGAGGGACTGGTAGAGGTTGAACTTCGGCATCGCGATGTAGTCCTTGAACCGCCCCGGGATGGGCCGGTTCATCCCGTGAATCGTGCCGAGGGCGGCGTAGCACTCCTTGACCGAGTCGACGATCACACGGATGCCCACCAGGTCGTAAATCTCGACGAACTCCTTTCCCCGCATGAACATCTTCTCGTAGATGGACCAGTAGTGCTTGCGGCGACCGCGGACCTCCGCGCGGATCTTGACGGTCCGCAGGCGCTCCTCAACCTCGACACGGACCTTGTCGAGGTAGCGGTCGCGCTCGGGCTGACGCTCGGCGACCATCGCCTTGATCTCGTCGTAGCGCTTCGGATGGAGCGTCGCGAACGACAGATCCTCGAGCTCCCACCGGAAGTTCTGCATCCCCAGCCGATGCGCGAGCGGCGCGTAGATCCGCAGGGTCTCCTGAGCGATCCGCTTCTGGCTGTCGCGGGACATGTGGTGGATCGTCCGCATGTTGTGGAGGCGGTCGGCGAGCTTGATCACGAGCACACGCATGTCCGTGGCCATCGCGACGAGCATCTTCCGCAGCGACTCGGCCTGCCGCTCCTCCTTGCTCGGAACCTGGATGCGGTTCAGCTTCGTGACCCCGTCCACAAGCATCGCCGTCTCTTGACCGAACTCGCGGGCGATGTCGTCGAGGATCAAGTCCGTGTCCTCCACCGTGTCGTGGAGGAGGGCCGCGCAGATCCCCGAGGTTTCCATGCCGAGCTGGGCCAGCACCTCCGCCACGCCGATCGGGTGCATGATGAACGGCTCACCCGACTTGCGGTACTGCCCCTCATGCGCGGCGTCCGCCACTCGGTAGGCACGGAGCACGGCCCTCACGTCGACCTTCGGTGAGTCCCGCTTCAGCGTGGCGATGAGCGAGGCAAGCTGGTCGGGCACTTGGAGCCCCAGGTCGAACATCGGCAGCCGCGCGAGGACCGCCTTCATGCCCGACTGCCGAGGCCGCGGCGGCAACGCCAGCCGCGCCGACTCGCGTGTTTCAGGCACGGCCAAGCCGACGCCGCGTCCAGCGACGTCGAGCAGGGGACCCAAAACGGCGTCCCCGCTGCGAGGATCCTCCGCGTTCGTGGTGGCCTCCACGCTGTCCCAGCCAGGGTTTAGCCTCTCCTAACGATACTGCCACAGCAGGCGAGGTCAGCCGGACGAGCCGGCCATTGAGGAGCCTGGACTTCCCCCGCTGCGCTGTCCGCGACCCTGAGCAAGGCAGGCACGCACGAGGCAGGACATGACCCTCGGCGAGCGGATCCGCCACTACCGGCAACGCCGTGGGCTGTCGCAGGTGGTCTGCGCCAACCTGGTCGGCCTCAGCGTGGTGGCGCGAGTGATGCTCAGTAGTGGAGCAGGCTGACGAGGTCGAAGCCCTCCAGGCGCGCGGCGCCGTTCAGGAAGTCGAGCTCGATGACGAAGCCGAGACCGGCGACGGTTGCGCCGCTCTTCTCGACGAGGTTGCAGGCCGCCTTGGCGGTGCCCCCGGTGGCGAGGACGTCATCGACGATGAGCACGCGGTCGCCGGGTGAGAAGGCGTCGGCGTGGACCTCCAGCGTCTCGGTGCCGTACTCGAGCTCGTAGGTCTCCGACACGCTCCGGTACGGCAGTTTTCCGGGCTTGCGCAGCGGCACGAACCCAGCCCCGAGGTGGTAGGCGACGGGAGCGGCGATGATGAACCCTCGGGCCTCGATGCCGACGACCTTGTCGATCGTGCCGCGGCCGAAGCTCACGACGAGCGCGTCGACCGCGCTCGAGAACGCCGCCGGGTCGCCAAGCAGCGGCGTGATGTCCTTGAAGATGACCCCCGGCTTGGGAAAGTCGGGGATGTCGCGGACCGCCTCCCGGAGGATCGAGTCGACCTCGATGCGCATCACCAGCTCCTACCGTCTCCGGGAGCCGAGTTTGCTCGGCGCCCGCTTGCCCGATGTGCCCTTCTTGCTCGACGCGCTCTTTGGCTTGGCCGCCGGGCGCTTCCCGCCAGATGCCTTCGGTCCAGGTGCGCCACGGCGACGGGCGGCCACCTTCTGCTTCAGCTCGGCGTAGCGAGGCTCCTTCTCCTTCAGCCAGACAAGGAACGGAGTCGCGACGATGACCGACGAGTACGTGCCGACCGCCAGGCCGATGAGCAGCGCGAGAGCAAGGTCGGACAACGTGCGGGCACCGAGCAGGTTCGCGCCGATGAACAGCAGGGACCCGACCGGCAGGATCGCCGTCGCCGAGGTCGAGAGCGAGCGGACGAGCACCGCGTTCAGCGCCCGGTTGGCGGTCTCGCCGTACGTGACCGCCGACATCGACGAGAGCTTCGCGGTGTCCTCCCTCACCCGGTCGAACACGACCACGGTGTCGTAGAGCGAGTACCCGAGGATCGTGAGAAACGCGATGACCGAGGCGGGCGTGACCTCGAACCCGACCAGCCCGTAGACGCCGACGCTGATGAAGATGTCATGGAGCAGGCACACGACCGCGGCGATCGCCATCCGCCACTCGAATCGAATCGAGATGTATGCGATGACGAGCAGGAGAAACACGATCAGCGCGCGCGCGGCCTGGCGGGTGATCGCCTCGCCCCAGCGCGGGCCGACGCTGCTTACGGCGACCGCGTTCTGATCCACCCCGGTGATCTGGGCGATCTTGGCGGTGACGTCGGGCTCGGACAGGCCTTTGACCTCGGAGATCGCGGGCGTGTTGACGATTGCGCCCGCGCCGTTCTGAACGACTTGGACGATCGCGCCCTCGAGGCCAAGGTCACCGAGCGCGTTCTCGATCTGCTCGACCGTGAAGGGCTCGGTCGCCCCCGACACGATGAACGCGCTCCCGCCGGTGAACTCGATCCCGAAGTTCAAGCCCCGGATCCCGAGCACGCCGGCGCAGAGCGCAAGGGTCGTGATCGTCACGTACAGCCACAGCCGGGACCGCCCGACGAAGTCGATCGCGCTGCGGCCCGTAAGCAGCTGGTTGAGCCGTGAGTCCTTGCGGTCCTCGGTCGAGGCGGCCATCGGTCACACCTCCTGCTTGCTGGGGGTCGGGGACCCAGCCCTCGGCGTGGCCGGAGCGACGCCGGCACGCAGCCCCACCAGCGGCGAGGACGCGAGCCTTGGGCTGCGGGCGATCAGCCCGAACGCCGCGCGCGTGTAGGTCGCGAACACGAGCGTGTCGACCAGGGTCGCGAGCCCCAGGGTGAACGCGAAGCCCCGCACGGGGCCGACCGCGAGCACGTAGAGCACCGCGGCGGCGAGGAACGACACCGTGTTGCCGGTCAGGTTCGTCCGCAGCGCGACCTTGAACGCGGCGTCCGCGGCGGTACGGACGGTGCGACCGCCACGAAGCTCGTCCCGGAAGCGCTCACGGTAGATGATCGAAGAGTCGGCCGCGATCCCGATCGAGACGATGATCCCGGCGATGCCCGCCATCGTCAGGGTGAAGCCGCTGGTCCGGCCCAGGATGATCACCGCGCCGAACACGATCAGCCCGAAGACCGCGAGCTCACTGACCGCCGCGAGGCCGATCCCCCGATAGAGGAGCAGCAGGTAAGCCGCCACGAGCACGAGGCCGATCACGCCAGCCAGGAGCCCAGCCTGCAGGGAGCTCCGGCCCAGCGTCGGCGACACCGTCTGGAACGTCCCGAACTCCAGCCGGATCGGCAGCGCGCCGGCGCGGATGATCGACGCGAGCTCTTTCGCCTCCTGCTGCCCGCCGCTCACGGTGATGACCGCGCCCTGCTGGATGCCGACGTTGCACTGGACGTCCGCGGCGACGGGCGGGTTGGACTCGACGAGGTTGTCGAGCACGATGGCGATCTCCCGCGTGGGGCTGCCGACGGGCTCGCAGGCGAGCTTGCCGGTGACCTCCTCGAACCTCTTCACCCCGTCCGGTTTCAGGTTGAGCGAGACCTGCCAGCCGAAGCCGTTCGACTCGGGCTGGGCGGTTGCGGTGGCCACGTCGTTGCCCACAACCCGGGCCGGTCCAAGCCGCAGCCGGCTCCATTGCGCTCGCGGCACCTCTGCCCCGGACTGTCCAGCCCCAGACTGCCCGGCCGCGCTTGGGTCCGGCCTCAGGCAGAGCACCACATCCTCGTTGGGCGGCGGGTTCGGCGGGTCGTTGCGCTGGTCGCAGGTCGCGCCAGCCTCCGGCGCCTCGACGTCCGGCGGATACGCGGCGAGCACCGGGCGAAACTGGAGCTGCGCGGTCCGGCCGATGACCTCGCGTGCCCGCTTCTGGTCGGCGACACCGGGCAGCTGGACCTGGATGGTGTCGCCCTGGCGCGTGACTTCGGGCTCGGCGACACCGAGCGCGTCGACCCGCTGGCGGATGTTCTGGACGGTCTGGTCGAGGACCTCCTGGTCGATCGTTCCTTGCCCCTTGGTGGGGATGAGGACGGCGCTGATGCCGCCTTGAAGGTCGAGGCCGAGCTGGGGCGTGAGGCCAGCCACGAGAATGGCCGCCCACAGCACGCCGACCGCCGCGAGGACGGCCAGCAGGAGGACCACGAGCTTTCTCTGCTTCATGAAGCGCTCCGTCATGCGCGCGCCGTGCGGCGAGCGGGCCACTAGAGGATCTGTACCCCGTTCACCATGATCTTGAAGTCACACCCCAACGTCCTGGCAGCGCGACGGCACATGATCATCCGCTCGAGGAAGATCTCGAAATACTCGAGGACCTGGCTGATCGACGTGTCGGTAAGCAACTCCAACGTCAGCGTGGCCGCGTCGGGATCCACCCGGAGAAAGGAGGACTCGACCGCGTAGTTCACGCGGTCGTGGATGTCCATCTCGATCGAGGCGTCCTTGCGCACGCGGCTGCGGTGGACGTCCGACTTGTCGGCGAGGATCACCGCTGCGCTGACGCAGGACACCGAGTCGCCGTACTGCTCCTCGTGGTTACCGACCGCCGCGAGCACCTGGGCGATGTCGCGCGGCGGGACGTCGAGCTCCTTGAGCAGGTCGTAGGCGAGCATCGCCGAGGTCTGCCCGTGGTTGGCCCGGCTCACGACGTTGCCGATGTCGTGGAGGTAACCCGCGACGGCCGCGAGCTCGGCGGTGCGGTGGTCGTGGCCCAGGTGGGTCAGCACGTTGAACGCGATGTGCCCGACGAGGTTCGCATGGCGGAAGCCGTGCTCGGTGTAGCCCTGCGCGGCGAGGAACTCGTCAGCCGCGGCGATGAACGCCGATGTCCGCTCGTTGGCCCGGACCTGGTCGAGCAGTGGGATCCGGGCCTGGCCCGTCGACTCCTGTGGGCTCGCGCGCTCCTCGCCCGTCCTGGTCCGGCCCCCGACCGGGGCACCTTCGAGCGTCGGGGGGATCCTCCCGACACTCCTCGCGTCGACCCCGCTGCGGTCCATGCGCGTCATCTGCCTTGACTTGCGTCAGTCGCCGCCGGCCACGTCGAGGTCGGCCTCGTCGTTGCGCTCGGCGTCGTCGTCGTCGATGTCGACCAGGCGGCGGGCGACCGCGGCCTTCGAGAACGTCACCACGGTGTCGGGGGCGACCTCCAGGCGGACCAGGTCCTCATCGACGCTCTGGATGGTCCCGTGGAGCCCACCGATCGTGACGACCCGGTCGCCCCTACCCAGCGACGCGACGAGCTGTCGCTGCTGCCGCGCCCGGGCCTGCTGGGGCCTGATCATCAGGAAGTAGAAGACCACGATGATGAGCAGGATCGGCATCAGCTGAACGAGGGGCCCGCCGCCGCCTGCCTGGGCGAGGGTCACGAGGACGAAGTCCATGGTCTACATCGCTTTCGCGTCTGGATCGCTTTGGATGTGGGAGTGGGCACCAGCGGCATGCGCTCCACCTGGGTGTGCAACGGTGAGACGCCCCGGCGAGCCTGCGTCGGCGACTGGGCGACACAGCCCGGGGAAATTTCGACACATGCTCGTAGACGCCAAACGGCGGCCACCATAGCACCCGCGCAGGTCAGCTCGGCTGGTCGAAGAGTGGCGGTGCGCAGGGCCGCGAGGAGACCGGGGAGGACGCCCCCGATGCTCGCGAAACCGGCAGCGGGACGCCGAGGTGGGCGAACGCGTTGTCCGTCGCGACCCGCCCACGGGGGGTACGGGCGAGCAAGCCCTGCTGGATGAGGAACGGCTCGACGACGTCCTCGACGGTGTCGGGCTCCTCTCCCACCGCGACCGCGAGGGTCGACAGCCCGACCGGCCCCCCGCCGAAGTCCCGGCAGAGCGCGAGGAGCACCCAGCGGTCGAGCTTGTCGAGGCCCCGCGCATCGACCTCGAACAGCTCGAGGGCCGCCCGCGCGACGGTCGCGGTCACGACCCCGTCGGCACGAACCTCGGCGTAGTCACGGACCCGCCTGAGCAGCCGGTTGGCGATCCGGGGGGTCCCACGGCTGCGGTGCGCGACCTCGACAGCGCCCTCGGCGTCCAGGCGCACGCCGAGGATCCCCGCGCTGCGCCGGAGGATCTCGACGAGCTCGGCCGGGTTGTAGAAGTCGAGCCGCGCGGCGAAGCCGAACCGGTCCCGCAGCGGGCTGGTCACCAGACCGGTCCGCGTGGTCGCACCCACGAGCGTGAACTCCGGCAGGGGCAGGCGGAGCGCCTTCGCGCCCGGGCCCTTCCCCACGACGATGTCCAGCGCGAAGTCCTCCATCGCCGGATAGAGGATCTCCTCGACCGCGCGGGGGAGCCGGTGGATCTCATCGACGAAGAGCACGTCGCCCGACTCGAGGTTCGACAGGATCGCCGCGAGGTCGCCGGGCCGCTCGAGCGCGGGTCCGCTGGTCGCGCGCAGGTCCGCGCCCATCTCGGCGGCGACAATCCCTGACAAGGAGGTTTTGCCAAGCCCAGGCGGGCCGCTGAACAGCAGGTGGTCGGCAGGTTTGCCCCTGCCGCGCGCGCCCTGGAGCACAAGCGCGAGCTGCTCCTTGACCCGCGCCTGGCCGACGAACTCGGCCAAGCGGCGCGGGCGCAAGCTCGCTTCGAGCTCGACGTCCGCGGGCGTGCGGGCTGGGGAGAGCACCTCCTCCATCAGCGCTGCTTCCCCGCGAGGTTGCGCAGCGCGCCACGGAGCAGCTCCTCCGGGCCGGCCTCCGGGTCGTCGGGCAGGGCAGCGATCGTCTGCTGCACCTCGCCGGCCGCGTACCCCAAGGCGAGCAGGGCCTGGAGAACCTCGTCCCTGGCGCCTGCGGGAAGGCCGCTCGGTCCTGCGCCGTTGCCGGGGACGCCGTCGCTCAAGGCCGCCCCGAGCCGCTCGCGCAGCTCCAGGATCATCCGCTGGGCGCCCTTCCGGCCGACGCCTGGGATGATCGTGAGCGCCCTCACGTCCTCGGCGAGGACCGCCCGGCGCAGACCCTCGGCTCCCAAGGCTCCGAGCGCCGCGAGCGCGAGTTTGCACCCCACACCGGTGACGGACAGCAGGGTCTCGAACAGGCCGCGTGTGGCGGGGTCGGCGAAGCCGTAGAGGTCGAGGGCGTCTTCCCGTACCGCGAGATAGGTGTGGAGCGTGGTTTCGGCGCCGATCGG
This sequence comes from Egibacteraceae bacterium, assembly GCA_050743125.1. Lineage (GTDB taxonomy): Bacteria > Actinomycetota > Nitriliruptoria > Euzebyales > Egibacteraceae > JBOGEB01. The sequence continues at coordinate 22,755 of JBOGEB010000015.1, forward strand.
ACCCGTCGCTGTTCCGGCCGGGACCCGGACACGGTACCCGACGCCGCCGACGTCGAGGACGATCTCCCCGGCGCCGCGCGTCACGACGGTGCCACGCAGCAGCGCAATCACGTGCTTGGCCTCGCGCCGGCCGGGCTGGGACTTGGCCTCGCGCCGGCCGGGCTGGTCTGCGTCACCTGCGCCCCCGGGCGGGCGGCGGCGATCGCGGCGGCGAGCCGGGGGCTGATGACGCCTTCGGCGCTCCCGGCGGCGCCCCCGCGCTGAAGGTGGCACAGCGCGAGCGCGAGCGCGTCGGCGGCGTCGGCCGGAGTCGGCGGCTGGGCAAGCCCGAGCTGCACACGGACCATGTAGGCCACCTGCTCCTTGTCGGCCCTGCCGCTGCCGGTGACCGTCGCCTTGACCTGCGTCGGCGTGTACTCCACCGCCGGGACCCCGGCCTGCGCGGCGCAGAGCAGGACGACGCCGGCAGCCTGCCCGACCCCCATCGCGGTGCGGGCGTTGCTGTTGAACAGCACCCGCTCGACCGCGACCGCGTCCGGCCGGGTCTCGTCCAGCAGCGCGGTGAGCTCGGCGTGGAGTTGGGCCAGCCGCGCGGAAACGGGCTCGCCCGTAGGCGTCCGGACGACGCCGACCCGGACCACCTCCGGCCGGTGCCGCGAGCCGGAGAGCACCCCGACCCCACATCGGGACAGCCCCGGATCCACCCCCAGGACGCGCACCTGCCCTCCCTTCGTGCTCCCTGACGGAAATACGGTCTGCATCGAGGGCGTCCCTGCGCCCCGATCGCAAGGCGCGTCGAGCGCGCATACTCGCAACGTCTGCAAGCGAGGCGCAACGCAGCGATCGGGGATGCAGGGGCGTCCGATGCCACCGTATTTCCGGATGGGTGCACTGAATCGAACGCCTGTACGTCGGAGCGTACCAGACCTCAGGCGACGGCTTCGAGGATGTGGTCCGGAATGTCGAAGTTCGAGTAGACGTTCTGCACGTCGTCGCAGTCGTCGAGCGCATCGAGCAGGCGGAGCACCTGGCGGGCGACGGACTCCTCGGCGATCAGCACGGTGACGGAGGGAACCATCGTCGTCTCGGACGACGACACCACGATCTGTGCGTCCTCCAGCGCCTTGCGCACCGCCAGGACGTCGGCAGGGGCGGTGGTGACGGTGAACGCCTCCTCGTCCTCGCTCACGTCGGTGATGCCCGCGTCCAGGCCGGCCATGAGGATGTCGTCCTCAGTCGTCTCGGGGCGGGGGCTCTGGCGGCGCGGCACAAGGATCACCCCGGTGCGGCTGAACAGGTAGTTCACCGCGCCCGGCTCGGCGAGCGAGCCGCCGTTCTTGTTGAAGGCGGCGCGGACGTCGTTGCCAGCCCGGTTGCGGTTGTCGGTGAGGCACTCGACGTAGAGCGCGACCCCGCCGGGGGCGTAGCCCTCGTAGTAGACGGTGACATAGGTCGCGCCTTCGAGGTCACCGGCGGCGCGCTTGAGCGCACGCTCGATGTTGTCCTTCGGGACCGAGGCGTCACGGGCCTTCTGGATCGCGTCCGCGAGCGTCGGGTTCGCCTCCGGGTTGGCGCCGCCGACCTTGGCGGCAGCCTCGATGCCGCGGATCAGACGGGCGAACAACCTCCCGCGCCTGGAGTCGGCCGCGCCCTTGCGCCGCTTGATCGTCGACCATTTGCTGTGACCGGACATGACCTAGCGCTCCGACTCGTGGACGATCTCCACGAAAAGCCGGTGGAGTCGGCTGTCCCCCGTCAGCTCCGGGTGGAACGCTGACACGAGGATACGGCCCTGCCGGGCCAGCACGACTCTAGCACCCACCGGATTGCCGTCCCGATCGACGGGGTTGACCGCAGCGAGCACCTCGACGTCCGGTGAAACCTCCTCGATCCACGGCGCACGGATGAACACTGCGTGCATGGGCCCCCCGTCCAGGCCGGACACGTCGAGGTCGGCCTCGAAGCTGTCGACCTGCCGGCCGAACGCGTTTCGCCGCACCACGGTGTCCATCACGCCGAGCAGAGGCTGGTCGGATGGCTCGCCGTCAGCGGTCAGCGCGGACCGGCCGAGCAGGATCGCCCCCGCGCACGTCCCGAAAGCCGGCAGGCCGGCCCGCAGCAGCGCCCGCAACGGCTCGAGCAGCTGGTACCGCTGGAGCAGCCGGCCGATCGTCGTGGACTCGCCGCCGGGGACCACGATCCCGTCGAGTCCCGACAGCTCCTCGGGCCGCTTCACCGGCCTCGCCCGCGCCCCGCACGCGCCGAGCATCCGCAGGTGCTCCAGCACATCACCCTGCAACGCAAGCACCCCGATCACGGGGCCTTCGCCGTCACCCCAGTGGAGCTGCCCCCTCCCGCCGACCAGCGCCTCCCCAGGTATGCGCTCCTCCACCATCCGCGCCAAGCCTAGTCCGGACACTTTGGTCCAGCAGGTGAACCAAATCGTCCGAACTCCGCGTTGTCCAGTTGTCCACAGGTCGAGCGGAACCCATCGCGCGCGTGGGATGACGTTTCACCCTGGAGGCATGCGCGGACTACCACGAGCTATCACCGAACTGATGAGCCGCCAGTACGGCGTCATCGAGCGTCAGCAGCTCCTTACGCTGGGACCACCGCCCACAGCGGTGAAACGCTGGGTCACTGACGGTGTCCTGATCCCACTGCACCGCGGCGTGTATGGGCTCGCCGGAGCCACACCCTCACACGAGCAGCACATCGTTGCGGCGCTCCTGCGTGCCGGGCCCGAAGCGCGAGCCGGCGGTCCTTCGGCGTGTTGGCTGCACGGCATCGAGGGCGTCAGTCCCGACTGGCCTCCGTATATGCTCGTCCCCGAAGCGCGGCGGGTCCGGCACGTGTCCTTCACCGTCGTCCGTTCCGGCTGGGCGGCCAGGGACGAGCAGACCGTCCGGGGCATTCCGGCCGTGAGTCCAGCCCTCGGCTTGATCGACCTCGCGGCGCTCGTGACCGAACGGCGGCTACGAATCGCAGTCGATGACGCGCGGCGCCAAGGGCTGATCCGGCTGGACCGGCTCGTCGAGCGCGCCGAGGAACTCAGACGCCGACCCGGGGCAGTCGCGCTCCGCCACGTCTTCGCATCCGGCCAGTTCGCGCAGGAAAGCGAGGGCGAGCGGCTGATGGCCAGGCTGTTTCGTCCCGGCGACCCGCAGCCTTCGTGGGCCGTTTGGGTCTATCCGGACGTCCGGGTCGACGCGATCTTCCTAGAAGCACGGCTCGTGCTCGAGTACGACGGGCGCGATCACCACACGATCGACACCGACCGGGACGCGGACAGCCGACGCGAGCTGCGCCTGAAGCACGATCAGATCGAGGTCCTCCGTATCACCTACGGGATGCTGCGAGAGATGCAGGGGCAGACACGGGCGATGGTGCTGCGCATCTACCGCCAGCGGCTCGCTCTGGGACTACCGCCGGTGGTGCCAGCACGGTGAGCGCGGACACTTTGGTCCATCTGGTGGACCAAAGTGTCCGGGCTACCAGCCGCGGGACGCCAGGCGCTCCTCCGGCGGCAGTGCGCTGATACCGACCATCGGCTCGCCGAGACCGTGGCTGACCTTGGCGATGACATCGGCGTCGGTGAAATAGGTGGTGGCCTCGACGATCGCGCGGGCGCGTTTGGCGGGCTCAGCGGACTTGAAGATGCCCGAGCCGACGAAGACGCCGTCGGCGCCGAGCTGCATCATGAGCGCGGCGTCGGCGGGGGTGGCGATGCCACCGGCGGTGAACAGCACCACGGGCAGCTTGCCGATCTCGGCGACCTCGCGGACCAGCTCGTACGGGGCGCGCAGCTGGGCGGCCTGGGCGTAGCGCTCGTCCTCGGACAGGCTCGCGAGCGTGCGGATCCCACCAGTGATCGCGCGCATGTGGCGGACGGCCTCGACGACGTTGCCGGTGCCGGCCTCGCCCTTGGAGCGGATCATCGCCGCGCCCTCGACGATCCGACGGAGCGCCTCGCCGAGGCTCGTCGCGCCGCACACGAAGGGGACCGTGAACGAATGCTTGTCGATGTGATGGGCCTCGTCGGCGGGGGTGAGCACCTCGGACTCGTCGATGTAATCGACGCCGAGCGCCTGAAGCACCTGCGCTTCGACGAAGTGGCCGATCCGCGCCTTGGCCATGACGGGGATCGACACGGTCCGGCAGATCGCCTCGACGATCGCGGGATCGGCCATGCGCGCGACGCCACCCTGAGCGCGGATGTCGGCGGGCACCCGCTCGAGGGCCATCACCGCCACTGCCCCGGCCTCCTCGGCGATCTTGGCCTGCTCCGGTGTGACGACGTCCATGATCACGCCGCCTTTGAGCATGTCGGCCAAACCGCGCTTGGTTCGGTCACTGCCGCGAACCGGTCCGCTCACGGTCCTCAGGGTATCTGGCCGACCACGAGGCTGCCCGAGGCCGGGACGAGCTCGATCCAGGTGCGGCCCGGGGTGAGCGGGAGCGGGGCGCCACGTTGCGTGACCCACTCGAACTGCGAGGACGGCGATGCCTTGCGCCAACGGACGTCGTACGCGAGCCCGTCCCGTAGGACGACCGCCGGCCCCTCGCCGAGCACCCCAATCGCGACGGTGGGCTCGCCGTTGGTGTCGACGCCACCGCCCGGTGCGGTGACGACCGTGGCGACCACGACGTTCTCGGCGGTCACCTGGCCGCCAGAGCTCATGAGGTGGTCACGGCCGTCCTCCCGGCGCAGCCAGGTGCGTCGAGAGGCGTCCCAGGTCCACGTCGCGCTGGCGTTCAGGGAGAACACGACCCGCGCGCCGGGGGCCGGCCGGCCGCCCAGCGGCGGGGGCGCGCCGAACGGCCACACTGGCACGGCGGGCGGCTGGTCGGCCCCCGCGCGCCACAACTCCAGCGGGCGCGTGAACAGGTTGTGCGGCGACCGCCGCTCGCCGGTCCGGAAGAACGCGCCGGGCGGCGCCTGCCCCTCGGACAGGACGCGCAGCCCTGCCGCTCGCAGGCGCGCCTCGGTGCCCGGGGCGGCCCCGGAGATGCCGAGTACCGAGGAGAAGGCGGGGAGCAGGTCCGCGTCGACGTCCCTCGCCGAGCGAACCGGGCCGACCGTCCCGGGGTTCACCGAGTGGAAGAGCGCGACAAACCGGGTCAGGCCGCCCTCGACCAGCCCCTCGAAGACGATGTCGGCCTGGTCGAGGCCGGTCTGCGGTCGGGCCTTGGCGGCGTTGTCGACCTTCACGGCGACCACCGGCCGCGCCAAGACCGCAGGGTCGGCGACCGGCAGCCCGGTCAGCGGCGCGGATCCCGTCAGCGGAGCGGACGCCGCGCGCAACGCCCCCGGGAAGATCACCGGCACCGGTACCAGCCGGTGGACGCCGACCGCGACCAGCACGGCAAGACCGACGATCACGGCGATCGCGCGAACCGCCGGCGCGAACCGTTGCACGCCCCTCCCTTCAGTCTCAGATGTGTGAATCCCGCTGGACGCGTCAGGATCCGCGCATCGCAAAGGTCAGGTGCGCTCGCGGACCGCCCAGTACACCGCCTCGATGCGGCGCCCGATCACTGGCCAAGCGTACTCGGCAGCGGTCTGACGGCCCTCGGCACCCATGGCGAGGCGAAGCTTCTCGTTTGCGAGCAGCGTCGAGACGGTCTCCGCGAGCGCGAAGGCGTCGTCGGGCGGGACGAGTCGGCCCTGACGGCCGTCCTTGAGCACCGTGCGGTACCCGGGGATGTCCGAGGCGACGACCGGGAGGCCCGCGGCCATCGCCTCGAGCAGGACGACGCCGAACGACTCGCCGCCGACGGCCGGGGACACGAAGATGTCGGCGCTCGCGTGGTAGCGAGGCAGCTCCGCTTGGTCCACGGCACCCACGAACTGGGCGTCCGGGCGGATCGAGGACGGGATCATCTGCTGGTAGCGCTCCCGCCCAGGCCCCTCCCCGACCACGCACAGCCGCACCCGCGGTGTCGACGCGCGCAGGCGAAGGAACGCACGCATGAGGACATCGACGCCCTTACGCGGCTCGAGCCGGCCGACGAAGAGGATGAGCGGGCGGGACGGGTCGACAAGCTCGGGCAGCGGCTCAGCGGTGGCGAACGCGGTGTCATCGACGCCGTTGGGCACCACCTGGAAGCTCCCGAGCGGCATTCGCAGCGCCCCCGCCGCGTACTGCTGCGCCGACGGCGAGACGGCGATGCGGGCATCGAGGCGGCGCACCGTCCGCCGACCCGCCAGTCCGGCCAGCCGATAGATCCGGGCGGTCGAGGACCAGGCGTGGAAGGTCCCGACCACGGGGCGGGGACCGAACGCGGCTGCCGTCGCGGACACGATCGGCGACAGCGGCTCGTGGACGTGCACGACGTCCGGGCAGTAGTCGCGCAGGGCGCGCAGGATCTTTCGGCCGGCCAGCGGTGACAGCGCGACGGGCGCGACCGATTGGTTGTAGCGCACGGGCATCGGCCGCCCGACCACGGTGACCCAGCGCTCATCCACCGCCCGGGCTGACGACGACGGGGCAAAGACTCCGACCTCGTGCTGGGCGGCGAGGTAGTCCGCGAGGTGCGCAACATGCTCGCGAACGCCTCCGGGCTTGGCCCAGTCATAGGGGCAGACCAAGGCAATCCTCATCTAGCGCACCACCCGGAAAGCTCCGTTGGCATTCTCCACGCGCCTGCATCCCGGATCGCAGCGTTGCCTCTGCGCTCCTCGCGCCTTGCGCTCCGGGCGCAGTCGCGCCCTCGTGTCATCGGGGGCGTCCCCAGGGTCCCCTCTGGGGTTGGGGACCCCCTCACAGCAGAACGAACTTCCCGCGCGGAGCACTAGGCCATTCCCCGCGCCGGACGCTGAGGTGCCCCCGATCCGTCCTGGTCAGCGAGAAAGACCGGCGAGAACACGTGCCACTGCTCCGGCGCCAAACGAACGAGCTGCTCGATCGTCTCGGCGCACCGCTGGACCGCCTCGGCAACCTCCAACCCGCAGACGTCGACCGCGGGGAGCACCTGCAGGTGCCAACGGCGGCCGGGACGCTGAAGCATCGTGATCGGCACGATCGCCGCGCCGGTCCGCTGGCTCAGCATGACCGGTCCGCGCGGCATCCGGGAGCGCTCGCCGAACAGTGTGACGACCGGACCCGAGGAGGACAGGTCACGGTCGGACATCAGACCGGCCAGGTGGTTCGCGGCGAGCACCCGCGCGAGCCGCGGTGCAATGGACCGGTCCTTGGTGAGCGGGACGACCTCCAGCCCGACCGCCTCCCGCAGGGCGACGAACTTGTCGAACAGCCGCCGCGGTCGCAAGACCTCGACGACGACCGCGATGTGGTACCCGTGGGCCTCGGCCCAGCGCGCGGCGACGTCCCACGAGCCGTGGTGGGCGAGCAGCACGATGATGCCGCGTCCGGCCCGCAGGGCCTCGTCGAGGTGCTCGAAGCCGGCCGTCGTCGTGCGCCGATCCAGATCCTTGGGCTCGAGGTCGGCGCAGCGGAACGCCTCGACCCAGTACCGCGCGTAGGAGCGGAAGGCCGCACGGACGGCCTCGTCCAGCTGCTCACGGGAGACGACCCGGGCGAGGTTGCACCGGATCCTGGTGCGCAGCCCCCTGCCGAAGCGGTAGGCAAGCCGGCCGCCAAGGTCGGCGGTGGCGAACACCACCGGCTCGGGCAGCCAGCGCGCCAGCTCCCACGCGCTCTCCCAGGCCAGCCCGACCAGGCGCAGCCGCAACCCTTCGGGCTCCAGCTCGCGCGGCGCTCGCCCGACGGCGCCAGGATTGCGGTCGACTGGCTCCCCAGGCTGCCCAGAGCCCCGGTACGCCCCGCCCGCCCTCATGCCCAACCCACCGCCGTTCGGCTCATGCCAGATTCACCGCCGTTCGGCTCATGCCGGATTCACCGCCGTGGGCTCACGTCTGCAGCGCTTGACGGAACACACAGCGCAGGCGCTGCGCGACGGTGACGAGCCCACCGGCGGCGAGCACCCACAGAGCCAGCGGCACGAAGCCGAATCCGATGGCGAGGATGAGGACGATCATGCGCTCGGGCCGCTCGATCAGGCCGACGGTCGCGTCCCAGCCGAGGGCCTCGGCCTTGGCGCGGATGTAGCTCGTGACGAGCGCAGTGCCCAGCGCGACCATCGCGACCCCGAAGAGGACCGGGTCAGCACGCACCAGCCAGGCCGCGGCACCGAAGATCGCCGCGTCGGCGATCCGGTCGGAGACGCTGTCGAGGAAGCACCCGAGCGCGCTGTCGCTGCCACGCAGGCGGGCGACGGCGCCGTCGAGCCCGTCGAAGACCGTCGCGACCGCCATCACCGCCGCGCCCGGAAAGTGCCACCCGGCGAGGACCAGCCCGACGCCCACGAGCACGCCGGCAAGGCCGATGCAGGTCAACCAGTTAGGCGTCGCCCCCATGCGGACGAGTCCCTTCGCGACCGGGGCGGCCATCTGGTCGGTCAGCGTGCGGGCGTAGGCGGTGAGGGCCATGTCAGGTCACCGGAGGTTGCCCACCCCCGGGCCCTGGCTCACCGGAGGTTCCCCGCCCCCGGCTCCCTCGGCTCGGGCGAACGCCGGCGCGAGCCAGGCGTAGGTCTCCGCGAGCAGCTCTGGAAGGACACGGGTCTGGCCGATGACCGGCATGAAGTTCGTGTCTCCGCCCCAGCGTGGCACGACGTGCTGGTGGATGTGGTCGCCGATGCCGGCGCCAGCCAGCGTGCCGGCGTTCACGCCGATATTGAACCCGTGCGGGCCGCTCCCGAGCGTGCCGCTCCCGAGAGTGCCGCTCGCCGCCTTGAGCGCGCGGACGGCCCGCTGGCAGAGGTCGGCCAGCTCGTGGAGCTCGGCTGGGGTGAGCTCGTCGAAACCGGCGACGTGCCGGTAGGGCACGGCCATGAGGTGCCCGGGGTTGTAGGGGAACGCGTTGAGGAGCGCGTACGTGCGCTCGCCCCGATGGAGGATGTACGACTCGGCGTCGCGCTCCGAGCCTCGCGCCGGCAGGTCACAGAACAGGCAGCCACCGCCGGAGTGGCGGTCGGGGCTCCGCACGTACGCGCTCCGCCAGGGCGACCACAACCGCTGCAAGCCGTTGACGATCTCCTCGGTCATGCGCGGGCCACGACCTCTGCGGCGAGCTCGTCGACGAAAGCATCCACCGCGACGCCCTTGCGCTGGTCCCCCACACGGGGCCGGACCGCGACGGTGCGCGAGGTGGCCTCGGCGTCGCCGACGACGAGCTGGTACGGGACCTTTTGGAGCTGATGCTTCCGGATCTTTGCGCCCATCGTGTCGTCGCCGATGTCGAGCTCGGCGCGCAGGCCGCGCGCGGCCAGCGCGGCAACGACCTCGCGCCCGTAGCCGTGGTGGCGGTCGGCGATCGGGACGACGACCGCCTGGACCGGCGCCAGCCAGGTCGGGAAGGCGCCCGCGTAGTGCTCGACGAGGATCCCAAAGAACCGGTCGAGCGACCCGAACAGCGCCCGGTGGATCATGATGGGCCGGTGCTCGGCGCCATCGGGGCCGGTGTAGACCAGGCCGAAGCGCTCCGGCAGGGTGAAGTCGACTTGGATCGTGGTGAGCTGCCAGGGTCGGCCGATCGCGTCGGTGATCTGAAAGTCGATCTTCGGCCCGTAAAACGCGCCCTCGCCCTCGTCGACGACCCAGTCGAGCCCGGACGCGTCGAGGACCTTCCGGAGCGCGTCCTCCGCGTGTGCCCAGCCCTCGTCGGTGCCGACGGTCTTGGCCTTCTCGGGCCGGGTCGACAGCGCGACCCGCGACGGGCCGTCGGTGAACCCGAAGTCGCGATAGAGATCGAGGGTGAACGCGATGATCCCGGCGATCTCCGACTGCACCTGGTCAGGAGTGCAGAACAGATGGCTGTCGTCTTGGGTGAGCCCGCGGGCCCGAAGGATGCCGTGCACCACACCCGAGCGCTCATACCGGTACACGGTCCCGAGCTCGTAAAGCCGCAGCGGCAGCTCACGGTAGCTGCGGGTCCGTGAGCGGTAGATCAGGATGTGGAACGGGCAGTTCATGGGCTTCGCGTAGTAGGTGTCGCCTTCCTCGAAGTCCATCGGCGGGAAGAAGTTCTCCCCGTAGTAGCCGAGATGCCCGGAGGTTTCCCACAGCACCGAGCGGCCGATGTGCGGAGTAAAGACCGGCTGGTAGCCGCGGGCGAGGTGCGCCGCCCGCGAGTAGTCCTCCATCTCCTTCCGGACGATCGCGCCGCGCGGGTGCCAGAGCGCGATCCCTGGCCCCAGCTCATCGGGCCAGCTCAGAAGGTCGAGCTCCCGGCCGAGCTTGCGGTGGTCCCGCTTGCGCGCCTCCTCCAAGCGCTCGAGGTGCGCGGCGAGCGCCTTGCGGGACTCCCACGCGGTGCCGTAGATCCGCTGGAGCATCGGGTTGCGCTCGTCGCCCCGCCAGTACGCGCCGGCGACCCGCTGGAGGCTGAACGCGGGCACCCAGCGGGTGGTCGGGATGTGCGGGCCACGGCAGAGGTCCGGCCAGACCGACCCGTCGGGGCGGACGTTGTCGTAGACGCTGACGGTCTGCGCGCCCGCGCCCTCCCCTTCGTCCACGCCGGCGATGATCTCGCGCTTGTACGGCTGGTCGGCGAACAGGTCGAGCGCCTCGTCCTTCGACAGCTCGCGACGGCGGAACGTCTGGTCCTCGCGGATGATCTCGTGCATCCGCGCCTCGATCGCCTGGAGGTCCTCAGGCGTGAACGGCCGCTCGACCTCGAAGTCGTAGTAGAAACCGTCGGCGATCGGCGGGCCGATCGCGAACTTCGCGCGCGGGAACAGATCGGTGACCGCCTGCGCCATGATGTGCGCGACCGAGTGGCGCAGGACGCGCCGGCCGTCGTCGGTGTCTGCGGGCACCGGCTCGACGGCCGCGCCGTCACTCACCTCGAAGGACAGGTCGTGGATCTCGCCGTCCACGCGAGCAGCGAGCACCTGTCCGTGCACGGCTCCCAACGCCCGCAGCGCGTCGTGCGTCGTGGCCCCGGCCGGCAGGCTGGCGCTTGCCCCGTTGGGGCCTTTCACGACGATCTGCGGCTGGGACACGGCTGCTGTGCTCCTAAGGTGGAGGTGGTGCGGCGAGGATAGCCGAGGCCCGCGGCACCGACCGCTGGCCAGTAGTGGCCTTGTGCCCTGTAGCCGTACGTACGACCCGCATCGAGAACGTCCCTGCGCCCGGCTCGCTTGCACGCGACGAGCGCGCATACTCGATGCAACGCTCAAGCGTTCGAGAGGAAGCCCATGGCATCCCCGGTCATCGTCGCCACCGCGCGCTCAGCCGTAGGCCGCGCGTTCAAGGGCTGCCTGGTCGACGTGCGGCCCGACGACCTCGCCGCGCAGATCGTCAAGGCCGCCCTCGCGAAGGTCCCCCAGCTCGACCCCGGCAAGATCGACGACCTCATGCTCGGCTGCGGCCTGCCAGGCGGCGAGCAGGGCTTCAACATGGGCCGGGTCGTCAGCGTCCTCGCCGGTCTGCCCGACGTGCCCGGCCTCACCCTGAACCGCTACTGCTCGTCGAGCCTCCAGACGATCCGGATGGCCGCCCACGCGATCAAGGCCGGCGAGGGTGACGCGTTCATCGCGGCCGGGGTCGAGATGGTGAGCCGGTTCACCAAGGGCAACAGCGACAGCCTGCCGGACACGATGAACCCGCGCTTCGCCGAGGCTCGCGAGCGCACCGCCCGCCGCGCAGAGGGCGACGCCGAGCCGTGGCAGCCGCCGCCCGGGGGTCTGCCCGACATCTACATCGCGATGGGCCAGACCGCCGAGAACGTCGCGCAGATCGAGGACGTGTCCCGCGAGGAGATGGACCGGTTCGCGCTGCGGTCGCAGCAGCGCGCGGTGGAGTCGCAGCGCAACGGGTTCTTCGAGCGGGAGATCACGCCGGTCTCGTTGCCGGACGGCACCGTCGTGACCGCCGACGACGGCCCGCGACCGGACACGAGCATGGAGCGGCTCGCCGCGCTGAAGCCGGTCTTCCGCCCCGACGGGCGGGTCACCGCGGGGAACGCCTGCCCGCTCAACGACGGCGCTGCCGCGGTGGTCGTCATGAGCGACACGAGAGCCCGCGAGCTGGGGATCACCCCGCTCGCGCGCATCGTTGCGAGCGGGGTGTCCGCGTTGAACCCCGAGATCATGGGCCTCGGCCCGATCGAGGCCACCCGCCAGGCGCTGAAGCGCGCAGGGATGACGATCGACGACGTCGACCTCGTCGAGATCAACGAGGCGTTCGCCGCCCAGGTCATCCCCTCCGCCCGCCACCTCGGCGTCACCTGGGACAAGCTCAACGTCCACGGCGGCTCAATCGCCGTCGGCCACCCCTTCGGCATGACGGGCGCGCGCATCATGACGACCCTGCTCAACGGCCTGGCGAGCACTGATACGACCGTCGGGCTCGAGACGATGTGCGTCGGCGGCGGGCAGGGCATGGCGATGATCGTGGAGCGCCTGTCCTAGCTGGTGGTCCAAGCGGAAAGTTCCGTTGACTGTGAGGGGGTCCGGGGAGACGCCCCCGATCACTGCGAGGGCCCGGGCGGAGTGCTCCCCGCCTCGCAAGGCGAAGCGCTCCGCGCGGGTCGCGCCGTGTACTGGTTGTCCTCAAGCGATCCGCAACGCCGCGAGGCGCGGATGCCCGGGCGAGTACGGGTCACGGGTTTTTCTGGCTCTTGGCATGTGTGCGTGGGTGGTGTCGGGCGCGGGTCAGCCGGCTCGTCGCCGGTGCGGCCGGGCGAGCGGGTCGGGCGGGTGCATCGTGAACCGTCCGGTGCCCGGGTCGCGGGCGACGAGCCAGCCGTCCTCGTGAATCCTGTGATGACAGCACCAACACGTTAAGCAGAGATTCTCCTCGTCCGTCGGCCCCAAGTCCCGTGTTCCTTCAGGGTGGGCGGGTGGGGGAGGTTGGCGTGGTCGATGCACCTGGCAGCGGGACGCCGGCGCGCCGCACCCCACGCACACCTGGTCTCTGGCGATGACCGCGACCCGCTGCTGCCTCGTCGGCTGGCGTTGCGTGCGGCCCGCGTCCAAGACCTCCCCGTTGCGGGTTCCGTTAAGGGCGGGTGGGCGGGGGAGGTTGGCGCGGTCCACCTCAGCGTCGCAGCAGACCATCCGCGCCGTGGCGGCGCTGACCGGGCCCACGCCGTCCAACCTGGCCGCCGGCGCGCCAGGCTTGCCGTCCAACGCCTCCGCGGTCGCGATCAGGATCACGTGCGGGCGCTGGACGGCGACTTGGGGCAGGTCGCCGGCGTCCAGCGACCGTCGGGCCAGCTCGACGAGCGCGTCGGCCATCCGCTGCGGGTACGTCCGCTCGTCGGCGTGGCCGGTCCTGCGGGCCAGCGGGTCCAACGCGGCGGTCAGCGTGGCGGTGCCGACCGGGTCCAGCCGGGCCTCCACACGCCCGGACCCGTCCGCGCCGTCCGAGGTGACCGACGCCCGCCGGTTCGCCCACGCCCGCTTCTCCCGCCCGGCCAGCGCCTCAGGGTCCACCGTGTGCGTCCACTCGTCCACCCGGTCCCGCAACTGTCGGCGGTCCATCCCCCCGCCGTCGCCGGCCACCAGCCGGTCCAACTCTTCCCGCACGTCCGGGCGCAGCTCCTTCGCCGTCTGGACCGCGACCTGGGCCTGCCCCACACCGATCGTCCCCGCGCGGACCGCCGCGGCGGTCTCCAACCCGACCGCCGTCTCCGCCTGCGCGCGCGCCTCCCCCCGCGTCAGCCGCAGCCGCCGCGCCAGCAGGTCCGCCGTCGACCGCGCGCCTTCGGCCCGCCACGCCCCGCGCGCGTCGACCTGCGCGACACGCCGGAGCTTCTCTCCCGCCACGACCGTCTCCAACCGGTGCAGCCGCTCCACCGACTCGGCCAGCTCAGCGTCGTCGACCTGTCCGTCCAACGGCCGCGCGCCCAACGCGGCGAGCACACGCTCGGCCAGGTCGAGCAGCGCGTGGTCGTCGAGGCTCTCGACCGCCGCTGCCTCTGCCTGGTTCGTACGCATGTTTGTATTGTGTCATATAGCGGTGCGGTTGGCAAGGGTTTGCGG
>JBOGEB010000016.1:0-36730 GCA_050743125.1 Egibacteraceae bacterium
GGGTCGGTGCCGTTGGACGAGCTGCTGGCCGCCTCCGATGTCGTGAGCCTGCATTCCTGCGCGGCCCTGAGACCGTCGACCTGATCGACGCGGAGGCGTTGGCGGCGATGCGGTCGACCGCATACTTGGTCAACACGGCTGGAGCGTGCGTGGACGAGGCCGCGCTGGTCGGGGCTCTGCGGGCGGGGGTGATCGCTGGCGCCGTCTTTGACGTGTGCGCGACGGAGCCGTTGCCGGTGGACAGCCCGTTGCTCGGCTGTCCTGGGCTGGTGTTGACCGCGCATCTGGCGGGTGCCGCCATCGACGTCGTCCGCCATCACACGAACCTGCTCTGCGCTGACCTCGCCCGTCTGTCCGCCGGCCACCCCCGCTGCCCTGCGCCAACCCCGACGTGCGCTGAGCGGGGGCGCGTCAGGGCCTTCGTCCCCACGCCGCGACCGTGGCGAAGTCCATCAGCCAGGAGCCGGGGTCGGCCAGGCAGGCCAGCCCCCGGTCGAGCTCGGCCTCGCTGATGACCCCAGCCTCCAGCGCGGGCTCCCGCAGCTGTTCGAAGCTCAGCTGCCGGGACTCGGCCATCACCGACCCGCCGCGGAAGAGGTCCACCTCGGCGTCGGCCTCGACGTCGACCAGCCCGGCCGCGGCCAGCACCGCCGGCAGCGTTCGCGCCCATTCCGAGTCCACGCCTGCGGACCGCAGCACTGCGGTGCCGGCCTCCACGAGCGTGCGGTATGCCTGCGAGGCTCCACTGGTGGCCGGGAACAGGTCGGGCTCCTCGTCGAGCAGCCACCCCCCTGGCTTCAGCGCGGCGATCAGCTTCTCGACAACGCGTTCGCGGTCGGGCAGGAGGTCCAACACCCAGCGCACGTGCACGAGGTCGAACTGTTCGGTCGGGAGCGGGTCGGCGGCAATGTCGTGACGCCAGACCTCGAGGTTGGCCGCGGTCGCATTCTCGAAGAACCTGGTGTCCAGGTCGGTGGCCACCACCCGACCGCTCTGTCCGACCCGCTGGGCCAGCCAGCGCGCAATGGAGCCGCCACCGGCGCCAACCTCCAAGCAGGACCAGCCGTGGGTGACGCCGATCGCCGTCAAACGGCGGATCGTCCCCGGGTCGTAGCACTGCTCCATCAGTGCCAGGCGACGCCGCTCGCCAGGCAATTGATGGTCAGAGAAGTAGCGGGTGGCCCTCGTCATGGCTTTGCATCATCAACCAGCACGGCGCTGCGCGGTAGTAGGGGAAATCCCGACGGCCGTGGACAGGGCCGCGCCGTGACGCGCACACTGGCCCTTCTTCGTTCAGGAGGAGGATGATGACGGTGCGGCAATCGGCGGTGGCGCTTGAGCTGCCGGCGATCTTTCATGCGGCGGACGCCAGCTCGCTGGCTGGTCAGCGACGCTTTCTCCGCGCGACGAAGCTGCGGCTGGTCACGCTGACGTTGGCCGCTGGCGCTGGCGGGGTGAGCTGGACTGTCGGCGGCGCGGACTACGCGGGGATCCTCGCCGCCGTCGCGTTCGTGGCCGCGCTCGCGGCGGAGGTGTTCATCCTGCAGACGCAACCGGACCGGGTCTGGTTCGAGGGCCGTGCCGCAGGCGAGTCAGCCAAGACGCTGGCGTGGCGGTACGCCGTCGGCGGGGAGCCGTTCTGCCTGACGTCGGTCATCGGAGCGGACGCCGATCGGCTGCTCGTCGAGCGCCTCAACGACGTGCTCCATGACCTCGACGAGCTAGACCTGTCCTCGACGCTGGCCGACGGGCTGCAGATCACGCCGGCGATGCGCGCCCTGCGCGGCGAGACGCTCGACGCCCGCAAGGCCGCCTACGAGACGGACCGGATCGCTGACCAGCAGGCGTGGTACGCGGCCAAGGCGAGGTGGAACGCTGCCCACGCGCGGCGGTGGAGCGCGGCGATGGTCACCGTCGAAGCGCTCGGCGGCATCGGCGCCATCCTGAAGGCCACCGGCGCGCTGTCTGGCGCGGCGTTGGTGCTGGGCCTGTTCGGCGCCGCGGGCGCCGCCATCGCCGCGTGGTTGCAGACTCGGCAGCACCAGGCGTTGGCCGGCGCCTACTCGGTGGCGGCGAACGAGCTGGCCTCCATCCGCGCATTGATTCCCTGGCAGCAGACGGAGGAGACGTGGGCCGCGTTCGTCCGCGACGCCGAGCGGGCGATCTCCCGGGAGCATTCGCTGTGGCGCTCGTCTCGCCGCGTGCGAGCGACGACGCCGTTTGGCGGCGTGAGCGAGTGAAGGCATGGGCGGGACTGCGAGGAGCTGAGCGCTCGGTCCGTGAGCCGGCTGGCTATGCGGCGTTCATCTCCTACAGCCACGCTGCGGATGGCCTGCTGGCTGCGGCTGTCCAGCGCGGCCTCGAGCGGCTGGCGAGGCCCTGGTACCGACGGCGTGCCCTGCGCGTCTTTCGTGACGACAGCGGGCTGGCGGTCACGCCCGCGCTGTGGTCGGAGATCGCCGCTGCGCTCGACGAGTCTGAGCATCTCGTGGTGCTCGCCTCTCCGGAAGCGGCGCAGTCGAAATGGGTGGGTCAGGAGATCGAGCACTGGAAGGCGACGAAGCGCGTTGAGCGGATCCTGCTGGTCGTCACCGAGGGGGAGTGTCGTTGGGATGCCGGTCGTGGGGGTGGCGTTCATCCGGACGGCAGGATGATCGCCTCTGCCGGCGGAGGTAGCACGGTGCGGCGGTGGAACGCCGCCACCGGCGCACCGATTGGCCAGCCGCTGACCGGCCACACCGACGAGGTCTGGGGAGTGGCGTTCAGCCCCGGACGGCAAAACCATCGCCTCCTCCAGCTGGGACGGCACAGTCCGGCTGTGGCCAATCACCACAGATGCCTGGATCCGGCACGCCTGCACGCTGGCCAAGCGCAACCTGACCCAAGACGAGTGGAGCCAATTCGTCGGCCCCGGCAGGTCGTACGTGCGCACGTGCCCCGACTTGCCGTCCAGCTACGGCGCTCCCCCGAATGCCCCACCTACCGCCACCTCGGCTGAGCAGCGCACCGCCGGAGTCGGCTCCCCGGACCTCAACCCCCCCGACACCCCTGCGGCTCGTTCGGCCTCGACGACGGCAGTCCGAGGCCGAGCTGCCCGTTTTCCACAGAAGCGGAATCGTGGGTGATCCGAGGCTTGGGTCTCATACCATCCGATTTCGTCGTGGCCAGTCCTGAGATCGACGGGGAGACGGTGTTTTCGAACAACATCCTTGGGTCACAGCTTCATGACCTCGTTCGCCTGGTACGCGGGGGTCAGAACAGCCTCGAAGCTGAGCGGGTCGGCCATGCCGCGCGGAACGCGAAGTCGATCATCGGGCTGCTGGCCTGTCGGTCTACGCCGACCTCGACCGGGATTTGGAGGGCCTGTGCCGAGCAGAGCGACCTCTGCGCGTCTACGGCACGCTGTGGACATCAACCGCGGGGAAGACACACGCCGCCGGATTTCGCGTGGAGCAGACCGGGAAGGACCCGTACCACCATTCGGTCATCCTGCCCGACCTGCAGCCGGCTACGCTTATCCGACTGAGAGCCTGCTTCACGAAGCGGGAGAACCCGTTGCCGAGTGCGGAGAGGAGAAGGCTGTGATCCGCCAGTTGACCGTCGACTTCAACGAGGAGATCGATGACGGTCTCATCCTCGCCAACGAGCGTGACGCAGTCCCGGGTACGCGGATCGCCGTCGGTGAGCGCGTGATCGTCGGCGACGACGACGCGGGGGCGTGCCATGCGGAGATCGTCGACCACGACCCGGTAAGCGGCGTGCTTTTTGTCCGTCTCCTCGACGACCGGCTCAGCGACGAGCGGGACGGAGTATCCGGGCAGACTCGCTGAGTCCAGCCGTCACGCCAGCCTGTCGCCCGCGAGGAGTCCATGCCAGGCGGCGCCGAGTTCGCTGGCCTTTGGACAGCAGACTCGCAGCCGGTGGGGCGGGCGAAGTCGGCTCGGCACACAGAGCGCGTGATCGTCGATGTTCGGCAGTGGCAAGAGTCAAGGGTGCCCGAGGGCTCCCCGCGCCATGCTGTGCAACGACCTCATCGGCACCACGGCTCCGACGTCAGCCAGGCGACAGACTCATTCTCGTCCGCCGCGAGTGCCGCACAACAGGATGTGGCCCGGTCCGCTGAGATGTAGACCGGCGGGGTGCTGCCCGCTCGACTCGCCGGGATAGTGGTCCGCCAGCGATGAGCGTTGGGGGAGCCGCCCACGATTCGTCCACGGCTGCGGTCGCCGCCGCGATCCGTCACGCGCCGGTCGGGAGCCCACCGCGTGCCGGTGTGGCCTCAAAACATGTGTCGAACTCCGGAGGGCTGCATCGCCCAGTCGCCGACGAAGGCTCACCAGGGCGTCTCACCGCTGGAAAACCAAGGACAACCAGCGGAACCGCCCAGGGCACCCACTTTGGCCGATGTTTCGACACCCGCTTTGACGTGTTCGGTGTTACTCCTGCGGGGTGAGGCGGTCGGCGGCGGCGCGGAAGGTGAAGCGCATCGCCTGCTTCTCGGACTCGTCGAGCCACGTCGCCTCGATCCCGTCGAGTGTGATCTCGACCATGTCGTCCCAGGAGTAGCCGAACGCGTCCATCGCTGAGCGGTACTCGTAGCCGAGGTCGAGATCGGTCAGCGCGGGGTCGTCGGTGTTGAGCGTCGCGAGGAGGCCCGCGTCGCGCATGCGCGGGAACGGGTGCAGCTCCAGCCGCTCGACCCGGTTGGCGATGAGGACGTTCGAGTTCGGGCAGACCGTGAGCGGGATCCGCTGGTCGGCGAGCCGCCGCGTGAGCGCGGGGTCGTCCAGGATCGACAGCCCGTGGTCGATGCGCTCGCAGCCCAGCACGTCGATCCCGGCCGCGATCGTCCACGGCGGCGTGACCTCGCCTTGGTGCGACGTGCGCCGCAGCCCCGCCTTGCCGGCGAGCGCGAAGGCGTCGTGGAACGACGTGGGGTCGACGCCAAGCTCGGTCGAGTCC
Organism: Egibacteraceae bacterium; assembly: GCA_050743125.1. GTDB lineage: Bacteria > Actinomycetota > Nitriliruptoria > Euzebyales > Egibacteraceae > JBOGEB01. The sequence continues at coordinate 4,963 of JBOGEB010000016.1, forward strand.
GCCCCGATGCCGAGCACGCGCTCGGTGCCCGGCCTGCCCGCCCGCCGCAGCTCGACGAGGCGCTCGACCAGCTCCAGACCCGCCGCCGGACCGTACGCCTTGTCGACCGCGCAGATCAGCATCACCCGTGCGCCGGTGTCCTCCTGGCCCGCCTGCAGGCCGTCTGCGAGGCCCGCGACGATGTCGGCGAGGTCCGCCCCCGCCGCGAGATGCCGCGCCGGGGTGAAGAAGGTCTCGCGGTAGGCCAGTCCGTGCCGTGCCCCGTCCAAGACGCTCTCGTAGGCGAGGCGAGCCCAGTCGTCGCGCTCCACGAGCGTGGACTGAACGAGCCAGAAGATCTCGAGGAAGGTGTCGAGGCTCGTGTAGTGATAGAGCCGGGTGGGGTCCTCGGTCAGCAGCGGGACGCCGTTCTTGCGCGCCAGCGCCACGACGGTCGAGGGGCGCATCGTCCCCTCCACGTGGCAGTGGAGCTCCACCTTCGGAAGCCGTTCGAGCGCGGTTGCGACGTCCATCCACGCAGGCTACTCCGCCTGTGCTGGTTATGCCGCGCACGGAATGGTTCCGGCGCTTCACGCGCCGACGTGCTCACCGCTGGCCGCCGAGGCACCGCTCTGCCGGGTCGAGGGCGCCGTGACAGATTCCGCACGACGTCGCGAGTTCACCAGCTTTCGCGAGCATGCACGAGGGCACCCGGGGCTATATCCAGATGATTCTGTAATATCCTTGCGTTGCCGAGTACGCACGGGTACAACCAGGCTGACCCCAGCGTGGAGAGACAACATGGCGAGCACAGTTGAGATGCAACAACAGTGTCCTGTGTGCGGGGGCACCGGTGCGTGGGAGCGAAAGGCGCAAGTTCGTCCCTGCGAGGAGGGGCTGTGCGTCTACGTGGACAGCAAGGACGGGGTGACCTTGGACGAGGTGGCCGGGTGGATCGCCGAGATAGGCGGTCAATCGACGGCCTGGGCGTACGGCTACCTCGTGAACGCAGCCGCAAAGGGCCTGTTGAAGGTCGAGGACACCGACGGCCTGAAGATGGGCGAGCGCCCGGTTCTGCTGACCGAGTTCGGCCATCAAGTGGTGCAAGTGGTTGTGGATACCGCCCGGTAGCCGACGACAAGCGGCAGGAGATTCGACACACGCGCTCAAGCGGGACTGAGGCAGGTTTCTAGCGCGAGGTCGAACAGCGCGGCTGCGGTGCGGCGGGCGGCGTCGTCGGCGGGCAGGGGGTCGTCCCAGGCGTGGAGGAGCGCGAGGCGGCGCATGCCGAGCCAGGCGGCGGCGCTGAGGGTCGCGGAGGACTCCATGTCGAGGCCGAGGTAACCGGCCTGTGGCCAGGACGCGATCAGCTCCGGCGGCTGGCGGAGCAGCACCTCGGTGGTCACGGTGGGACTGCGGCGCGCGACCAGGCCGCGCTCGGTGGCGGCCTGGGCGCGCGGTCGACCGCGGCTGGTCGTTCACCGTCTATGAAGCCACGTCCACGGTCGGTGGATCCGTGCGGGAGTGGGGCACGTGCGGATGTTCACGCCCTGGGAGATGAACGTCTCGGCGCGGATGCGTGCCCACCTGGAGGCTGCGGGTGCGCCGGTGCCGTCTGGACATGCCTACCCGCCGGGCGTGCAGTTCGCCGAGGCGCTGCTCGACCCCCTCGCGGCGCTGCCCGCGCTCGCCGGCCGGACGGTACTGCTCGTCGGCGCGGGCAAGTCGGCGCAGACGGCGGCCGGGACCTCGCCGCGCTCGCCGAGCGCGAGCCCCGCACGAGGGTCGTGTGGGCGGTGCGCAGCCTTGAGCCGGACTGGGGTGTCGTCGCCGACGACCCGCTGCCGCAGCGCCAGGGGCTCGTCGACGTCGCCGAGCGGCTGGCGGGCGGCGGGCGGCGAGGCGCCGGCCGTCGAGGTCCGCCGGGAGTGGCGGTCGAGTCGCTCGCGGAACGGGACGGCCGGGTGGCGGTCACGCTGCGCGGCGCTGCCGGGGACGCCGTCGGGACAGCCGAAGCGGTCGTGGACCGGGTGCTCGCGCTGACCGGCTACGTCGGGACGCCTCGATCTACCGTCAGCTGCAGATCCACGAGTGCTACGCCACCGCCGCGCCGATACAGCTGTCCGCGGCGCTTCTCGGGGACGCGGCCGGCGACTGCCTGGCGCAGCAGCGCCAGGACATCGACGTGCTCCGCAGCCCCTCGGCATGAAAAGTCGTACGGCCGGAACAGCCAGTTCCTGCTCCGCGTCGGCTACGACCAGGTCGACGCCGTCGCCAGCGGCTACCCGCCCAACGGGTCCGGGCCCGTCTGACCGCGCATTGTGTGCGCCGAGCGCACCGCGGCGAGGTGGCTCAGCCGCCCAACGGCGCCTCGAAGTCCGTGACCTGGTCATCGGGCGGAGGCTTGACGTCGACCTTGGTGCCGAAGTCGTAGTACTCGATCAGTGTCCGGGCCGTCCAGCTCACGCCGTCCGGAAGCGCGGTGCCCGCCGGCAGCTGGCTTTTCTGGAGGTTGAACGTGAAGGTCTGGCGGGCGATGCGCCCCTTGGCGTCGAGCCATGCCTCGCTCGGCAGCCGGTTGCCGCCCAGAATGGCGGCTTGCTGCTGCACCACCTCCCGCCGGTCCGCCGACGCTTTCTCGGCCGCTTGCCTGAGGTCGATGGCGAACCGGTAGTGGGTCGTCCGCGCCCCGCGCACGTCCTCTTCACCCACCAGCTCGACGTCGCCGACAATGCCGTTGAGCAGGTCGAGGTTGCGGCTCGGATCGTCCGAGACGCTCTTGAGGCCCGAGACCTTCTCGATGTCCTGGCGGTCGAGGCGGATCCACGGGGTCCGCACCTGCGGGTTGGGGGGGAGTCGGAAGTACGTCGTGTCACCGGCGAACAGCACCTCGGTCTCGCCGTCAGCGAGCTTGACGGTGGCCCGGCCGATGCGGCGCGCGAAGTCCAGAACGCCTTCGGTCCTGATCTTCTGGACTTCGGACGACGCGCCCTCGAAGGACTGTTCGATCGCAAAGGCGGCCGAGCCGGCGCCCAGCGTCGCCCGTTGCGCCCCCTGGAGCCGTTTCATTGGGTCCCCAGCCCGCCCGCAGCCGGTCGCGATGGCCGCGACCGCAAGGACCACGGCGAGCCAACCGGAGGCACGGAGCGTGCGTGCGAGGGCGGGTGTCGATCTCATCATGGACGTAGCATGCCGGACCGTGCGCTGAATCCGCGAGCTAGTGGGCTTGAGTCGGCGGGGGAAAACCCGTGGCATTCGTGCGTAAAGCCTCCCGTCTCGCGGCGTTGCGGATCGCTCGAGGACAACCAGTACACGGCGCGACCCGCGCGGAGCGCTTCGCCTTGCGAGACGGGGAGCGCTCCGCCCGGGCTTCGAAACATCGAGATGTCACACCCCCGGCGTACGGTGCTCCCATGATGACGATCACCGAGCACAGTCGACCGCAGATGGTGGACGGGTACGGGCTGCTCGACCCTTCCGAGGGGTCGGGCCTGCTGCCGTGGACCGTGGTGTCCCAGCAGCTTGTCGCTGCCCGCAACTACTGGATCGCCACCACCCGCCCGGACGGGCGGCCGCACTGCATGCCTGTCTGGGGCGTGTGGGCGGACGGCGCCTTCTACTTCAGCACCGACGGCGCGTCGCGCAAGGGCCGCAACCTCCAGGCCAACCCACACGCCGTGGTCCATCTGGAAAGCGGCGACGAGGCCGTGATCCTCGAAGGCGTCGTCGAGCACGCGAACGACCATGACGCGATCGCGCAGGCGTCTGCCCGCTACGCCACGAAGTACGACCTGCCGGAGGGCCTCGGCGAAGGCCCGCTGATGCTCCGCCCGCGCGCCGCCTTCGCCTGGCGCGAGCGTGATTTTCCGGGCTCCGCGACCCGCTGGCGCTTCGGCGAATAGCGCACCTTCAGCGGACACGCCGTCGAGGATCGTGACGTCCCTATGGCCAGGATTCGTCACGTATGCGTTACGAATCCTGGCCACAAGCTCGACAGGCACTCACTCCCAGCGGAACACGCGGACGGCCAACAGCGGGGCGCCGGCGGCCCAGGCGGTCAGGATCGCGAGGTCGGCCCACGGGGTCGGGGTGCCGGCGAGCCCAGCGCGGAGGAGGTCGGTGAGCGGTGCCGCGGGCAGCGCGAGCGCGACGGCGCGGAGCAGGCTGGGCAGCTTGTCGAGGGGGAACACGATCCCGCTGATCAGCAGCATCAGCATGAACAGCCCGTTCGTGATCGCGAGCGTCGCGACCGCGCGGAGTCTGCCGGCCAGCCCCAGCCCGATGCCGGCGAAGGCCGCGGTGCCGAGGAGCAGCGCGAGGACGGCCAGCCACGCCTCGCCCAGCCGCGGGTGCCAGCCGAGCGTCAGGCCCACGGCGACGACGAGGACGAGCTGGATGACCTCCGTGGCGAGGATCGCGAGCACCTTCGCGGCGATGAGCTCCCCGCGCCGCAGCGGCGTCGCGCCGAGCCGCTTGAGCACGCGGTAGTAGCGCTCGAAGCCGGTCGCGATCCCCGTCGACACCATCGCCGCGGCGACGACCGACAGCGCGAGCACGCCCGGGAGCAAGAACTCGGCCGGCGGCTCGTCGCGGGGCAGCGGCAGGACAGGGACGAGCGAGAAGAACACGAGGATCCCCACGGGGAGGCCGAGGGTGGCGAGGAGGTTCTCCCCGTTGCGCAGCAGCAGCCGCAGCTCCATCGCGGCCTGGGCGCAGAGGCGTCGGGTCACCATCGGTGGGGGACGTCCCCCCGACCCCCTGCGGTCGGCCTGCGTATTCGGGGACTCCCCGGCCCCTTCGCCGTCAGGCGGAGGAACGCGTCCTCCAGTCCGCCGCCGCCGGCGGACACGCCGGTCAGCGGAAGGCCCTGCTCGGCGAACCAGGCCGACACGACCGGGATCGCGTCGGGTCCCGCCTCGACCGTGAGCCGCCCCGTGCCCTCCACCGTCACCGGCGCCCCGACCGCGGCGGCCAGGGCCGTGGGATCGACCGCCGCAGGCGTCGTGACGAGCAGCCGGTTCGGCGCCGAGCTCGCGACGAGCGCGGCCGGGGCGTCGAGCGCGAGCAGCCGGCCCTGGTCGATCACCGCGACCGTGTCGGCCAGGCGCTCGGCCTCCTCCATGAAGTGGGTCGTGAGCAGGACGGCGGCACCCTCGTCGCGCAGCCCCCGCACGTGCTCCCAGGTCGTGCGGCGCGCCTGCGGGTCCATGCCGGCGGTCGGCTCGTCGAGGATCACGACCTCCGGCCGGCCGACCAGGGCGAGCGCGAGGTTCAGCCGCTGGCGCTCCCCGCCCGACAGCGACCGGTAGCGCGCGCCCGCCACCTGCTCCAGGCCGACGAGCTCGAGCAGCTCCCCGACCGGGCGGGGCTGGGGATAGAAGCGCGCGTAGAGCGCGAGCATCTCCCGCGGCGTCGCCGACTGGTACGCGCCGCCCTCCTGGAGCATGACGCCCATCCGGGCGACGACCGCGTCGCGGTCGCGGCGGGGATCCAGCCCGAGGACGCGCACCTCGCCGCCGTCCGGGCGACGGAAGCCCTCGATGCACTCGACGGTCGTCGTCTTGCCCGCCCCGTTCACCCCGAGCAGCGCGAGCACTGACCCCGGCGGCACCTCGAACGACACCTCGTCGATGACCCGGCGCTCGCCGTAGACCTTGACGAGACCGCGCACGGCGATCCCGTGCGGGGGCCCGGAACCCCAGAGGGGACCCTGGGGACGCCCCCGGGGACTGCGGGTTGCTCGAGAAATGCCCATCGACCGCCACCATACGAGAGCGAGCACGGCCAAGGCTGCGATACTGGCGAACCGACGGACGAGCAGGAGCGGGCGATGGCTGCGAGCGAGAGCTTTCCTGACCTTGAGGACGTCTTCGCCGGGCGGGTGATCCGCCCGGGCGACGACGCCTATGGCACCGCCCGTACGGTGTTCAACGGGATGATCGACCGGAAGCCGGCGGTCATCGCCCGCTGCGCCGGGGTCGCCGACGTCCGGGCTGCGCTGGCCTTCGCGCGTGAGCAGGGGCTGGCGGTGGCGGTCCGGGGCGGCGGCCACGGGGTGGCTGGCAACGCCGTCTGCGACGGCGGCCTCGTGATCGACCTTTCGGCGATGAAGGGCATCCGCGTCGACCCCGTGCGGCGCAGCGCGCAGGCGCAGGGCGGGGTGACGTGGGGAGAGCTCGACCGGGAGACGCAAGCGTTCGGCCTGGCCGTCACGGGCGGGAGGGTCTCCACGACGGGGATCGCGGGGCTCACGCTCGGCGGCGGGAGCGGCTGGCTCGAGCGCAAGCTCGGGCTGGCCTGTGACAACCTCCTGTCCGCGGACGTCGTGACCGCTGACGGACGGTTCCTCGTGGTGAGCGCGACCGAGCACCCCGACCTTTTCTGGGGCCTGCGCGGCGGTGGGGGCAACTTCGGGATCGTCACCGCGTTCACCTACCAGCTGCACCCGGTCGGCCCGGTCGTGTACGGCGGGATGGTGCTCCACACGATGGACCGAGCGGAGGAGGTCGTGCGCTGCTACCGCGACTTCATGGCGGCCGCGCCCGACGAGGTCGGCGGCGCGGCGGCGTTCGTTACCGCGCCTCCCGCGCCGTTTGTGCCTGCCCACCTCCAGGGCCAGCCGGTCGTCGGGCTGATCCTCACCTACGCCGGCGCAGCCGAGGACGGCGAGGCAGCGCTGCGCCCCGTGCGCGAGCTCGGCCCACCGGAGGTCGACCTCGTCGGGCCGATCCCGTACGTCGCGCTGCAGCAGCTGCTCGACCCGGGCGCCCCGCCTGGTCTGCGCAACTACTGGAAGTCGGACACCATGAGCGAGTTGAGCGACGCGCCGATCGCCGTTCTTGTGGAGCGCCTGCGCCCGTGGCTGTCCCCGCACACGCAGATCGTCTTTGCGCCCTTCGGCGGCGCCGTCGCGCGGATGGACGCACAAGCGACCGCGGTGGGCTGGCGCGACGCAGCCTGGTATTTCGAGGTGATGTCGACCTGGACCGATCCCGCCGACGACGAGCGCCAGATCGCCTGGACGCGCGCGCTCGCCGACGCGCTGCGGCCGTGGACGCGGGACGCCTCGTACCTCAACACGATCAGCGACGAGGGCCTCGACCAGGTCCAGGCCTCCTACGGGCCCGAGCGCTACGCACGGCTCGTCGCCTTGAAGAACGCCTACGACCCCGACAACGTCTTCCGCCTGAACCAGAACATCCCGCCGACCCCCGGGTATCATGCCACTGGTATAGTGTCTTGACGCACTATACTTGAGAACATGTGTCGAAGCTCCTACAGGACGGTGCCGCGGAGTCGCCGACGAAGGCTCACCAGAGCCAACCCAGGGATGACCAGCGAAACCCGCCCAGGGCACCCACTGGCCCATGATTGACACACGGTTTCAAGGGGAGCCGGACTTCGACGACGTGCGACGGGCTGCCGCCCGCTTGCAGGCGCTCGTCCCCGACGCTGTGCTCGTCGGCGGCACCGCGGCCGCTCACCACGCCGGGCACCGGGTGTCCTTCGACGCGGACCATGTGGTCGTTGACCTCGTCGAGCGCTTCGACGACGTGCTCGCCGCCCTGGAGGACACCGACGGGTGGGTGACCGCTCGGGTGCGGCGGCCGGTGCTCGTGCTCGGCAGCCTCGACGGCGTCGAGACCGGGGTGCGCAACCTCATCCGCCGCCGGCCCTTGGAGGTGGAGGCGGTCGACGTCGACGGCTCACCGTTGAGGGTGCCGACCCTCGAGGAGATCACGCGGGTCAAGGCGTGGCTGGTGCTCGTCCGCAACGCCACCCGTGACTACCTCGATGTCGCCGCCCTGGCGGACCGGCTCGGCGAGCGGCGGGCGGCGGAGGTTCTGCTCGACATGGACGACTACTACGAGGACCAGCTCGGCTTCGGCGGCCGGCGGGTCGCCACGCAGGTCGCCCGTCAACTCGCCGAGCCGGCGCCCTACGACCTGTCGGAGGTCGACCTGGCCCGCTATCGGCGCCTGGCCGCCCCGTGGCGCGACTGGGGGGCGGTCGCCGACCGCTGCCGGCGGCTGGCCACGGCTGTGCTCGACCTGGTCGCCCAGGAGGACAGGCGATGAGGCATCGCCACCTCGACGTCCCGGCGGGCACGCCGCCGGAGCAGCTGGGCGCCGCTGCCATCGACGACCTGCTCGACCGGGGCGACCTTGACGACTGGGCGCCGCTGGCCCGGGCGGTCGCCGCCGACCCGTGGGGGCCGCTCGCCGACACTGTCCTGGGGCTGGTCGACGCCCATCCGATGTACGGGACCGGGGGGCTCTGGCGGTCGTGGATCGGCCGGTTGCGGGACCGCCGCCCCAGCGCCGCGCCGCTCGCTGCCATCCGGCGCTCCGCCGGCCTGACCCAGGCGCAGCTCGCTGAGCGGCTGGGCATGCGCCAGTCCGACGTGTCCAAGCTGGAGCGCCGGGACGACGCCCGCCTGTCCACACTGCGCCGCCTGGCTGCAGCGCTCGGTGGCACGCTGACCGTGCGCATCGACTCTCCAGCCGGCCCAGCGGCTGTCGAGCTGCTGGAGCCTCCTCCCGGGTAGCCCACACGATCCGGCACCGCTGAGGGACCGCGTTGTCGTCACGGGCCTTGGGCCGTGACCCCATATGGCGTCGGGTGCCGGCGTTCTGGGTCGGGCTCCTCGCCAGGCGGAGCACGTGCCGGCGGATCACCCGCTTCGACCCCACTGGCTACCTCACGCAGATCGCGTGCGCGCTGCCCGGCCGCGCTGCCGCTCAACATGGGCGGCGGCCAGGTCGCGATCCGCCACGGCCTGCGCGGCTCGTCCTGGTCGGTCGTGTCCGCCTGCGCGTCCGCGGCCGACGCGATCGGGGCGGCGGGGGACCTCATCCGGTCGGGGCGCGCCGACATCGTCGTCGCGGGGGTGCCGAGGCCGCGGTCAACCCGCTGTTGATCGCCGGATTCGCTGCCGTCGGCGCGCTGTCGCGGCGCAACGGCGAGCCCGAGCGCGCCAGCCGCCCGTTCGACATCGACCGCGACGGCTTCGTGACCGGTGAGGGCGCCGGCGTGCTCATGCTCGAGCGTGCCGCTCACGCGGCGGCGCGGGTGGCCAGAGCGCTCGCCGAGCTCGCCGGCTACGGCGCGACGAACGACGCGCGTCACGCGGCCCAGCCGTCCCCGGGCGGTGCTGGCGCCGCGCGGGCGCTGCGCCTTGTGCTCGCCGACGCCGGCTGCGACCCGGGCGGCGACATCGACCACTGCAGCGCCCACGGCACCTCGACCCCCCCGAACGACGCCGCGGAGGCTCAGGCGATCCGCGCGGTGTTCGGCGCCCACGCCGACGAGATCCCGATCGCCAGCACGAAGTCCGCGATCGGCCACCTGCTCGGGGCGGCCGGTGGCGTCGAGGCGGTCGCCACCGTCATGGCGGTCCTCGAGGGCGGGGCCTCAACCTCGACCACCAGGACCCGGCCTGCGACCTCGACGTCGTCCACGGCGGCCCGCGCACGTGCGACATCGGCGCGGCTGTCTCCAACTCGTTCGGCTTCGGCGGCCACAACGCGGTGCTCGTGTTCCGCAGGGCGTAGGCTCCGGCTGCTGCAGAGAGGAGCTTGCATGACGACGATCCACCCGCGCCTTGTCGCTGCGCTGGAGGACCTGTTCGGGATCCCAGCCGCCGACCTGCGTCCCGACGCGGACCTCGAGGCCGATCTCCAGCTCGACTCGCTGGCCATCGTCGAGCTCCAGTACGCGCTGGAGGAGGCGACCGGCGTCCACATGGGCGCCGACGAGGCCCAACTCCACACGCTCGGCGACCTGCGCGCCGCCGTGGAGGCCGCGTTGCGCCGGGGCGAGCCCGCCGTCCTAGTGGTCCGCGCGGAAAAACCCGTGGCGTTCGTGCGCAAAGCATCCCGCCTCGCGGCGTTGCTGAGGACAACCAGCACACGGCGCGACCCGCGCGGAGCGCTTCGCCTTGCGCGGCGGGGGCGTCCCCCCCGACCCCCTCACAGCCATCGGGGGCGTCCCCAGGGTCCCCTCTGGGGTTCCGAATCCCCTCACAGTCAACGGAGCTTTCCGCTTGGACCACTGGTGCCCAACCTGACTGAGGGCTCCCAGTGACCCGCGTCGCGCTCGTCTTCCCCGGGCAGGGCAGCCAGCAGGAGGGCATGGCCCGGGCCTGGCGAGGCCATGACGCCTTCGCCCGCTGGGCCCAGGCCGACGAGCTGCTCGGCCGGGACGTCACCCGGCTCGGGGTCGACGCGGCGGCCACAGAGCTGCGCGAGCCGGTCAACTGCCAGGTCGCGCTGTTCGTCCACCATGTCGTCCTGCTCGAGGCGTGGCGCGTGGCTGGCGGTGCCGTGCCGTTGGCGGCTGCCGGCCACTCGCTGGGGGAGTACGACGCGCTCGTCGCGGCGGGCGTCCTGGACTTCGCGGACGGGCTCCGGCTCGTCGACGCCCGGGCCCGGTTGACCCAGGATGCCGCCGACACCCGGCCTGGCACGATGGTCGCCTGCCTCGGCTTCGACATCGAGCGGGTCCACGATGCCTGCGCCGAGGCCGGGGCACACGTCGCGAACGACAACGCGACCGGCCAGGTCGTCGCTGCCGGGTCGGGGTTCGCGCTCGACCGGTTGCGGGAGCTGCTCGCCTCCGAGCGCGGCAAGATCGTGAGCTTGAACGTCGGCGCCGCCTACCACAGCCCGCACATGGCCTCGGCGGCGGAGGCGTTCGGCGCGGCGCTGGACGCCACCCGGTTCGCCGACGCCGCGGTGCCGGTCGTCGCGAACGTCGACGCCGCCCCGCACACTGCGGCGGTCAAGTGGCCGGGCCTGCTCCGCGAGCAGCTCGTCGCGCCGGTCCGGTGGCGCCAGACGATCTCGACGCTCGCGTCGATGGGGGTCGACGAGGTCGTGGAGCTCGGCGCGTCGGCCGTGCTCACCGGCCTGGTCAAGCGCACCGACCGGTCGCTCGGCCGCAGGAACGTGATCATCCCGGAGGATCTTTAGATGACGTGGGCTCTGGTTACAGGCGCCTCGAAGGGGATCGGCGCGGCGACCGCCCTCGCGCTGGCCGCCGACGGGCGGGACGTGCTCGTGCACTACGGCAGCGACCGTGAAGGCGCCGAGGCGGCCGTCGAGGCGTGCGTGAAGCACGGTGTCGAGGCGCGCGCGGTCGGTGCCGACCTGCGCGAGGGCGTCGAGCCGCTCGTCAAGACGATCGAGGAGGTCGGCGGCGTCGAGGTGCTCGTGAACAACGCGGGCGTCACCGCGGACGGCCTGATGCTGTCGATGCGCGACGAGGCCCTGGCTCTTACCCTGCAGGTCAACCTCGTCGCCGCGTTCGGCCTCTGCCGCGCCGCGCTGCGGGGCATGCTCCGGAGCCGGAGCGGGCGGATCGTGAACGTCACGAGCGTCGTGGGCTTGCACGGCAACGCCGGCCAGGCGAACTACGCCGCGAGCAAGGCCGGCCTGATCGGGCTCACGAAATCCCTGGCCCGCGAGGTGGGCAAGCGTGGGATCACCGTGAACGCGGTCGCGCCGGGGCTCATCGAGACCGCGATGACCGCGGGGATCGACACGACCGGCTATCTCGCGCGGGTGCCCGCCGGCCGGCTCGGCTCGCCCGAGGAGGTCGCTGCGGTGATCGCGTTCCTCTGCGCCGACGCCGCCGCCTACGTGAACGGCGCGGTCGTCCAGGTCGACGGCGGCCTGTTCGCCTGAGGCCCGTCGTGGACGGATCCCTGGGCGCTTCACAGACCGCGATGCGTTTCGCGCACCGGTGGGTTGGACCTCCTGTGCTGGCGCGCCTGCGGGCCGAGGTCACGGGCCGCGAGCGCGTGCCGACGTCCGGTGGGGTCCTGTTCGCCGCCAACCACCGGTCGTTCCTCGACCACTACCTGCTGACCGCGGCGTCACCGCGGCCGATGCGCTTTCTCGCAAAGGCCGAGCTCGCGCACGGGCTGGCTGGCCGGTTCCACACGACGATGGGCATGATCACGGTCGAGCGCGGCACCGCCGACCTCGACGTGCTCGACCTGGTCGCTGGGCTGCTGCGGGCCGGCGAGGCCGTCAGCGTCTTCCCCGAGGGCACACGGTCGCCGACAGGTGAGCTGTTCCGGTTCCGCAGCGGCCTCTCCCGGCTGGCCGCCGCGGCGCGCGTGCCGGTCGTGCCGGTCGGCCTGGTCGGCACCGCGCAGGTCTGGCCCCGCGGCCAACGACCCTCGTGGCGCCGGCCGGATCCCGGCGTGCTCGCCGTGCGCTTCGGCGAGGTCGTCGGACCACCCGAGGACACCCCCCGCTCCCGCCGCGACCTCACCACCACGGTCTACGAGCGCGTCGCCGACCTCTGCGGCCAGCCCCGCGCCAACCGCTTCGCCCTGGTCTCCGGCGAGCGCACGCCGTGGGGTCGGGGGCCAGCCCGCCCAGACATCACCGGACCGACCCCCGACCGTAGCCCCCTTCCGTTCGCGAGCGCTGTTGTCGCTCGCGAACCTTGGAGACGGCTGGGGCGACGACAATCAGGCCATGGGGCGTAGGCGCTCACCTCGCCCCAGCCGCCGTGCTATTCGCGGCTGCGCGTCACGAGCCGCCACAGCGCCACCCGCTCCGCGCCCACCGGTGTCTTGGGGAACTCCACCGTCCAGAGCAGCTTGCAGCGGGGCCGGTCACACCGGACCGCCGCCGGTGACCACGACGGGAGCTGTGCGGGCTCCAGCCGCACCGGCTGGCGGCAACACGGCTTGAAGCACAGCACCTGCTCAGGATCGGAGCCGAACACCGCCGGCCCTTGCACCGTCACCGGGCCTTCGGCCCGCACGGCCCGGTCGTGGGCGAGCCCAGAATGTTCATCACACATGGCTTGGCAGTAAAGTGACGCCGGCCGCCTGCCGCGAGGCCAGGAAGCGGAGAACCATCGGAGAGATCGCTGAGGGGGTACAGATGACCGACGGCGCGTTGGCGCGGCTACGCTTGGAACGAGGCTGGTCGCAGCAGGAGTTCGCCGACGAGGTTGCTGCCAAATGTGGCTGGCATCCGAGCGGCAAGTGGTGCGGTGTCAGCGACCGCGCGGTCCGCTACTGGGAGTTCGGGCACATGCCGACCCCGCGGCATGTCCGGGCCCTCGCCGCCGCGCTCGGCTGCTCCGCCGACACGGTCATGACCGCAATCGAGGACGACATGCGCAGACGCCAACTGCTCGTCGGCGCTGCCGCCGCCGGGACTCAGCTCGGGCTGGGCGGCGTCAGGCGGGGCGAGGACGGCCAGGACCTCCACGCCGAGTACCTGGACCTGGCCGCCGCCTATCCCACGGCCAGCCCGGACGAGCTGTTTGACCGCGCCCGCGTGCTGCTCAACAGGTTCTCCCGGGCGCTGCGCGGGTCGATGCGGTCCAGCGGCACCCGCCGGCAGGCGCAGGTCGACGCGTCGGGGACGGCCAGCCTCGCGGCGTTGGTGGCGACCTTCGCCGGCCGGCCCGGGGAAGCTGCCGCCTACCACGCGTTAGCGCTCAGCCTGGCCGACGAGTCCGGCATCCGGGTCGCTCGTGGGTGCGCGCTGGCCTGCGCGCACCATCTGCACGACTCCATTGTGGGCGACGCCGATCCGACCGCCGCGCTCGACCTGCTCGACGCTGCCGCCCCGCTGCTCGGCAGCGGCGGCCTGAAAGCCAAATGGGCAGCCAAGCGCCAGGCTCAGGAGCGTGCCCTGCTCAAGCGGGAGCATGCCGCGTTCACCGCCCTTGACCGGGCCGACCGGATGAGTGAGGACGACGACGGCGAGGGGCTCGTCTCCCGCGCCGGTCTTTTTGCTGATTGGGGGCGGGCTCCCGGGTTGTCTGCCGCGCGTATCCTCGCGCCGTTGGGCCGCACCGACGAGGCGCTCGGCGAGCTCAGCCCCGCGCTGGTGGGCCCGTACCGCAACGTCCGCCGACCCGCGATGCTCAACGCCGACGTCGCGCTGGTGCATGTCTTGGCGGCGGTCGACCCGGAGCCTGCCGCCGCGGCGGCGATCCGGTCGCTGGACCTGTCCCAGGCCAGCGGCTACCGGGTCGGCGTCGACCGCCTGCGCGCGATCCGCGACCGCATGCCCGACCCGTGGGCGGACACGGACTGCGTGCGCGAGCTCGACGCTCGCCTCGCCGCCGCCTGACCGGCTGGTCAGGCGGAGCGGCGGAAGCGGACGACCGCGAGGGGGACGAAGACCACGAGGATCCCGAGGATCCAGGCCAGCGCGTAGAGCAGGGGCCGCGCGACCGGGCCGCCCGAGGCCAGCGCGCGGGCCGCGTCGATGGCGTTGGTGATCGGGGTCGCCTTGGCGAAGGCCTGGAGCCAGCCCGGCATGCCCTCCAAGGGGACGAACGCCGAGCTCGCGAACACGAGCGGGAAGGTCACGACGAAGCTTGCGGCCTGTGCGCTCTCGGCGTTCGGCACCCACAGGCCGATGAACGCGAATACCCAGCTCAGCGCGTAGCCCAGGCCCACGACGACGAGGATGGCGCCGACCGCTCCCACCCAACCACCGGTGAAACGGAAGCCGACGAGGTAGCCCACCGTGGTCATGAGCAGGACGACGAAGAGGTTGCGGACGAGGTCGGACAGAGTCCGCCCGAGGAGCACCGCCGACCGTGCCATCGGCAGCGAGCGGAAGCGGTCGACCATGCCGCCGGCGAGGTCCGTGGCGAGCCCGATCGCGGTCTGGATTGCCCCGAACGCAACGGCGTGGACGAAGATGCCGGGCATGAGGAAGTTCACGTAGCTGCCGCCCGGGACCTGGATCACGCCGCCGAAGATGTACCTGAACAGCAGCACGAACATCACCGGCTGGATCGTCGAGAACACGATCAGCTGCGGCTGGCGGACCCAGTGGCGCAGGTTGCGGCCGGTCACCGCCAGGCCGTCGGCGATCGCCCAGCGCAGGCCGGGCGTGGGCGCGATCGACGTCTGTGGGGTGGGCGGGGCTGCGACAGTGGTCACCGGCGTCGCCTTCCGCTCCATTGAGGGTTGGACGGGTGGGGGAGTTGGCGTGGTCCCGGGGAGGTTGGCGGGGGCGGTCATTTGGGGTGCCTCTCCTTTGCGGGCGGGCGGGGGCGGTTGGCGTGGTCTCGCGCCTTGTCTCGCGCGCCTTGTCTCGCGTCGCTGTCTAGCGTCGCTGGCGGGGGCCGGACGCCGCCGGCTCGTCCTGCTCGGCTGCGGCGGCGTGACCGGTCAGGGTGAGGAAGACGTCGTCGAGCGTCGGCCGGCGAAACCCAAGGTCGGCCACTGTGATCCTCGCGGCGTCGAGCGCCCGGGCGGCCTCGACGAGCAGCCCGACGCCGGCGGTGGTCGGCAGGCGCAGCTGCCCGTTCTCGCCGGTCTGCTGGGGCTCCCCCCGGCCGAGCGCAGCGAGCGCGCGCCGGGCGTCCGGCGCGTCTGCCTGATCGGCCACGCGCACCTCGAGCACCGTCCCGCCGACCGTCGCCTTGAGCTCGTCGGCGGTGCCCTCGGCGATGATCTGGCCGCCGTCGATCACGGCGATGCGGTCCGCGAGACGGTCGGCCTCCTCCAGGTACTGGGTCGTCAGCAGGACCGTCGTGCCGTCCTTGACCAGGCGGCTGATGAAGTCCCACAGCCCCATGCGGCCGCGCGGGTCCAGGCCGGTCGTGGGCTCGTCGAGGAACAGGACCGGCGGGTCGTTCACGAGGCTTGCGGCCAGGTCGAGGCGCCGCCGCATCCCCCCGGAGTACGTCTTGGCCGGCCGGCTCGCGGCCTCACCGAGCTCGAACTGCTCCAGCAGCTCGTCCGCGCGCCGCGCCGCCCCCGCGGTAGGCAGGTGGTAGAGGCGCCCGACCAGGCGGAGATTCTCCCGCCCGGTCAGGTGCTCGTCGATCGCCGCGTACTGGCCCGCCAGGCCGATCTGGCTCCGCAGCGCGACCGCGTCGCGGACGACGTCGAGGCCGAGCACCTCCGCCCGCCCGCCGTCGGGGTCGAGCAGCGTCGTGAGGATGCGGACCACGGTGGTCTTGCCTGCGCCGTTGGGGCCGAGCAGGCCGAGGACGGTCCCCTCAGCGACCTCGAGGTCGATCCCGTCGAGCGCCCGCGTCAGCCCGTACGACTTCTGGAGCCGCTCGATGAGAATGGCAGGTTTCATAGTGGTTCTCCCAGCACGCCCGCAACTGAACTCACACACCGTGATAGCATTCATGATGTATGACTTCAATAAATTCTCGCGCGGGGGAGCTCGAGCGTGAGCTGGTCGCCGCGTTCGCGGCGTTTGGGCCTGCCTACCGGCGGTGGGTCGGAACTCAGGCGCGGGGCGACGGGATGACCTACCCACGGATGCGGGTTCTCCAGGTGCTCTCCGGGCGCGGCCCGACCATCATGTGCGTGCTCGGCGACGAGCTGTGCGTCACCGCCCGTGGGGTGACGAGCCTCGTCGACGGGCTGGAGGCCGAGGGGCTTGTGCGCCGTCAGCCGCACCCCACCGACCGCCGCGCGACGCTCGTCGACCTGACCGACGCCGGCCGAGAGTGGGTACAGGAGCGCTTCGAGGTCCACGCCGAGCACTCCGCCACCCTGTTCGCCCAGCTCGACCCCGACGACCAGCGCATCCTGCTCCGGATCGTCCACCAGCTGACCCAGGCGCTGCAGCATCCCTAAGAGCGTGTTTGAGAACGTTGGTGAGACTTCCCCACTCGACTTCGCTGCCTGGCCGACAGCTCGGCAGGGCAGCTCGCCCAGCCTTCAACTTTCCTCCGCATGAGCGGGAAAGTTGCAGCTCAACCGCGTTGCCGGCCCGCTTGACTCCACCGCCTTGGGGCTTGCGGGGGACTCCCTCGAGCCCCCTGGCGCGGGCGAGGTCGAGGAGCGCGCGCGCCCGGTCGAGTCCGACCGTCTGCGCGGCCCCCGTCGCCTCCGCGAGCAGCCGGGTCGTGTGTCCCGGTCCGCAGCCCAGGTCCAGCGCCAGCCGTGGCGGGTCGGTCACGGCGCGCGCAATGAACGCGCTGCTCGTGGGCCCGAACAGCTCGGCGAGCCGCGCGAGACGACGTGCCGCCGCCGGATCGTCCCCAAACGCGTACCGGTTGCTCATCGCCCCCCGGCATGGAGGCGTGGCTCCGTCAGGACACGGGCATGAGGGTTACCGTCGGGTCGATGACGCACAGGTCGTCGGGGTCGCCGGTGACAATCGGGTGTTTGCGCTCGCGGGCGCAGAGCACGACAGATACGTCTACGACGTCGAATGCGCCGGTCTGTCCGCAGAGCTTGCCGATCGCGATGGCGGTCCGGTGGTCGAGTGGCACGATCTCGGTGATAGAGGCGCGGAAAAGCCGGATGAGCCGGACCTGCCGCGCCCCACCGCGCCAGGCTTGCGCGAGGACGCCAGCCGGGATTGCGATGGGTGTGCCGTTCTGGAGCGCCCTCTCGACGAGGGCGATCATGCGCCGGCCGCCGGCTTCGAGCGCGATGAGCGCTCCGGCGTCGAGTGTGGTTCCGGTCACGCCAGCCCGAGCACGCGTTCTGCCCAGGAGTAGTCCTCGGGAGTGGGCTCGCCGTACTCGGCCTTCATCTCCGCGAGCATCTCGGCCAGTTCCTCGTCCGCGGTTTTCCGGGCCAGCGCATCGGCGATGTACGCCGACACAGACGGCGCGCGACCCTCGGCGACGGCCCGCTTGGCCGCCTGGACTTGCTTGTCGGGCAGGGTGATTGCGATCTTGGTTGTCATACCACCGATCATACCCCCGCAGTGCGACGCGCGACCGGGGTGATGCTCACTCACGGGACGGCCTTCATCTCGGCGAGCATCGCAGCCCCATGCCTGTTGCCTGGTTGTCAGACAAAACGTAGCCTCCGACAAGGGCCATGGGTGCGTCACGCCACTGGGTCCCAGGCGAATACGAGAAAGGAGCGGGGATGCCCAAGGTGTTGATGCTGACCGGCGACGCCGCCGAGTCCCTCGAGGTGCTCTACCCCTACCAGCGCCTCCTCGAGGAGGGCTACGAGGTCCACATCGCCGCGCCTTCGAGAAAGAAACTCCAGTTCGTCGTGCACGACTTCGTGGAGGAGTTCGACACCTACACGGAGAAGCCCGGCTACACGTGGGACGCCGATCTCGCCTTCGCCGACGTCGATCCGGCCGACTACGTCGCCCTGGTGATCCCCGGCGGGAGGGCGCCCGAGTACATCCGCAACGACCCCGCGTGCCGGCGGATCGTGGAGCACTTCTTCCACGAGGACAAACCGGTCGCCCAGCTGTGCCATGCGGCCCTCGTCCTGGCTGCCGCCGGTGTGCTGCGGGGCCGGAGGACCGCGGCCTACCCGGCGCTGGAGCCCGACGTCACCGCGTCCGGAGGCCAGTTCGTGGACGGCGGCGCTGTCGTCGACGGCGTGATGGTCTCGGCCCGGGCCTGGTCCGACCATCCCTCCTGGATGCGCGCGTTTCTGGAGATTCTGCGGACGAAGTGCCCCGCGGCCTGATCGAGCGCTGCGAGGTCGTATGCTGCCCCCACCAGTCATGTCCACTACCCGCTCGATCACCCGGATCGTGGCCCTCGTGGGGGCCCTTGTCCTGCTGGCTGGCGGCTGCTCGCGGGCGCCGCGCCAGGCGCAGCTGCCCCTGGGGGACGACCTGCTCCGGGCGGCGGCGCAGGAGATGCGGGGCGTGGAGAGCGTGGCGTTCGACCTCGACGTCGCCGGCCCGCTGGGGAGCGCCAGCATCCGGCGGGCCAAGGGGGTGCTCAATGGCAAAGGAGACGCCTCAGGCACGGTGATCCTGGATGACGCCGGCACGCCGGTCGAGTACGAGGTCGTAATCGCCGGGGAGCAGGCCTACTTCAAGGGACCGACGGGAGGGTTCCAGGCCGTGCCCTCCTCCATAGCCGCCAGCCTGTACGACCCCAAAGAGCTCCTGAACCCTTCCGGGGGACTGGCGGGGGTCCTCAGGGAAACGAGCGGAGGGCGGACGGAGGCGGCTGACCCGGTGGACGGGACCGCGAGTTACCGGGTGAGCGCCACGATCGCCTCAGGCGTGCTGGAGCGCCTCCTGCCCGTGCGCCTGCAGGAGGACACGGTGCCCGCCCTGCTGTGGATCGGGAAGGACCAACCCCTGCTGCGCAAGATCCGCCTGGTCGCCCGCCTCGTGGGCCAGCCGGACCCGACCACGCTGACGGTGACCTTGAGCAACTTCAACGCGCCGGTGGACATCACGCCGCCGCCCACCTGATCGTTCGTGGTCCAAGCGGAAAGCTCCGTTGGCGGTGAGGGGTCCGGAACCCCAGAGGGGACCCTGGGCCGCCCCGAAAATCCCGTCGACAGGTGTCGAAACTTGTACAGGACAGCGTCGCGAGTCGCCGACGAGGGCTCACCGGGGCGTCTCACCGTTCCAAACCCAAGGATTCCCAGCGGAACCGGCCCAGATCACCCATTCTGCCCCGGTTTCGACACACGCTCTGAGGGTGCGACTGCGCCCGTCTCGCAAGGCGAAGCGCTCCGCGCGGATCGCGCTGTGTACTGGTTGTCCTCCGCAACGCCGCGAGGCGGGATGCTTTGCGCACGAACGCCATGGGTTTTTCCGGGCGGATCACTCGCGCCGCCCCCTCCGTGATGACCGACGTGGCCACGAAGCCAAGGCGGCGCGTGGCCGTCGGGGCCTCCGCGGGCGCGGTGCTCGTGGCGGCCCTCGACGCCTACGTCGTGGTTACGATCCTCGTGCTGATGGTCAGCGACCTCGGCGTCCCCATCAACCACCTGGAGCGGGCCACGCCGGTCGTCACCGGGTACCTCCTCGGCTACGTGGCCGCCATGCCCCTGCTCGGCGGGCTGTCCGACCGGCTCGGCCGCCGCCTGATCATCCAGGTCTGCCTGGCCGCCTTCGTGGTCGGTTCCGTGGTCTCGGCCGTGGCGGGGGACCTGCCGATCCTGGTGGCCGGCCGGCTTGTGCAGGGCGCGGCCGGCGGAGCGCTCCTGCCGGTGACCTTCGCCCTGATCGGCGACCTGTGGGAGGAGCGAGACCGCCCCCTTCCCCTCGGCCTGGTCGGCGGGTCTCAGGAGCTCGGCAGCGTCCTGGGGCCGCTGTACGGGGCGGGCCTGGCCGCTCTGGCCGGCTGGCGGGCGGTGTTCTGGGTCAACCTCCCCCTCGCGGCGCTCGCGGCCGTGGCGATCCACCGGAGCGTGCCCGCGGGGATCCGGCCGGTCGAGGTCGAGCGCTCCCTGACGTTTGCGTCGAGGGGCGCCTGCAGCGCCGGAGCGCATAAGGGGCGCCGAGCGCGCGTACCCGCGGGGTCGGTACGCGAGGCGCAACACCGCGATTCGGCGACGGCCGAGCGAGGACGGGCCACCGTATTTCCGGATGGGACCACGAGGCCGCCGATCCACGCGGTCGGGGGCCTGCTGCTGACGCTCTCCCTGGCTGCGGTCGTCGTCGGTCTGTACAACCCCGACCCGGCCGTGGCCGTGCTGCCCGCTTGGGGGCCGTGGACTTTGGCGGCCGGCGTGGCCGGGTTGGCCGCCTTCGTGTGGTGGGAGCGGAGATCGCCGGGCCCCCTGCTCGACCTCGCCGGCGTCGATACGCGCGTGTTCGCGACCACCCTGGGCGTGAGCTTCCTGTCCGGCGCGGCGCTGATGGTGACGCTGGTCGACGTCCCCCTGATCGCCGAGACCCTGCTGGGCAAGGGGTCGGTCGAGGGAGCGCTCGTGCTGACCCGGTTTCTGGTCGCCCTCCCGGTTGGGGCCGTGATCGGCGCGCCGCTGGTCCGTCTGTTGGGCGAGCGGACCGTCGCCGTGGCCGGCCTGGGGTTCGCCGCGGTGGCCTACTGGCTGGTGGCGGGATGGCCGCTCGACGTGCTCGCTGCCAGGCACGCCATCGGCCCGGTGTCGCTGCCTCGCCTGGACGTCGACCTCGCGCTGGCCGGCCTCGGCCTCGGTCTGGTGATCGCGCCGCTGGCCTCGGTGGCGCTGCGGTCGACCGCGGCGGCGCAGCATGGCGTGGCCTCCGCCGCGGTCGTGCTCGCCCGGATGATGGGGATGCTGGTGGGCATTGCCGTGCTGGCCGCCTGGGGTCTGCACCGTTTCCACCAGCTCACCGCGGGGCTTGCCCCGCCGTTGCCGTTCGGCAGGGATCCCAGCGCTTTCGCCCGCGAGCTCGCCTCCTACAAGCAGGCGCTGTCCGCGGCCTTGCGCGTCGAGTATCGGGAGATCTTCCTCATCACGGCGGGCATCTGCCTGGCGGCGGCCCTGCTGTCGGCGGGCCTGTCCCGGCCACGGCGACGTCCAGCCTGAGGACGTTCTCGGCACATCCGTGAGTGGTGCCGGGTTCGTCGTGCAGGGCGCGCGGCGCGGAGTCCGCCGTGACGAGCATGGCCGGGTGTTCACAGGTCATCCGGCTCGTCGTCGGTGTGGCCGGGTGAGCGGGTCGGGCGGGTGCATGCTGAACCGTCCGGTGTGCGGGTCGCGGATGACGAGCCACCCGTCGTGATGGATCTTCGCGTGACAGTCCCAGCAGGTTAAGCAGAGGTTGTCCTCGTCTGTCGGTCCCAGGTCGCGTGTCCACCGGTCGGGCTGCGCGTGGCCGGCGCGGGCTGGTGGGGCGTGGGGGTGTCCCCGACCTGGCCGGACCCAGGTCGGGGCGCGGGTCATCCGGCTCGTCGCCGGTGTGGTCGCGCGAGCGGGTCGGGCGGGTGCATGCTGAACCGGCCGGTGTCCGGGTCGCGGACGACGATCCACCCGTCCTCGTGAATCCTGTAATGACAGCACCAGCAGGTCAAGCAGAGGTTGTCCTCGTCTGTCGGCCCCAGATCCCTTGTCCACCAGCGCACGTGATGCACCTGGCAGCGGGACGCGGGCGCGCCGCAGGCGACGCAGGTCTGGTCTCTGGCGATGACCGCGACCCGCTGCTGCCTGGTCGGCTGCCGTTGCGTGCGGCCCGCGTCGAGCACTTCCCCGTTGCGGGTCATCCACACCGTCGTCACCTCGGCGTCGCAGCAGACCATCTGCGCGGTCGTCGCGCTGACCGGGCCGACGCCGTCCAGGCGCGCCGCAGGCGCCCCAGGCTTGCCGTCCAACGTCTCGGCGGTGGCGATCAGGATCACATGGGGGCGCTGCGCCGCGACTTGGGGCAGGTCGCCGGCGTCGAGTGAGCGTCGGGCCAGCTCGACGAGCGCGTCGGCCATCCGCTGCGGATACGTGCGGTCGTCGGCGTGGCTGATCCTGCGGGCCAGCGGGTCCAACGCGGCGGTCAGCGTGGCGCCGCCGAGCGGGTCCAGCTCGAACCCTCCGCGCAGGGCACCGTCGGGGGTGTCGGCGCTCATCGACAGCCGCCGGTTCGCCCACGCGCGGCGCTCCCGCCCTGCCAGCGCGTCCGGGTCGACGGTGTGGGTCCAGGCGTCCACGTGCTCGCGGAGCCGGCGGCGGTCCATCCCGCCGCCGTCGCCGGCGACGAGCCGGTCCAGGTCTTCCCGCACGTCCGGGCGCAGCTCCTTGGCGGTCTGCACCGCGACCTGCGCCTGCCCCACACCGATCGTCCCCTCGCGCAGCGCCTGCGCGGTCTCGGGCAGCCCCTCCAGCCCGACCGCGGTCTCGGCCTGCGCGCGCCTCGCCGCGGGTCAGCCGCAGCCGGCGGGCCAGCAGGTCCGCGGTCGACCGTGCGCCTTCGGCTCTCCAGGCTCCGCGCGCGTCGACCGCGGCGACCCGCCGCAGCTTCTCTCCCGCCACGACGGTCTCGACCCGGTGCAGCCGCTCGACCGACTCGGCCAGCGTCGTGTCGTCGACGTCGCCGCCGAGCGGCTGAGCGCCCAGCAGCGCCAGTCCGCGTTCGATCAGGTCGAGCAGGGCGCTGCCGTCGAGCGTCTCGACCGCCGCACCCACCACCTGATTCGTACACATGTTCATAGTATACCACCTTGCTATAGGGTTGGCAAGGATCTGCGCCAATGCTATGGATACGAGCAGCAACGTCAGGACCAGCGGCTACGTGACCTCCGCGTCGAACGGGCTGGCGCCGTCGGTGCGCTCGGCTCCGCCCGGGCGTCCCAGTTAGCGGCTACGTGCCTGCCTCGATTCGGAGGGTCGCTCCCCTGGCTGAACCCGATCTCCGGAACAGATACATCGCGCGGTCCCGCGAGCAGGCCCTCGTCACCGGCAACCTGCGCCATTCGCGTGAGTCCCTGGCCCTGTCCGTCGAAAGCTGGCTGGCCGGCTGACGAGGGCGTCCAAGGCGGGCGGGTGGATCGTGGCAGGCCAGCGTACGGTGGTCGGACGACGCACCTGGAGGATGGCCCACCTGGTGACCGCGAGCGCCAGGACCGTGGAGACCAGTCCCTCGCCAATCCGGCCCCGACCCCGTCGTGAAGGCCGAACGCCCGCTGCATGAGGCTGGACCCGACCAGCACCAGGCCGGCGACGCCGAACAGCGCCGCAAGGACGACGGCTGCCACCGACCGTGGCCCACCGGCGGGCCGTCAGCAGTGTGAGCAGGCCGATCAGCCCGAGCGTCCCCAGCGCGACCCGGTATTCGACCACCTCGCCGAAGTGGTGGACGGTCGCCGCCGCGCCGCAGCTGCCGGCGTCCGGTACGTACTCCAGGTACTCGGCGCACCGTTGCGGTGTGTAGGTGACGCCGGGCGCGTCCCCGGAGACGAACGCCATCCCGAACGACTGCCCGAACAGCTCGGCCAAAGGCCGGACAGTCCGACGCTCGCCAGCAGGACCGAGCCCACCAGCCAGGCGCCGACGAAGAGCTTGGGCATAAATAACGTTGCTGTTTTCCCGCTGTGCAGTGACGCGGCGCGCCGCTGCCGCACGCCTCGAGCGCGTGCCGGCCGCTGGTCGGAGTGACCCCCGCCGCGTCCGCCTGCAGCTGACCCAGCGTCATCGTGAGCAGCCCATTTTGACCGTGCGTGACGCATGTCAGCGCTGTGGCCAGGAATCGTCATATGGCCAGGGTTCGTCACGCATGCGTGACGAACCCTGGCCACAAGGGCGGACACCGCCAAACGACAACGTTGTTTCGACCCGGGTCCTAAGGCGGGTCGCAGCAGCACGGCGAGGCCCCGTCGGCGTCCCGCAGCGCGCCGGCGATCCACGCGGGTCTGCCGAACCTGGCCACGGCCTCCTGCTCCGCGCGCTCACGCGCCAGCCCACGGGCAAGCCCGTCGGTCACCGCGGTGCGCAGGTGGTCCTCGGCTTCGGCGAGCGCGCGCCGCCCGGCGCCGCCAGTGCCGGCGAGCTGATCGAACAGCCCGTCGAGGCAGCGCTCCACTGAGTTCGGTCCGGTCACGTGCTCCATCAGGCAGTCACTTCCCCCCGGGTCCGAGCCGAGTCCTCACGCCCCGCAGGAATGTCCCCAGCGGCGTGCGAGCCGCCGCTGGACAGGGAGCATGGACGCCATGAGCGCGGAGCGTGTGGTGGTCGGGACCGGCCCGGTCAGCCCTGACGACGTGGTGAGGGTCGCGCGTGAGGGCGCCGGCGTCCGGCTGGCGGAGGACGCGCTGGCGGAGATCGCCCGCAGCCGCGAGGTCATCGAGTCGCTGGCCAAGGACGACCGGCCGCACTACGGCGTGTCCACCGGGTTCGGGGCGCTGGCGGCCCGGCACATCCCGGTGGAGCTGCGGGGACAGCTCCAGCGCAGCCTGATCCGCTCGCACGCGGCCGGGTCGGGCCCGGAGGTCGAGCGTGAGGTCGTACGGGCGCTCATGCTGCTGCGCCTGTCCGCGCTGGCCACCGGCCGCACCGGTGTGCGGGTCGAGACCGCCCGCGCGTACGCCGCGATGCTGGACGCCGGCCTGACACCGGTCGTGCCCGAGTACGGCTCGCTCGGATGCTCCGGCGACCTCGCCCCGCTGGCCCACGTGGCGCTCGCGCTCATGGGGGAGGGCGAGGTCCGCGACCCCGAGGGCAGGTTGCGCCCGGCTGCCGAAGCGCTGCGCGAGCACGGCGTCGCGCCGGTTGAGCTGGCCGAGAAGGAAGGTCTGGCGCTGATCAACGGGACCGACGGCATGCTGGGCATGCTCGTGCTCGCGATCGCCGACCTGCGCCGCGTGCTGACCACCGCGGACGTCGCCGCCGCGATGAGCGTCGAGGCGCTGCTGGGCACCGACGCCGCGTTCGCCGAGGACCTGATCGCCATGCGGCCGCATCCCGGCCAGGCCGACTCGGCCGCGAACCTGTGTGCCCTGCTGGCCGGCAGCGGCGTGATGGCCAGCCACCGCACCCCGGACTGCACCCGGGTGCAGGACGCCTACTCGCTGCGCTGCGCCCCGCAGGTGCACGGCGCCGCGCGCGACACCGTCGCGCACGCGGCCGTCGTGGCCGGCCGTGAGCTCGCCGCCGCCATCGACAACCCGGTCGTGACCATCGACGGGCGGGTGGAGTCGAACGGCAACTTCCACGGCGCCCCGGTCGGCTACGTCCTCGACTTCCTCGCGATCGCCGCCGCGGACGTCGCGAGCATGAGCGAGCGGCGCACCGACCGGTCCCTCGACGCCTCCCGCAACCAGGGGCTTCCGCCGTTTTTGGCCGACGACCCGGGGGTCGACTCCGGGCACATGATCGCCCAGTACACCGCCGCCGGGATCACCGGCGAGCTCAAGCGGCTCGCCGTGCCCGCCAGCGTCGACTCGATCCCCTCCAGCGCGATGCAGGAGGACCACGTCTCGATGGGCTGGGCGGCCGCGCGCAAGCTCCGCCGCTCGGTCGACGGACTCACCCGGGTGCTCGCGATCGAGATCCTCACCGCCGCGCGGGCGCTGGACCTGCGGGCGCCGCTGCAGCCCGCGCCGGCCACCCGGGCGGTGCGGGACGCCGTCCGCGCGGCCGGGGTCGGCGGGCCCGGCCCCGACCGGTTCCTGGCACCTGAGATCGACACGGTGGTGAGGCTGGTCCGCGACGGCAGCCTCATCACCGCCACCCACCTGCCCCTGAAGTGAGCCGCCGCGCAGTCCGACCTCGAGAAACGGAGCGAACGATGGAGGGAGCACGACCGGTCCGCGCCCCCCGTGGGACAACGCTGACCGCGCGCAGCTGGCAGACCGAGGCGCCGCTGCGGATGCTGCAGAACAACGTCGACCCGGAGGTGGCCGAGCGCCCGGACGACCTCGTCGTCTACGGCGGCACCGGGCGCGCGGCCCGCGACTGGCGCAGCTTCGACGCGATCGTGCGCACGCTGTCCACCCTCGGTGACGACGAGACGATGCTCGTGCAGTCCGGGCGCCCGGTCGGGGTGATGCGCACGCACGAGTGGGCACCGCGGGTGCTCATCGCCAACTCCAACCTCGTCGGCGACTGGGCCACCTGGCCGGAGTTCCGCAGGCTCGAGCAGCTCGGCCTGACGATGTACGGGCAGATGACCGCCGGGTCGTGGATCTACATCGGCACCCAGGGAATCCTGCAGGGCACGTACGAGACCTTCGCGGCCGTCGCCGCCAAGCGGTTCGGCGGCAGCCTGGCCGGGACCCTGACGGTGACGGGCGGCTGCGGCGGCATGGGAGGCGCGCAGCCGCTGGCGGTCACCCTCAACGCGGGCGTCTGCCTGATCGTCGACGTCGACGAGCGCCGGCTGCGCCGCCGGATCGAGCACCGCTACCTCGACGAGCTGGCCCGCGACCTGGACGACGCGATCGCCCGGTGCGAGCAGGCGAAGAACGACCACACGGCGCGCTCCGTCGGTCTGGTCGGCAACTGCGCCACCGTGCTGCCCGAGCTGCTGCGCCGCGGCGTCGAGGTCGACGTCGTCACCGACCAGACCTCCGCGCACGACCCGCTCAGCTACCTGCCGGAGGGCGTCGACATGGCCGACTGGCACGCGTACGCGCAAGCCGACTCCGAAGCGTTCACGGCCCGGGCCCGCGCCTCGATCGCCAAACACGTCGCCGCGATGGTCGGGTTCGGTGACGCCGGCGCGGAGGTCTTCGACTACGGCAACTCGATCCGGGACGAGGCCCGGCTCGGCGGGTTCGACCGGGCATTCGCCTTCCCCGGGTTCGTGCCGGCCTACATCCGGCCGCTGTTCTGCGAGGGCAAGGGCCCGTTCCGCTGGGTCGCCCTCAGCGGCGACCCGCGGGACATCGCCGCCACCGACCGCGCGGTGCTCGAGGAGTTCCCGGACGACGACCACCTGCAGCGCTGGATCCGCGCGGCCGGCGAACGGGTCGCGTTCCAAGGCCTGCCGGCCCGGATCTGCTGGCTGGGCTACGGCGAGCGCGACCGCGCGGGGCTGCGGTTCAACGACCTGGTGGCCTCCGGCCAGCTGCGCGCCCCCATCGTGATCGGCCGGGACCACCTCGACTGCGGGTCCGTCGCCTCGCCGTACCGCGAGACCGAGGCGATGGCCGACGGCTCCGACGCGATCGCCGACTGGCCGCTGCTCAACGCGCTGGTCAACACCGCCTCCGGCGCGACCTGGGTGTCGATCCATCACGGTGGCGGTGTCGGCATCGGCCGGTCCATCCACGCCGGGCAGGTCACCGTCGCCGACGGCACCGAGCTGGCCGCGTCCAAGCTGGAGCGGGTGCTCCGCAACGACCCCGGCATGGGGATCATCCGGCACGTCGATGCCGGCTACGAGCTGGCCGAGCGGGTCGCCGCCGAGCGCGGCGTCCGCGTCCCGATGCGCCAGCAGCATCCGGGCGGACGCGCGTGATCGAGCGCGGGGTCACGGTGACGCCTGACCGCATATGGCCCCAGCCTGCCAGGCGTCACCACAGCCGCGCGCTTGCCGACCCGCGCCAGCGTCGCTTCGTCGATGCACGGATGGTTGCCCCTGCGCAAGCAAGATGTCACCGTGGCATAAGCATGTGCATATGACAGAAGGTCAGATGATGGTGGAATCGCTGAGCGTTGCCGAGGCAAAGCGTCGGTTCTCCGAATTGATCGAGCGTGTGGGGCGTGGGGAGCGCTTCATTGTGTGCCGCCGTGGGAAACCCACAGTTGCTCTGGTAGCTCCTGACCGGCTGCTTGCCGAGGCGCCGCGTGATCCTCCTCTTGGCCTTGCGGCGTTCGCAGGTGCGCTCGCCGAGTGGGACGATCAGGACGCTTTTGTTGAAGAGCTCTCCCAGTTACGACGGGCTGCGGTCGACCGCCCCGCGCCAGACCTTGGCTGATGTACTGCTTCGACACGGACGTGCTCAGCGCCGTCATCAAACGCGACCCTCCGCTCCATCTGATCCGGCGCCTCGCGCGGCTGTCACCCGACGACCAGTTCACCACCGCGATTACCCTCGGCGAGCTGCTGTACGGGGCGGCACGGCGGGGCAGCGCATCATTGACCATGAAGGTTCGGGACGTGATCGAGCGCGCCCAGGTGATCCTTCCGTTCGACGAGGCCGCGGCCGAGGTGTATGGGCCGCTACGCGCCCGCCTCGAGTCGGAGGGTCGCCCGCTTGCCGAACTTGATCTGCGGATCGCGTGCATCGCGCTGTCTCGCGAGCTGACGCTTGTCACCGGCAGCCTGCGCCACTTCGCGCGAGTCCCGGATCTGTCTGTCGAGAACTGGCTGGCCGGCTGACGACGCCATCCGAGATCGGTGCTCGGCGAGCAGGCCACACCCCTGGTGCGAGTCGTGGAGGCGCTCGCGTGACGGCGTTCTGGTGCGAGCACGCCTGGCTGCCGTCCGGTCTGCAGCCGGCGGTGCGCGTCGTCGTGGACGGCGGCACGATCAGCGGCGTCGAGATCTCCGCGACACCACAGGCCCGGGACCACCGGCTGGCCGGGCTCGTCCTGCCGGGGTTCGCCAACGCCCACTCGCACGCGTTCCACCGGGCGCTCCGCGGTCGCACGCACGACCGGGGCGGTGAGTTCTGGACGTGGCGGGAGGCGATGTACGCGGTCGCCGCGCGCCTCGACCCGGACTCCTACCTGGCACTGGCCCGGGCCGCCTACGCGGAGATGGCGCTCGCTGGCGTCACCTGCGTCGGCGAGTTCCACTACCTGCACCACGCTCCGGGAGGCCGCCGGTACGCCGAGGAGAACGCGATGTCCGAGGCGCTGGCGCAGGCCGCGTCCGACGCGGGGGTGCGGCTGACGCTGCTCGACGCCTGCTACCTCGCTGGCGGGCTCGAGGTCGACGGGCACACGCCCCTCGACGAGGTACAGATGCGGTTCTCCGACACAGACGTCGAGTCGTGGGCGGGCCGGCTCGCCGACCTGCCGTGGCGGGAGGGCCTGCGGGTCGGTGCTGCCGTCCACTCGGTGCGCGCCGTCCCGGCCGACCAGCTGGCGGCGGTCGCCGAGGCCGCCCGGGGACGGCCGTTGCACGTGCACGTGTCGGAGCAGCCCCGTGAGAACGAGGCGTGCCAGGCCTTCTACCGCCGCAGCCCCACCGCGCTGCTGGCGGAGCACGGCCTGCTCGCGCCCACGACCACCGCCGTGCACGCCACCCACCTGTCCGGCGGCGACGTCACGCTGCTCGGCGGCTCCGGCACGACGGTCTGCGGCTGCCCCAGCACCGAGGCCGACCTCGCCGACGGCATCGGCCCGTTCCGCCGGCTGCGCGACGCCGGGTCGCCGCTCTGCCTCGGCAGCGACCAGCACGCGATCACCGACCTGTTCGCCGAGGCGCGGCTGCTGGAGTCGCACGAGCGGCTCGCCACCGGCCGGCGCGGCCGGTTCACGCCGGCTGACCTCCTCGACGCCCTGACCGTCGCCGGGCACCGGGCGCTCGGCTGGCACGACGCGGGACGCATCGCGCCGGGGCAGCGCGCAGATCTCGTCGCGGTCGCGCTGGACAGCCCGCGAACCGCCGGCGCCGAACCGGCGCAGGCGGTGATGGCCGCCAGTGCCGCCGATGTCCAGACCGTCGTCGTCGACGGCCGTGTCGTCGTGACCGGCGGCCGGCACGTCCTCGGCGACGTCGGCCCGCTGCTTCGGCAGGCCATCGCACCGCTGTGGGAAAACCGGTGAGCACGCTGGTCACGGGTATCGGCGAGCTGGTCACCAACGACCCGTCGCTCGGTGAGGGGCCGCTGGGCATCGTCACGGACGCGGCGCTGGTCGTCGCCGGCGGCGACGTCGCCTGGGTCGGCCCTGCCCGGCGGGCGCCGGACGCCGGTGAGCGCATCGACCTCGGCGGCCGCGCGGTGCTGCCCGGGTTCATCGACAGCCACACCCACCTCGTGTTCGCGGGCGATCGTGCGGCGGAGTTCGAGGCCCGCATGGCCGGTGCTCGCTACGACGGCGGCGGCATCGTCTCCAGCGTCAGGGCCACCAGGGCGGCCAGCGACGACGAGCTGCGCGCGCGCCTGCGGGCGCTGGTGGCCGAGCTGCGCGCCCAGGGCACCACGACGGTGGAGGTCAAGAGCGGCTACGGGCTGACCGTGGACGACGAGGCGCGCACGCTGCGCCTGGCGCGGGAGGTGACGGCGGAGACCACGTTCCTCGGCGCCCATGTCGTGCCGCCGGAGTACGCGGGGCGCGCCGACGCCTACGTCGATCTCGTGACCGGGCCGATGCTCGCCGCCTGCGCTGCATACGCCCGCTGGATCGACGTCTTCTGCGAGCCGGCGTCACCGCACGCCTTCGACGGCGAAGCGAGCCGGGCCGTCCTCGAGGCGGGCCTCGACGCGGGCCTCGGGCTGCGGGTGCACGCGAACCAGCTCTCGGCCGGGCCGGGCGTGCGGCTGGCAGTGGAGCTGGGCGCGGCCAGCGCGGACCACTGCACGCACCTCACCGATGCCGACGTCGAGGCGCTCGCGGGCGGCGCGACCGTCGCCACCCTGCTGCCCGGGGTCGAGTTCGCCACCCGCTCCCCATACCCGGACGCCCGGCGGCTGCTCGACGCCGGCGCGACGCTCGCGCTGGCCACCGACTGCAACCCGGGCAGCTGCTTCACGTCGTCGATGGCGTTCTGCGTGGCGCTGGCGGTCCGCGAGCTGCGGATGACGCCGGCCGAGGCGGTCTGGGCCGCGACCGCCGGGGGCGCGGCCGCGCTGCAACGGGACGACATCGGACACCTCGGTGTCGGCGCCCGCGCGGACCTGGCCGTCCTCGACGCCCCGTCCTACCGCCACCTCGCCTACCGCCCCGGTGTGCCGCTGGCCCGCCCACTGCACCTGCCGTAACCGGGAACACGCCACGGCAGCCATGGCGTTTACCGCATCGCCGACGCGCGAATGGCCACGCCGCTGGCCCAGGGCGGGAGCTGGCTCGCGAGCACGGAGCGCGCCAGAGTTCGGACGCGCGTTGGTCTGGCGTGGGCAGGAAATGGGTGTAGACCTTCGGGGTCATGGCACCGCCGCCGGCGTGTCCGAGGCGGCCGGCGACCGTGCGCAGGTCGACCCCGCCGGTCAGTAGCTGGGACGCCGCGTGGTGCCGCAGGGCGCGGATGCTGACTGGGACGCCGAGCAAGTCCCGCATACCGCTTGATCCTTAGAGCTTGGGCATACATAACGTTGCTGTTTCCCGATGTGCAGTGACGCAGCGCGCCGGTGCCGCACGCCTCGAGCGCGTGCCGGCTGCTGGTCGCAGTGACCCCCGCCGCGTCCGCCTGCAGCTGACCCAGCGTCATCGTGAGCAGCCCATTCTGACCGTGCGTGACGCGTGTCAGCGCTGTGGCCAGGAATCGTCATATGGCCAGGGTTCGTCACGCATGCGTGACGAATCCTGGCCACAAGGGCGGACACCGCCAAACGACAACGTTATTTCAACCCGGATCCTTACGGTGAGCGTGTCCGGGTTTCAGGGATCGCGGCCGTCGACCGCTGCGCTGGCGCGGCCAACCACTTCGGGCCGTATATCATTGCGCGAAGATGACGATATCTTCGACGTGGAAGGAGTTCGCATGGCGCGGACCGTGATCGACCTCGACGAGGCCGCATGGCGAGCGGCGGCTGAGGAGTTGGGCACCACGACGAAGGTTGAAACGGTGAA